>NZ_KZ679124.1 GCF_003024235.1 Arenimonas caeni | reverse complement strand
GACGTGCGCACGCTTGATGCCACGCCGCTGGGCGAACACGAGGTGGCCGCCCTCCTGCGCGGCACCGTGGCCCCGCCGGCGATGGCCGGCGCGATGCCGGTGGAAGACGACGACTTCCGCATCTCCATCGCCGGCGCCCAGGAGAAGACCGCGCTGGCCTGGATCGACGGCCGCTGGTGCCTGCCCCACGGCTCGACGCCGACGACGCACATCCTGAAGCTGCCGATGGGCCTGGTCGGCAACATGAAGCTCGACCTGGGCCATTCCATCGAGAACGAGTGGCTGTGTTCGCGCATCCTGGCGGCCTACGGACTGCCCGTGGCCGAGTGCGAGCCGCT
>NZ_KZ679123.1 GCF_003024235.1 Arenimonas caeni | reverse complement strand
GATTCGGGACAACCTCAAAGGCAACTAGGCTTCTGTAATCTTTAGTCTATATCGTTATCTCTCACATTATCCTCAGCTAATATAACTTGGCATGAAAGTTGCATGAAGTCAGGACTGGTCTATCCTGTATCACAATTCAACATATCTGGCAATAATTATTTTCTATCCCCGAATCCTGTTCGGTCTCAGTTTATAATTGCATAGTAGGTATCTTATGTTAAATCAAGTTGGCTTGAAACGTTGTATCTTATTCGGTCTGTTTGAGTCTTAATATTGATGGTAATTATTATCATTTGTCTTTATGTTTTAGTTTCAACTGGAACACTTAAAGAAGTCTAAACAGGATTCATAACTTCCTTGGAAAGTCAATATAATTTT
>NZ_KZ679122.1 GCF_003024235.1 Arenimonas caeni | reverse complement strand
CTGCTGTGCCGGAACCGGTAGGAGTCGTTCCCGGTTTCGACGATGTGGCAGTGGTGGGTCAGCCGATCCAGCAGCGCCGTGGTCATCTTGGCGTCGATGAAGACGTTGGCCCACTCGGCGAACACCAGGTTGGTCGTGATCACCACGCTGGTGTGCTCGTACAGCTTCGACAGCAGGTGGAACAGCAGCGCCCCGCCGGCCTGGCTGAAGGGCAAGTAGCCCAGCTCGTCCAGGACCACCAGGTCCAGGTTCAGCAGTTGGTTGGCCAGGCGGCCGGCCTTGCCGGCCACCTTCTCCTGCTCCAAGGCGTTCACCAGCTCGATGGTGCTGAAGAACCTAACCCGCTTGCCGTGCCGGCCCACCGCCTCCACGCCCAGCGCCGTGGCCAGGTGCGTCTTGCCGGTGCCCG
>NZ_KZ679121.1 GCF_003024235.1 Arenimonas caeni | reverse complement strand
GACGGGAGTTTCCTTACGGATTAGTTAGGGCTCATCGAGTGATCCGATGAGTGACAAGGTCTTGCTCTGCGGATCGTACTCCTCAGAGCTACCGCAGTTATCGACCCGCCAGAATCCTTCCTCGTCAATAGTGAGGAACAGCAGATACCTAGCGCTCGGGTCCATCGAAAAGCGTGAGCTATCGTTGTCACTCCAGACGTGAATCGGGGAGTCGGGCTGCTCCCCAACTAGTGTCTCGGCAACGGTGAATATGTACACCGTCGCCAAGGACCCTTCAGGATCCGAAGGATCGCGTATCACGTGCTGCGCGGCCACCGAGCCGACAACCACGGATCTGGCGCTTCTGGCTTCTACAGCCACAGAAGGACGCTCTTCTAGGCAAACCGCGTGCACCGGGAAACTTGCAAGGAAAAGTGCGGCAGCTAGCGAGAACATATGCATGAGCCCTAACGCCTGAGTTAAGCCGCGTCG
>NZ_KZ679120.1 GCF_003024235.1 Arenimonas caeni | reverse complement strand
GTTTCCTTTTTACTCATTCAAGCCGACGTGCCTTCGGCACGCGGCTTAACTCAGGCGTTAGATCCATGACGACGTTTCTCCGCGCACTAACTTTCATGGTGCTTTGTCTTACAGCCTCGCAAGTCGTGGCTGTAGACAAGAGCCACCCGGACTCACCCGAATTCGATCCCATCGCAAGGATGAAGCGATTCGATCCGAGCTGGGAGCCGCCCAACGTCTCGGCGGAAGAAATCGCAAAACACCCTCTGGGAAGCTGGGAGAACCCAGTCCGGACCCAGGGCCCAACTGGTCAGAAGAACTATCTTGCGAGCTTGACGTGCCCCAACGGGCAGCGAGCTGCCTACAAGCGACTTGGTAGCCGCGGAGATGGGATCTACGGCTTTCATGTCGACGAGTTTGAGGTGGTGTGCGGCGAGCGAAAGTCGCTCATTTATATGGACCTCTATCACCCCAAGTACATCGAGACTAAACCGGTTCCTGGCTTCGAGCTTAAGCCGGCCGGATCTAACTAATCCGTAAGGAAACTCCCGTCA
>NZ_KZ679119.1 GCF_003024235.1 Arenimonas caeni | reverse complement strand
GAATCCCCCGGTCCATGCCCTGGTCAATTCTCAACGCGCAGGGGGGGTCAATTTTCGTCGCGCATCAACACTGGAGACGAGCCCCTTCATCCGCTGATCCGCCCAGGGCAACTCGCGCTTCCCTACTCCGCCTGCCGATCCGGCAGGCGGAACAGGGCTTCGACCGGCTGTCCCAACGCCGCGGCGAACTTCAACGCCACCACCACCGAGGGGCAGAACACCCCGTTCTCCACCGTGTTCACGGTCTTGCGGCTGACGCCCATCGCCTCGGCCAGCTGCGCCTGGGTCCAGCCGCGCTGCTCGCGGAAGCGGCCGATGTGGTTTTCAAGCGTCGCCGGCATGGGTCGTCACCATTTCCGCGATGCCATAGGCGAGGAAGGCGCAGCCCAGGCCCATGCTGACGATGAGGTTGGCGGCACGCTGGGCATGCAGCGGCTCGAAGGGCGAGACCGCCCAGACCAGGAAGCCGGTGACCATGGCCACCACGAAGCCGATGGTGATGCCGCGCTGGCGGTTGGCCCGCGTCACTTCATCGTTCGCCAGGCCGCGCACGCGCTTCGACAGGAACCAGCCGCCGCCCGTCAGCAGCAGCAGGAGCATGAGCACGGCAAAGCCCAGCCAGACCAGGATCTGCACCAGCGATTGGCTGCCCCAGTCCCAGGCGAAGAAGATGCCCTGCTGCATCAACAGGACCAGCAGGCCCAGGAAGGGCGCCATGATGGCGCGGCCCTGGGCGTGCCGGTCGGCGGTTTCGAAATCGTCTTTCATGGGGTCGCCTCCGGTTTGATGTGTAACCTTAGGGTTACATGTAACCGATAGGTTACTCGAGTGTCAAGCGGCATCGCGCAGTCCGCTCCCGCAATGCAGCACGACTGTTGAGGCGCGCTGAAAATTGACCAGCA
>NZ_KZ679118.1 GCF_003024235.1 Arenimonas caeni | reverse complement strand
GCCGAGCGCTTCGGTGGCCAGTTCCATGCCTACGACGCGATCGACAAGGCGCCGGAAGAGAAGGCCCGCGGCATCACGATCTCGACCTCGCACGTCGAGTACGAGAGCCCGACCCGCCACTACGCGCACGTCGATTGCCCGGGCCACGCCGACTACGTGAAGAACATGATCACGGGTGCGGCGCAGATGGACGGCGCGATCCTGGTGTGCTCGGCCGCTGACGGCCCGATGCCGCAGACCCGCGAGCACATCCTGCTGGCCCGCCAGGTGGGCGTCCCCTACATCGTCGTGTTCATGAACAAGGCGGACATGGTGGACGACGCCGAGCTGCTGGAGCTGGTGGAGATGGAAATCCGCGAGCTGCTGAGCAAGTACAACTTCCCCGGCGACGACACCCCGATCATCAAGGGTTCGGCGCTCAAGGCGCTCGAGGGCGACCAGTCGGAGATCGGCGTTCCGGCGATCATCAAGCTGGTTGACGCTCTCGACTCGTACATCCCGGAGCCGCAGCGCGACGTGGACAAGCCGTTCCTGATGCCGGTCGAGGACGTGTTCTCGATCTCGGGCCGCGGCACGGTGGTGACGGGCCGCATCGAGCGCGGCATCATCAAGGTGGGCGACGAAATCGAGATCGTGGGCATCCGCCCGACGGTCAAGACGACGGTCACCGGCGTGGAGATGTTCCGCAAGCTGCTCGACCAGGGCCAGGCGGGCGACAATGCCGGTTTGCTGCTGCGCGGCACGAAGCGTGACGAAGTCGAGCGTGGCCAGGTGCTGTGCAAGCCGGGTTCGATCTCTCCGCACACGGAGTTCGAGGCCGAGGTGTACGTGCTGTCGAAGGACGAGGGCGGCCGCCACACCCCGTTCTTCAAGGGCTACCGTCCGCAGTTCTATTTCCGCACGACCGACGTGACTGGCGCCTGCCAGCTGCCGGAAGGCGTGGAGATGGTGATGCCGGGCGACAACGTGAAGATGCAGGTCACCCTGATCGCGCCGATCGCGATGGACGAGGGCCTGCGCTTCGCGATCCGCGAGGGTGGCCGCACCGTCGGCGCCGGCGTGGTTGCCAAGATCATCAAGTAAGCGC
>NZ_KZ679117.1 GCF_003024235.1 Arenimonas caeni | reverse complement strand
GTGGCGCACATGAAGCTGTGCGCCAGCCGGGCGTTCTGGCTGGTGGCCTACCCCGGCCAAGGCCACGAGATGCTGTTCGACGCGCACCTTCGGTGCCTGACGGGCCTGGGCGGCGTGCCGCGCCGGGGCATCTACGACAACATGAAGACGGCGGTGGACAAGACGCCGCGGCCGGACCGGGCGCGCAAGGTGAACAACCGGTTCCTGGCGATGGCGACGCACTATCTGTTCGAGCCGGACTTCTGCAACGTGGCGTCGGGCTGGGAGAAGGGCCGGGTCGAGAAAGGCGTGCTCGATGGCCGCCGGCGCATCTGGCAGCGGGCGCAGGAACAGCGCTGGGCCAGCTTTGCCGAGTTGAACGTCTGGCTGGCTACACAGTGCACGCAAGGCTGGACGGCGCCGCACCCGGACTGCCGGGACATGAGCATCGCCGAGGCGCTGGCGCTGGAGCAGCCCGAGCTGATGCCGGTGCCGGTGGCGTTCGACGGCTATGTCGAGGCCGAAGCCCGGGTGTCGAGCACCTGCCTGGTGACGGTGGCGCGCAACCGCTATTCGGTGCCCTGCGCCCTGGCCGGGCACCGGGTGGTGGTGCACCTGTACCCGGAGCGGGTGAAGGTGGTGGCCAACCGCCAGGTCGTGGCCGAGCATGCCCGGGTGCTGGACCGGGACCGGGTGGTCTACGACTGGCGGCATTACGTGCCGCTGATTGAGCGTAAGCCCGGGGCGCTGCGCAACGGCGCGCCGTTCGTGGAGTTGCCCGAGCCGCTACGGCAGCTGAGCCGGCACCTGCTGCGCCGCGCCGGCGGCGACCGGGTGATGGCGCAGGTGCTGGCGGCGGTGCCGCGGTTCGGGCTGGAGGCGGTGCTGGTGGCGGTGGAACTGGCGCTGGAATCGGGCCGGCCCAGCGCCGAGCACGTCTTGAACCTGCTGGCGCGGCTGCACGAAGGGCCGCCGCCCGAGCGGGTGGAAACCGCCCTGACCGTGACCACCGCGCCGCTGGCCGACACCGCCCGCTACGACCACCTGCGTCCGGAGGTGGCCCATGACTGAGCTGATGGCGGCGTTCAAGGCGCTGCGCCTGCACGGCATGGCCACCGGCTACGCCG
>NZ_KZ679116.1 GCF_003024235.1 Arenimonas caeni | reverse complement strand
CATTCAAGCCGACGTCGCTCCGCGACGCGCCTTAACTCAGGTGTTAGGCCCCACGATGCAACAGCAGTCGCTCACGGAACTCCTCGACAACATCGAAGCCGAACTCCGCCGGCTCCGTTATCTCGTTGGTGAGCCAACTTTGCCAGCCGGGGTTTCTTCGGCGTTCGGTTACGGCCAAGTGTCGTTTGAGCAGTGGCTGGGGCACGTTTTCCTTCCCAACGCGCGCGCGGCTGTTGCAAGCAACGAGTTGCCCGGATCCAGCCACGTTGCCGGGGCTGCAGTTCGCAACCTTGATGGAGCGGACGAGGCCGATACACTTCTGGGCCTGCTCGCCGCCTTTGATGCCAAGATCAACCGGTTGGGTGCAACCCAGGGCCCGTCGCGTGGGGCCTAACAATTCGTCCAAGCCGACGCCGCTTCGCGGCGCGGCTTAACTCAGGTGTTAGGGCTGACTAATGCGGCTGCGAATCGCTATCTTGCTTTCGACAGTCCTAGTTGCTGGGTGCAGCTACAGGATCGCGAAGGGACAGTACGACCAAGGGTTCTCCGCAATAGACCGAGAGGACGGCAGCTACTTGGTTCGTTACAACGGCAAGTCTATGGAGCCTGAGTGGGCGCTGGAAAAGCTGCTGCGCCAGGGCGTCGAAGATCTTTGTGCTGCTGACAGATTCCGACTTTCAGAGATCAGGTACGAAGAAATGGAAGTGATGGAGCGATGGGAGCCGTTGTACAGGACAGTTACTGCGGTTGCGTACTGTGGGCGTCAGCCCTAACCAATCATTCAAGCCGACGTCGCTCCGCGACGCGGCTTAACTCAGGCGTTAGGCCTCATGTCCACCGTCGTCGCACATCTGCATTCGTTCCCTGAATCCGAGTGGCCTTTCGCAGACCCGATAAATACTTTGGCGTTCACCACCACTCGTGTCCTACGAGAGAACTACCCGGTGTTGCTGGTAACCCACGACGAGGATGGCGACTGGCAGTTCATGTGTACGACAACCAACGACAGCGCACATGGGCTCATCGTCTGCCTAGGGTGTGCGTATGAGCGCGACAAGACCGTAGCGGAAGTGGCGGATCTGCCTCGCGGGTGGCAGGCTTGGCGCGACTATGTAGGCGGGCCATGGGACAGGGTTCCTCGAGAGCCCGATCCTGATGAGGCCTAACTAATCCGTAAGGAAACTCCCGTC
>NZ_KZ679115.1 GCF_003024235.1 Arenimonas caeni | reverse complement strand
TGCGTATTCCACATGAAATCGGCCACTGATTCCACGGCAAACCAGCCACCTGTTCCACCGCAAACCGGCCACCCATTCCACGGGAATTCGGCCACCTGAGGAGGGGAAAGCGACGTGCGGGGTAACCCCGGCGGTCTAAGGCATTTTTGTCGAGGACTGCCATGCCCAATACGAGGTTACCCATGCGGAAGATTACGGAAGTTTTGCGGTTACACTGTAACAATCACCTCTCCAAGAGAGAGATCGCGCGCGCCATTGGCGTCAGCCGGTCCACGGTCACTGAGTATCTTCGGCGCGCTCTGGCGGTAGGCCTTAGCTGGCCGCTACCTCCAGAGCTGACGGAACAGAATCTGGAGCGTCTCTTGTTTCCGCCTCTGCCGCCGTCTCAGGCGCATCGATCGGAGCCGGATTGGTCGGTCATTCACCAGGAGATGCGGCGCAAAGGCGTTACTCTGCAACTGCTCTGGCAGGAATACCGGGAGCAACATCCCGATGGGTATCAATACAGCGCCTTCTGTGAACATTATCGTGCCTACGCCAAAACCTTGCCGGTAACACTCCGCCAACGGCATGTCCCGGGAGAACGGCTCTTTGTGGACTACAGCGGGCAGACCGCGCCGATCATCAATCCGCGTACGGGAGAGATTCGGCAGGCACAGATCTTTCTTGCGGTGCTGGGGGCGTCGAATTACACCTACGTCGAGGCGACGTGGACGCAAGGACTGGCCGACTGGATTGCTTCTCATGTTCGCTGCTTTGAATTTCTGGGTGGGGTGCCGGAATTGCTCGTGCCCGACAACCTCAAAAGTGGCGTACTCCACCCAAGCTTCTATGAGCCGGAGATCCATCCCAGCTACCAGGATCTGGCGCGTCACTATGATACGGCGATCTTGCCGGCACGGGTACGAAAACCGCGGGATAAAGCGAAGGTCGAGGCCGGAGTTCTCCTGGCGCAGCGCTGGATTTTGGCGCGTCTTCGGCACCGGGAGTTCTTCAGCTTGGGGGAGCTCAACGCCGCTATCCGCCCCCTCGTGGTGGCATTGAATGCGCATCCCTTCCAGAAGCTGCCGGGCTCCCGCCAAAGTGTCTTCCTGGCGGTGGATCAGCCAGCCTTGAAGCCGCTGCCCGTCATCCGTCATGAGTTTGCCGAATGGAAGGTGGTCACCGCCGGCATCGATTACCACGTCGAGATCGCCGGTCATTACTACTCGGTTCCCTACCGATTTGCCCGCCAGAAGCTGGATGCCCGATACACAACCACCACCGTGGAGATCTTCCACAGGGGAGAGCGCGTTGCCAGCCATCCTCGTTCTTTCACCAAGGGGCAGCACAGCACCCAGGACGTTCATCTTGCTCCACCGCATCAGAAGGTTGCCGGATGGAATGCGCAGCGCTTCCTCGACTGGGCTCATCGCATCGGTCCCCACACGCAGGCGGCCATCGACCATCTCCTGCGTTCCCGCCGTCATCCGCAGCAGGCATATCGCGCCGCCCTTGGCATTTTGCGCCTGGAGAAAGCCTATGGAGCGGATCGGCTCGAAGCCGCCTGCGATCGCGCTATCCAGCTGCAATCCATCAGCTGGCGGAGCCTGAATNTGCAATCCATCAGCTGGCGGAGCCTGAATTCCATCCTCAAGAACCACATGGATCGTCAGCCTCGCAAGCCCACGCAATCCAATCTTCCCGCCGACCACGCCAACCTGCGTGGCGCCGACTATTACCACTGACAGGAGGCCGTATGCTGAACCACCCCACTTATGACACCCTGACCCGCTTACGGCTGCATGGTATGGCCCAAGCCTTAGCCGAGCAGACGCTGCTCCCCGATGTAGGAGCCATGACCTTCGAAGAACGCCTTGGGCTCCTGCTTGACCGGGAACAGGCCGAGCGACAAAACCGCCTGACCAGCAGCCGGCTGCGACGCGCCCTACTCAAACAACCCGCCGTTCCTGAGGATGTCGATTACCGCCATCCCCGCGGACTGGACAAGGCCTTGTTCCGGGAGCTCTTGACCGGTGCCTGGATCCAGCGACACCAGAACATCCTCCTCACCGGCCCGACCGGCGTGGGCAAGACCTATCTTGCCTGTGCCCTCGCCAACACGGCCTGCCGCCAGGGAAGCACGGCCCTGTATTATCGACTCCCCCGCCTGTTTGAAGAACTCGCCCTGTCGCATGGTGATGGCCGCTATCCCAAGCTCATGGAAAAACTCGCCAAGGTCGATGTTCTGCTACTCGATGATTGGGGACTGGCGCTACTGGATGATGATCGCCGACGAGATCTCCTGGAGCTCTTGGATGACCGGTACCAGACACGCTCTACGATCATCACCAGCCAGCTACCGGTGGCCCACTGGCATGACTCCCTTGGTGATCCTACCTTGGCCGACGCCATCCTCGACCGGGTCGTCCACCACGCTCACCAGATCCATTTGAAAGGAGAATCGCTACGTAAACACAAGCCAAAATTGACGCACGAGACAGAGTCGGAGTAAACATCAATTACCCCCGGCGTCGCTGCGCTCCGGGTGGCCGGATTCCCGTGGACTGGGTGGCCGGTTTCAGCTGGACTGGGTGGCCGATTTGCGCGGAATACGCACGTTGGGATTCGCCGAGTGCCGATGTGGGGGTG
>NZ_KZ679114.1 GCF_003024235.1 Arenimonas caeni | reverse complement strand
TTTTTAGCTTTAACTGAAGAGTTTGATCCTGGCTCAGAGTGAACGCTGGCGGCAGGCCTAACACATGCAAGTCGAACGGCAGCACAGGGGAGCTTGCTCCCTGGGTGGCGAGTGGCGGACGGGTGAGGAATACATCGGAATCTACCCAGTCGTGGGGGATAACGTAGGGAAACTTACGCTAATACCGCATACGACCTGAGGGTGAAAGCAGGGGACCGCAAGGCCTTGCGCGATTGGATGAGCCGATGTCGGATTAGCTAGTTGGCGGGGTAAAGGCCCACCAAGGCGACGATCCGTAGCTGGTCTGAGAGGATGATCAGCCACACTGGAACTGAGACACGGTCCAGACTCCTACGGGAGGCAGCAGTGGGGAATATTGGACAATGGGCGCAAGCCTGATCCAGCCATGCCGCGTGTGTGAAGAAGGCCTTCGGGTTGTAAAGCACTTTTGTTGGGGAAGAAAACCTGTTGGTTAATACCCGATGGGAATGACGGTACCCAAAGAATAAGCACCGGCTAACTTCGTGCCAGCAGCCGCGGTAATACGAAGGGTGCAAGCGTTACTCGGAATTACTGGGCGTAAAGCGTGCGTAGGTGGTTCGTTAAGTCTGCCGTGAAAGCCCCGGGCTCAACCTGGGAATTGCGGTGGATACTGGCGGACTAGAGTGCGGTAGAGGGTGGTGGAATTCCCGGTGTAGCAGTGAAATGCGTAGAGATCGGGAGGAACATCTGTGGCGAAGGCGGCCACCTGGACCAGCACTGACACTGAGGCACGAAAGCGTGGGGAGCAAACAGGATTAGATACCCTGGTAGTCCACGCCCTAAACGATGCGAACTGGACGTTGGGCTCAACTAGGAGCTCAGTGTCGAAGCTAACGCGTTAAGTTCGCCGCCTGGGGAGTACGGTCGCAAGACTGAAACTCAAAGGAATTGACGGGGGCCCGCACAAGCGGTGGAGTATGTGGTTTAATTCGATGCAACGCGCAGAACCTTACCTGGCCTTGACATCCAGTGAACTTTCCAGAGATGGATTGGTGCCTTCGGGAACACTGAGACAGGTGCTGCATGGCTGTCGTCAGCTCGTGTCGTGAGATGTTGGGTTAAGTCCCGCAACGAGCGCAACCCTTGTCCTTAGTTGCCAGCGAGTAATGTCGGGAACTCTAAGGAGACTGCCGGTGACAAACCGGAGGAAGGTGGGGATGACGTCAAGTCATCATGGCCCTTACGGCCAGGGCTACACACGTACTACAATGGTGGGGACAGAGGGTCGCGAGGCCGCGAGGCGGAGCCAATCCCAGAAACCCCATCCTAGTCCGGATCGGAGTCTGCAACTCGACTCCGTGAAGTCGGAATCGCTAGTAATCGCAGATCAGCATTGCTGCGGTGAATACGTTCCCGGGCCTTGTACACACCGCCCGTCACACCATGGGAGTGGGTTGCACCAGAAGCAGGTAGTCTAACCTTCGGGAGGACGCTTGCCACGGTGTGATTCATGACTGGGGTGAAGTCGTAACAAGGTAGCCGTATCGGAAGGTGCGGCTGGATCACCTCCTTTTGAGCATGACGAGTCGCCTTTGCAGGCGTCCGCACAAGTTTCCTGCATTCCACATCACGTGATCCGGCCTGGGTCTGTAGCTCAGGTGGTTAGAGCGCACCCCTGATAAGGGTGAGGTCGGAGGTTCGAGTCCTCCTAGACCCACCAATTTCACGGGGCCATAGCTCAGCTGGGAGAGCACCTGCTTTGCAAGCAGGGGGTCGTCGGTTCGATCCCGACTGGCTCCACCAGTTGGGCCGGCAGTGGAATGACAGCGCACACAGCAATTTTATCGATCTGGCTTTGAGGCCGGCATCGTGTTCTTTGAAAACATGGGAAGTAGCGAGCGTTTGAGACGAATTCTGTCATCAAGACGTGTCGTAGAGGCTAAGGCGGAGTCCGGAAGGACTCTTATTGAAGTTAATCGTTGAACTATTCGTGCAACGTTTAACCCTGAGGCGACTTGGGGTTATATGGTCAAGCGAATAAGCGCACACGGTGGATGCCTTGGCGGTCAGAGGCGATGAAGGACGTGGCAGCCTGCGAAAAGCTCCGGTGAGTCGGCAACAGACATTGACCCGGAGATGTCCGAATGGGGAAACCCACTGCTTCGGCAGTATCCAGTACTGAATACATAGGTGCTGGAGGCGAACCTGGTGAACTGAAATATCTAAGTAACCAGAGGAAAAGAAATCAACCGAGATTCCCTCAGTAGTGACGAGCGAACGGGGACCAGCCCTGAAGTCTGCATGGTTCTAGCAAAACGGCCTGGAAAGGCCGGCCATAGAAGGTGATAGCCCTGTATGTGAAAGGGCCACGCAGATGATGATGAGTAAGGCGGGGCACGTGAAACCCTGTCTGAATATGGGGGGACCATCCTCCAAGGCTAAATACTCCTGACCGACCGATAGTGAACCAGTACCGTGAGGGAAAGGCGAAAAGAACCCCGGAGAGGGGAGTGAAATAGAACCTGAAACCGTGTGCGTACAAGCAGTGGGAGCCGACTTGTTCGGTGACTGCGTACCTTTTGTATAATGGGTCAGCGACTTACTGTATGTGGCGAGCTTAACCGTATAGGGGAGGCGAAGGGAAACCGAGTCTGAATAGGGCGCATAGTCGCATGCAGTAGACCCGAAACCGGGTGATCTAGCCATGCCCAGGGTGAAGGTCGGGTAACACCGACTGGAGGCCCGAACCCACTCCTGTTGCAAAAGTAGGGGATGAGGTGTGGCTAGGAGTGAAAAGCTAATCGAACCCGGAGATAGCTGGTTCTCCTCGAAAGCTATTTAGGTAGCGCCTCGTGTGAATACTCTTGGGGGTAGAGCACTGTTATGGCTAGGGGGTCATTGTGACTTACCAAACCATTGCAAACTCCGAATACCAAGACGTAATGCACGGGAGACACACGGCGGGTGCTAACGTCCGTCGTGAAAAGGGAAACAACCCAGACCTACAGCTAAGGTCCCCAAATTACCGCTCAGTGGAAAACGATGTGGGAAGGCACAGACAGCCAGGAGGTTGGCTTAGAAGCAGCCATCCTTTAAAGAAAGCGTAATAGCTCACTGGTCGAGTCGGCCTGCGCGGAAGATTTAACGGGGCTAAGCGGTATACCGAAGCTTAGGGTGCACACTTTGTGTGCGCGGTAGAGGAGCGTTCCGTAAGCCGTTGAAGGTGGATTGAGAAGTCTGCTGGAGGTATCGGAAGTGCGAATGCTGACATGAGTAACGATAATGCGGGTGAAAAGCCCGCACGCCGAAAGCCCAAGGTTTCCTTGCGCAACGTTAATCGGCGCAGGGTGAGTCGGCCCCTAAGGCGAGACCGAAAGGTGTAGTCGATGGGAAGCTGGTTAATATTCCAGCACCTCGCGTGACTGCGATGGGGGGACGGAGAAGGTTAGGTGTACCGGGCGTTGGTTGTCCCGGGGAAAGGCGGTAGGCATTGGGGGTAGGCAAATCCGCTCCCATTTATGCCGAGCACCGAGACGAGCCCTATCGGGCGAAGTCACTGATACCACGCTTCCAGGAAAAGCCTCTAAGCTTCAGGTCACGCAGACCGTACCGTAAACCGACACAGGTGGGCAGGATGAGAATTCTCAGGCGCTTGAGAGAACTTGGGTGAAGGAACTAGGCAACATGGCACCGTAACTTCGGGAGAAGGTGCGCCTTCCAGGGTGACAATATGCATTGTTGAGCCCCGGAGGGCCGCAGTAACCAGGCCGCTGCGACTGTTTATCAAAAACACAGCACTCTGCAAACACGAAAGTGGACGTATAGGGTGTGACGCCTGCCCGGTGCCGGAAGGTTAATTGATGGGGTTAGCGCAAGCGAAGCTCTTGATCGAAGCCCCGGTAAACGGCGGCCGTAACTATAACGGTCCTAAGGTAGCGAAATTCCTTGTCGGGTAAGTTCCGACCTGCACGAATGGCGTAACGACAGCGGCGCTGTCTCCACCCAAGACTCAGTGAAATTGAAATCGCTGTGAAGATGCAGCGTTCCCGCGGCAAGACGGAAAGACCCCGTGAACCTTTACTATAGCTTTACATTGAACGTTGAGTTCGTCTGTGTAGGATAGGTGGGAGGCTTTGAAGTGCGGACGCCAGTTCGCATGGAGCCATCCTTGAAATACCACCCTGATGTGCTTGACGTTCTAACCTGGGCCCGTTATCCGGGTCGGGGACCATGTATGGTGGGTAGTTTGACTGGGGCGGTCTCCTCCCAAAGAGTAACGGAGGAGCACGAAGGTACGCTCAGCGCGGTCGGACATCGCGCACTGTGTGCAAAGGCATAAGCGTGCTTGACTGCAAGATCGACGGATCAAGCAGGTACGAAAGTAGGTCTTAGTGATCCGGTGGTTCTGTATGGAAGGGCCATCGCTCAACGGATAAAAGGTACTCCGGGGATAACAGGCTGATACCGCCCAAGAGTTCATATCGACGGCGGTGTTTGGCACCTCGATGTCGGCTCATCACATCCTGGGGCTGTAGTCGGTCCCAAGGGTATGGCTGTTCGCCATTTAAAGTGGTACGCGAGCTGGGTTCAGAACGTCGTGAGACAGTTCGGTCCCTATCTGTCGTGGGCGTTGGAGATTTGAGAGGGGCTGCTCCTAGTACGAGAGGACCGGAGTGGACGACCCCCTGGTGTTCCGGTTGTCATGCCAATGGCACTGCCGGGTAGCTATGGTCGGAAACGATAACCGCTGAAAGCATCTAAGCGGGAAGCGCGCCTCAAGATGAGATCTCCCGGGACACAAGTCCCCTAAAGGAACGATGAAGACCACGTCGTTGATAGGTCAGGTGTGTAAGCGCAGCAATGCGTTGAGCTAACTGATACTAATGATCCGTGCGGCTTGATCATATAACCTCAAGACGCCTTACCCTCGACAACACGTCGATCACCGGGTTCGGCAAAAACGTTTCGCTACTTCCCACCCAACGAGAGCGTGAGCGCGATAACTGCAATCCACCGCAGCCAACGCGACCCTCCACCCTCTCCCTGGCGACCATAGCGCTGTGGAACCACCCGATCCCATCCCGAACTCGGAAGTGAAACGCAGCTGCGCCAATGGTAGTGTGGCCTAAGCCATGCAAGAGTAGGTCATCGCCAGGGGCTTTACCCCTAAAACCCCCGCCCAAAAGGCGGGGGTTTTTCTTTGCGGCCGGGAAAACCACCGCCTTATCGGTAGTGCACCTGGCCGACA
>NZ_KZ679113.1 GCF_003024235.1 Arenimonas caeni | reverse complement strand
GTGGTCAATTTTGGTCGCGCATCAACAGCGAAGCCACCATTCGGACTCCGGAACACCATGTCGATACCATGATTCCTTCCGCCTCCGTAACGGAAGTCATTGTCGACAAGAGTGTAGCCACGCGCGGTCATCCTCTCGAATGCGTAGACAAGGCCCCTAGCCTCGTCGGCTCTGGCCCCATTGATCAGGCGTGATAGCGCAGCAGCCTGTCCGGGGTTTGATTCAGCGAGCGCTGCAATCTTGCTCCTACCCGTCGCTCGATATCCGATTCCCTCCAGTTGACCCAAGAGAGCCTCGGCGCCCGGAGTCTCAACTCTGGTCACCGCCCTAAGTGCCTGATCTAGCCCGAAAAGCCGCTTCAGCTTCAGCCCGAAGGACGTCAGCTTGCTCGTGGAGTCAACGGCATCGATTGCCGTATCGGCCACGCTCAACGAGCGCTCTGTCAGTTTCGCGGCTCCATAGCCTGTCACGAGCGTGAGGGCCACATCAGCTATGAGCCCACCGCCGAATATGGCCTTGTCGGCCTTCGGAAGGGTCTCCCAGTATTGATAGGCGTAATCAACGATTCTTGGGCCGATCTCCTCGTGTTCTAGCGCGGCGCCGGTCAGTTCGATTATCGGTTTAAGTGAGTCGTGCGCCTTACTTCCCTTTTCCCATGCCCAAAGCCCGATCCCCGCTGGGCCGTGAACACCGTAACCGCTCTGTACGTAGTCAACGAAGCCGCTGCTGACCAGACCGACAACACCAATTACGGAATCAATTGTGCCCTGCATATACCCGCCGAGCACGACGAAAGCTTGTTCGGCGAGACTAACCCGATCAAAGCTTTCATCATGGGCAGGCTTAATGTGCCTTGCGTCGGCTATGCTCTCGTCGAGGAACGCAACCACTTCCTCAAGGAGTGCCGATTCTTTGGCCAGGAGCCCATCGACACCCGCGGGCTGGGGATCAGCGCCTGGGATTCCCCAGTTGTGGTTAACACCCTCAAACGCACGCCAGCTATGATCTTCCTCAAGGGACATATCGCGAGCAGGGGCAGTTGCAATGAGGTAACCGTCGCTCGCTTCGAAGTACCGCGCGATTTCTTCTCGCAATTCGCGATCTGCGACCTCATTGTCGGCGGCGATCTTGTGCTGGGTTGTCATTCGGTTGGCCAGCATGGTCCCGAAGGCATCGGCCAGCACCATTCCGTAGTTGGCCCCCTTGTCTAGGCCAACCTGCCGGCGCAGATGGTGGCTGACCAGGCCGCCGGCAGCTCCTCCGACGAAGTCCTTAACCATCTGTCCGGTTTCGGTCTCGAGGTTCAGCCTAGACCCAACCGCGCCCGCAACGGTGCTGCCGATACCGGCCGATACCGCACTTATCGCCACGCTCTTCCAGCTAAAGGACGTGTCCACGCCCGCAATGCGGTCCGTAGCCTGGCGTACCAGATTGCTGGAGATGCCGCTGACTACACCCTGGCCGAAGGCGGTCTCTCCGAAGGCACCCAGCTTGCCGGTAATCTTGCTGAGCAGCTCCAGCTTCCCTAACCCCGCCGTCAGGCCGGCGGCAAGTCCGGAGGACGCCGCGCTCCGCCAGCTGAAGCTAGCTACTCCCAATCCGCTCCCTATGGCCTGCCCTGCCACCGAGCCCACGAACGCACTTGCGGCGGCCAGACCCATGCTGCTGCCCATAGAACCAATGCCCGCGGCCATGATCTGGCCGAACGTGTTACCGGCAGCCGTGATTCCTGCTGTGCCTAAGCCTGCAGTGTAGACCGTGACAACAATGGTAACGACGACCATGATGATCTGCCCGATCGCACCGCATCCTTGGTCCGGCGGCGGAATGTACGGCAGGCTCGGCGTCGTCGGCCCGGTGATCTCACCCGGATCGTAGGGCTTGAAGGTGCTCGCGTCGTTGAGGCTGGTCTTGACCTCGGGGACGGTCAGGGTGCTGCCGGCCACCAGGGCGTCGTCGCCGCCCAGGCCGTTGGCGTCGGCCAGCACATACCACAGCTGGTCATTGCCGTAGACACGCGCAGCAATGGACTTGAGCGTGTCGCCCTGCTGGACCTGGACTTGGGAACGACCGAGGCTGGTGTTGCTGAAGCCGGTGAGCTGTCCAAGCACGTCCAGCTTTCCGGCCTGGTCCTGCGTGGCCACCAGCTGTCCGGACACGTAGGTCATCAGGTGGTTGTCACGTTTGTCGTACCAGGCCTCGCGCTCTGCCTTGGTCAGCGCATCCCAGTCCGCCTGGCTGATCAGGCGCGGAGCAATGTTCTGGAGCTTGTTGGCACCCTCGTCCTTACCCTGGACCCACTGGCCATCGTCCTTGTAATGATCCTGGCGGCGGATGATCTGCCCGTCCGCGTTGTAGGCGAACTTGCGCCTGGACTCCAGATCGTCGGTGTCGGGAATCGGAGTCTTGTCCACCACTTGGGAACGGCGACCGGCCGCGTCGTACGTACTGGTAGACGTCGTGGTCTTGAAGCTGCTGTTCGAGCTTGTTCCCGTGATCGACGCTTCGAGATAGCCGGTCCGGTTCTGGTAGGTAAAAGTGTATGTGTGCGTGAACGTCTGGTTCGCCTGCGAGCTATAGCCGCTGCTCCCGACCCACGTTGGCGCATGCTTGATGTATCGGTAGGTGGTCAGACGACCGGCGGCATCGTAGCCACTCGCTCCGCCGGCAGTGGTGTAGTGCACCCCTTCGAGAAGCGTGAGGACGGAAAGGTCCGTGCTCTGCTTCACTGGATCTGCCACAAATCCATTCGGGGCGATAATCTGGACCCACTGGAACCGCTGATCGGCTGCCGGATCCTGCAGCGGCGCGGGCGTGGCATTGGCGCGTCGGCCCAGAGTTTGCTGACTGACGACTCGTCCGTCGGCATCGTAGGTGTACAGGGTGGCTTCCGCGAGGAGGCCGCCGATGTCCACGCCGACAATCATCCCCTCGCCGTCCTTGACGGCGAGGGTTTGGCCCGGCGGGAAGTACCCAACGGACTTCGTCAGTCGGCCTGCTTCGTCGTAGTGATTGACGGTGCTGACGGCATAGGCATTGGCCGTGGTCGCATAGGAGGACCGAAGTCGCTCGCCACGCTCGGTGTAAGTCTGGCTGTGAATCGTCTGGCCGAAATCACCCTGGGAGATCTGCGCAATCTCCCGTCCGAGTGCGTCGTACTGGACCAGATAGCTTGGGCGCCCCAGCCGTGGCGCCTCGGTCAGGATCTGACCGTTCTCCAGCTTGCCATTAACGATCTTTACGCGGTTCTCTGCGTCATAAGTGAACCACGCTTCCTCACGATTCAGCCCTCCGGTTGAGCTCATCGAAGTCGTTTGGACCATCTCAGGCTCCATCAACGACATCGCCATCGACTCATCCGTGGACGCCGCCTGCTCAAAGATTGAGTTCCTGGACGTAATCAGCGGTTGAGACTGAGGGTCAAGCGGTCCGCCCGGACCACCGCCTCCGCCACCACCACCGCCCCCGCTTGCGAGGATGGTGAGAACAAAGCTGTCGCTAACGGTGCCGCCATGGCCGTCATTCGCGGTTACGGTAATCGTATGGCTGCGATTTGCCGTGACGTAAGGAGCATCGTAGATGAAAGACCGCGTTGCGGAATTGAACGCCATCCCAAACGGCATGCCTGATGCCGTGTAGGTGAGGGTGTGGCCGTTCGGGTCGCTGAATGTCCCAGCGTAGAACGCGAAGTACCAAGTCTGGCTTCTTTGAACAGTCTGGTCCGGGATCGGACTCGCCACCACAGGCGGGCTATTCGGAGGCGTCGTAACCGTCAAGGTGAACGTATCACTGACGCTACCACCGTACCCGTCGCTCGCGGTGACGGTGATGTTGTAGGTGCCGCTCACCGGCGAAGCATAGTTGAAGGTCCGCGTCGACGCATTGAAAGTCATGCCGGACGGCATGCCGGACGCGCTGTACGTCAACGAATGGTTGTTGCCATCCTGGAACGTGTTGCTCGGAACGGTGTAGCTCCATGCCACGCCCGAGTGCCCGGACCGGTTCGGGATCGGGTTGGCCACTGTCGGTGCCACATTCACCGTGAGGATGAACGTATCTGAGGCTGTGCCGCCGGCACCGTCGTTCGCCGTCACGGTGATCGAATAGGTCCCCGACGCGGCATTGTTGTAGGTGAACTTCCGGGTTCCAGCGTTGAAGGTCATGCCGGAGGGCATGCCCGACGCACTGTAGGTGAGCGTCTGGCCGTTAGGGTCGGTGAATGTCCCACTGGGTACGGTGTAGGACCAGTTGTTGCCCGCCTGCACGACCTTGTCCGCGATGGGGCTGGACACGTACGGTGCCTGGTTGGGGCCAACCGAGACCAGGAACATACGATCGACGAACTTGTTGTACTCATCCGCGGCACGAATGCGAACGGAGAACTCCTGTTCGGAAGGCGCCGTTCCCGAGAACGTCCGCGTGGTCGGGTTGAAGGTCAGCCACGACGGGAGCGGATCGACCTGCCAATAGGAAAACCCTGGCTCACCAGGGCCCGGCGATGGCTCCTCCACCCAGGTGACCTTGACGGCAGAAAGGGATACAGGCGACCCCTCGGGATCCACGAACGCATTCGTCGGAATGGTGTATGACCAGGGAGAGCCCGCCACCAGGAACTGGTTGCTTACCGTGCCGCTCGTGTAGACAGGCGCCTGGTTCAGGGCCAAGTTCACGATATCGATAGTTAAGGTTGTCGAAGACGACATCCCATCGCTGTCTGTTGCAGTGAACCGCACGGTGATACTGGAATTGTGCGCGAGGTTCGACGGAACGCCGTTGCTGTTCACTACCAGGCGCGCCGCAGCTCCCTCACCTTCAATCGCCACGTCAAGCCAGTAGGGGAGCGCGGAACCGCCCGGACGATCGGCTTCAACAGTGAAGTCGTCACCGTTGACATCGGTAAAAACGAGTGATAGATCGCGTTCAAAAGTGAAGGACGATCCTGCATAGGCGGTCGCGTTCGGCACTGCGAAGGCAGTTGGTGCTACAGGCGCCTTGACATCCAGGGACACCGTGATGTCGCGGGTTGCACCGCTGAGGTCCGTTGCCCTCAGCTTGAAGCTGCTCGCTCCAACGTGGCCAGAACCGGGGGTACCGTTTACCAGTACCGCATCACCTGTGCTGACGACGCTCAGCCATGCCGGAACCTGCCCAACCAGGCTCAGGCTGAGCTGATCACCGATATCCGCGTCCCTGAACAGCTCGCTAAGCAGGTACTCCTGGCCAAACGGCTGACCGGTCTTGATGAGGTAGGAAAGGCTGCCGGATCCGATGACAACCGGGGCCGTGTTTCCTGTCTTCAGGCTTGCGGTGAATGTAGCCACCGCGGTGGCGCCGGAGGGATCCGTCGCCTTGATCTGAATCGACGCGGATTGCCCGGCGGTGCCAGATCCGCTGTAGGTAAACACCCACTCGCCGGTTACCTCGTCCCTACGGTAGTTCAGCCAGGCGGGAAGGGCGCCCGTGGCACCTTGCGTCACCGTGAATCCGAGATCCTGACCCTCTGGGTCACTGAAGTAATCAGCGGGGTGCCAGCGCCACTCCGTCGCTTGGCCTACCTTGAGGTTCACCGAGGCCGGATTGGCCGTCCTGATGGGGGCCGAGTTGGCCGCGACGATTGGCGTAACGCCCGGCCCATAGCCACTATGGGCCACGACGCGTCGCCTGTTGCCGACGGCATCGTAGGCGTACTCGAGATCCAGGAACCGCTGCCCGTTGGCCCACATATCGTCACTGGTCACGCGCGACACGCGATTGTGGCTGTCGTAGCTGACGCGGGTCACCACATCAACTTCCAGAGCGGCGTTATAGTTCCGCTCATAGGTCCGGTTGCCTGCCGCGTCGTACTCGTACTCGGTGAATTCGCCCGCCGATAGCTGTACGCGCTTCACCAGGCCGTTGGCGTAATAGGTGACGGAACGAGTCAGACCCAATGAGCTGCTGGTCTCAGTCGAGAGCTGACCATTTGCCTGATAGCTGTAGTTGTAGTCCCTACCGCCCAAGTCCTTATGGTCGATGGCCCTTCCATGAACATCGAACTCCCAGGTCATCTGGTGGTTAAGCCCGGTGCGCTCGAGCACCTTGTTGCCGAAGGCGTCGTACGAGTAGTTCATCTCGACGCCAGCGGCACTTCGGCTCAGGAGCATCAGCCCTCGCGAATCGTAGTCAAAGCGCTGGATGTGGCCTAGGGCTGTTGATGCGCGACCAAAATTGACCAC
>NZ_KZ679112.1 GCF_003024235.1 Arenimonas caeni | reverse complement strand
TGGGGCGGGCGCGCGCCGGCACAGCGCCCGCAGCGCGGCGCCGGCCGCGGCAGGGGCAGGGCGCAGCGGGCACAGGCCGAATGGTTCCAGGGCAGGGCGGCGCGGCAGGCCGGGCACAGGTCGAGGCCGGCGGCGCCGGGCTCCTGGCAGGCCAGGCAGCGCAGCGGCAGCAGGGCCCGGCCGAGGGCTGAGAAAAATCCGCCTGGCCGATCGCTCATGGAACGTGCTCTTGTTCACGGATTGGACCGGCCCTGGCGACGTAGCCTGCCGGTCCCGGACTCCCCCCGACCGGCGCGTCACCGTCAACCGCCGGGGGGCCGATTTGGTTGACAGGGTGGGGCATGGCCAACAGACTGCCGCTCTTCGTTTCCCCGCGCCGTCAGGGTTTTGCCATGCCTGCTGTCATCCGCCACGACTGGACGCGCGAGCAAGTGCTCGCCTTGTTCGACCTGCCGTTTCCCGAGCTCGTGTTCCGCGCCGCCACGGTGCACCGCGAGCATTTCGACCCGGCCGAAGTGCAGGTGAGCACCCTGCTGTCGGTGAAGACCGGCGGCTGCCCCGAGGACTGCGCCTACTGCCCGCAGGCCGCGCGCTACAACACCGGCGTGGACGCGACCAAGCTGATGGACACCGCCTCGGTGCTCGAGAAGGCCCGCGCCGCCAAGGCCGCCGGCGCCTCGCGCTTTTGCATGGGCGCCGCCTGGCGCAGCCCGAAGGACCGCGACATCCCGAAGGTGGCCGAGATGATCCGCGAGGTGAAGGCCCTGGGCCTGGAAACCTGCGCGACGCTGGGCATGCTCAGCGCGCCGCAGGCCAAGAGCCTGCGCGAGGCGGGCCTGGACTACTACAACCACAACCTCGACACCGCGCCCGAGTTCTACGGCGACATCATCAAGACCCGCGAGTACCAGGACCGCCTGGACACGCTCGAACACGTGCGCGACGTGGGCATGAAGACCTGCTGCGGCGGCATCGTGGGCATGGGCGAGACGCGCGCGCAGCGCGCCGGCCTGCTGCAGGCCCTGGCCAACCTGCCGGCGCACCCGGACTCGGTGCCGATCAACCGCCTGGTGCAGGTGGAAGGCACGCCGCTGGCCGGCACCACCCTGCTTGATCCGTTTGAGTTCGTACGCACGATCGCCGTGGCCCGCATCATGATGCCGGCCTCGATGGTGCGGCTGTCGGCGGGCCGCGCCGAAATGAGCGAGGAACTGCAGGCGATGTGCTTCGTGGCGGGTGCGAACTCCATCTTCTACGGCGAGAAGCTGCTGACCACCGGCAACCCGGACGTGGAGGCCGACCAGGCCCTGTTCGGGCGCCTGGGCCTGCGGCCGATGCCGGTGGTGCACGAATCGAAGACCGTGCACGCCGACATCGTCGAAACCGCCCCTGCCGGCTGCGCCGCCTGACATGGGCCGCATCCGCTTCGCCGACCGCCTCGCCCTGGCCCGCGCCGAGCGTGCGGCCCGCGATGCGCTGCGGCCGCGGCGGGTGATCGAGGGACGCGAGGGCACCAGGGTGCTGGTCGATGGCCGCCCGCTGGTGAACTTCTGCGGCAACGATTACCTGGGCCTGGGCCAGCACCTGGACCTGGTGGCGGCGCTGCAGGAAGGCGCCGCCTGGCACGGCGTAGGCAGCACCGGCTCGGCGCTGGTTTGCGGCCACCACGCCGAACACGCCGCGCTGGAAAAAGACTTCGCGCAGTGGCTGGGCTACGAGCGCGGCCTGTACTTCGGCTCCGGCTACCAGGCCAACCTGGCGGTGATGCAGTCGCTGCTGGCCGAGGGCGACGTGTGCGTGCAGGACAAGCTCAACCACGCCTGCCTGCTCGACGGCGCGCGTCTGTCGGGCGCCGAGCTCAAGCGCTACCCGCACGGCGACGTGGAAGCGGCGATGCGCCAGCTGATGTCGCGCCGCGAAGGTGCTGCCATGCTCGCCACCGACGGCGTGTTCAGCATGGATGGCGACCAGGCGCCGCTGGCCGACCTGGCGCTGGTGGCGCGGGCCCAGGACGCGCTGCTGTACGTGGACGATGCGCACGGCATCGGCGTGCTCGGCCCCGAAGGCCGCGGCAGCCTGGCCGTGGCCAGCCTCGGCGCGCGCGAAGTGCCGCTGCTGCTGCTGCCGCTGGGCAAGGCCTTCGGCGGCCAGGGCGCGATGCTGCTGGGCAGCACCGCACTGGTCGAGCACGTGGCCGAGACCGCGCGTCCCTACCTGTTCACCACCGCGCCGGCGCCGGCGATGGCGGCGGCGATGCGCGCCAGCCTGAAGCTGGTGCGCAAGGAAGCCTGGCGGCGCGCCAAGCTGATGTCGCTGGTGATGCGCTTCCGCCGCGGCGCGGCCGCGCGCGGCCTGCCGCTGCAGGAATCCTTCACCCCGATCCAGCCGCTGGTGCTGGGCGACAACGCCAGCGCGCTGGCGGCATCGAAGGCGCTGGAAGCCGCCGGCTTCCTGGTGGCCGCGATCCGGCCGCCGACCGTGCCCGAGGGCCAGGCCCGGCTGCGCATCACGCTCAGCGCCGACCACGCCGAGGCCGATATCGACGGCCTGCTCGAAGCGCTGGCGCGCGCGGTGAACGACAGCCCCGCCCCGATCCCGGCATGAGCCTGTTCCACGACGTCCGCGGCCAGGGCCCGGCCCTGGTGCTGCTGCATGGCTGGGCCATGCATTCGGGCCTGTTCGCGCCGCTGGTGGCGGCGCTGCAGGACGAGTTCGAACTGCACCTGGTGGACCTGCCCGGGCACGGCCGCAGCCGCGAGGCCGGCGTGCCGCTGGCGCTGGACGCCGCCGTGGACGCGGTGGCGGCGCGGGTGCCGGAGCGTGCGCTGTGGCTGGGCTGGTCGCTGGGCGGACTGGTGGCGCTGCACGCGGCCGCGGCCATGCCCGCGCGCGTGCGCGGCCTGGTGATGCTGGCCGCCAACCCGCGCTTCGTGCGCAGCGAGGACTGGCCGGCCGGCATGGACCCGTCGGTGTTCCGCGGCTTCGCCAGCGAGCTGGGCCGCGACTACCGCGCCACCATCGACCGCTTCCTGATGCTCGAGGCACAGGGTTCGGACCACGTGCGCGAGGAGATCCGCCTGCTGCGCGACGAGGTGTTTGCCCACGGCGAGGCCGCCGCCGACGTGCTGCGCGACGGCCTGGCGCTGCTGGAAGGCACCGACCTGCGCGATGCGCTGCCCGCGCTGGCGATGCCCAGCCTGTGGCTGGCGGGCCGGCGCGACCGCTTGGTGTCGCCGGAAGCGATGCAGGCCGCCGCGGCGCTGTCGCCACGGGCCCGCTTCCACGAAGTCGCGCGCGCCGGCCACGCGCCCTTCCTCACCCATGCCGGCGACGTGGCCAGTGCGCTGCGCGCCTTCGCCGCCGAGTGCCCGCCGTGAGCCGCCTGTTCGACCGCCGCCAGCTGCGCCGCGCCTTCGGCCGCGCCGCCCCGAACTACGCCGCCGTGGCGGCGCTGCAGCGCGAGGTGGAAGCGCGCCTGCTCGAGCAGCTTGATTACCTCGACGACCGCCAGCCCGCGCGCATCCTCGACCTGGGTTGCGGCCCGGGCCGCGCCGCCGGGGCGATGAAGAAGCGCTGGCCCAAGGCCGAGGTGATCGCGCTCGACGCCGCGCTGCCGATGCTTCGCGAGGTGCCCAAGCACACGCGCTTCTGGCGCCCGGTGCGGCGCGTGTGCGCCGACGTGTCGGCGCTGCCGCTGGCCGACCAGTGCGCCGACCTCATCTTCTCGAGCCTGTGCCTGCAGTGGGTGGACGACCTGCCGGCGGCGCTGGCCGAGTTCCGCCGCGTGCTGCGGCCGGGCGGCCTGCTGCTGTTCTCCACCTTCGGGCCCGACACGCTGCTGGAGCTGGGCGAGGCCTACGCCTCGATCGGCGAGGTGCCGCCGCTGTCGCCGTTCGCGCACATCCAGCAGGTGGGCGACGCGATGATCGCCGCCGGCTTCAAGGACCCGGTGCTCGACCGCGACCACTTCACCCTGACCTACCCGGACCTGCGCACGCTGATGCACGAGCTGCGCGCCATCGGCGCCGGCGACGCGCGCCGCGAGCGCCGCCGCGGCCTGGGCGGACGCCAGCGCCTGCAGCGCGTGACCGAAGCCTACGAAGCCAACCGCCGCGAGGGCGTGCTGCCGAGCAGCTGGGAAGTGATCACCGCCCAGGCCTGGGGCCCGGCGCCGGGCGCGCCGCGGCGCGAAGGCGGTGCCGACCTGGCCAGCTTCCCGGCCGACCACATCCCGCGCCGGCGGCGCTAGACTCGGGGCGTTGCTTTGGCCCCGAGGAAACCCATGCATCCGATGACCCGTGTTTCGCTCGCGCTGGCCGTTTGCGCCGGCCTCGCGGCCTGCGCCGGCCCGGCGCGCGAGGTGCGCGTGAGCCAGGGCCCGGCCATCGAGGGCCAGGCCTGGCGCCTGGTGGGCACCTCGTCCGGCGACAAGGTGCCGGGCAGCGGCGCCGGCTCGGCGACGCTGGAATTCAAGCGCGACCGCTTCTCCCTGTCCGGCCCCTGCAACCAGCACACCGGCGGCTACCAGCGCTCCGGCACCGAGATCCGTTTCGGCGGCGAAGGCCGGCAGATCGCCAGCACGATGCGGGCCTGCCCCGGCGAGCTGATGGTGCGCGAGTCGTCGCTGCTCTCGGCGATGTCGCAGCCGCTGGAGCTGGTGTTCGAAGGGCCCTACCTGAGCCTGGTGGCGGCCGACGGCGCCAGCTGGCGTTTCGACAGCCGGGCCGAGCAGCCCTCGGCCGAGGGCGTGGACCGCATCGTGCAGATCGCCGGCCAGCGCGCGCCCTGCACCGGCGTGGCCGGCGGACTGTGCCTGCAGTACCGCGACCAGCCCGGCGCGCCCTGGCAGTACCTCCATGGCGAGATCGAAGGCTTCGAGTGGCAGATGGGCGTGGAGTACGTGCTGCGCATCCGCGAGTACGGCGTGGCCAACCCACCGGCCGACGCCAGCGCGCGGCGCTGGATGCTGCTGGAAGTGCTGGACCGCAGCCGGCCCTGACCGCCGGCCGCCCGCGCCCGCGTTCCCCCGGTATCCGGACGGAGCACGCAATGGCCAGGGGAACCCGGGGCAGCTACTTCACCGTTACCGCCGCGCTGTTGCTGCTGTTGAGCGTGGTGGCCTTCTCCGACAACCTGTTCACCGACGTCGGCCAGGCCAGCAACCGCGACCCGAAGTTCGTGGTGCACGGGCTGTTCGGGCTGGCCTGGTACGTGCTGCTGCTGGTGCAGGCGAACCTGGTGCGGGTGCGAAACATGGCGCTGCACCGCAGGCTGGGCCTGGCCACGATGATCGTGGCCATCGGCGTCGCGCTGAGCACGCTCTACCTGTTCATCGTGCTGTGGAACGGCTGGGCAAACATGACCGCCGAGGTGCGGGCCAACCGGCTGCTCCTGCCGGGCTTCGTGCTGTTCCTGTTCCTTGCCTGGTGGCATCGGGCACGCCCGGACTGGCACAAGCGGCTGGTCTTGAGCGCCACCTTCCTGATGCTCGGGCCGGTGATGGCGCGCTGCTACGACCCGCTGGTGATGTCGTGGCTGGCGCCGCTGTTCCCCGACCTGGCCGCACGCGTGGACGAGCCGGGCTTCCTGCTCTTTTTCTACGGCGGCTGGGCTGCCTTCTTCGTCTCGCTGGCGATGCATGACCGCCGGACGCTGCAGCGGGTGCACCCGGTGACCTTCGCCGGGCTCGCCTGGTTCGCAGTGGCCTGGGCGATCAGCCTCGCCCGCTGAACGATCAGGGCCGGGCATCGAGCGGGCTGCGAACGGCGCTGGCGCCCCGGCCCAGGACGTGGGTGTAGATCTGCGTGGTGGCGACGTCTTTGTGGCCCAGCAGGGCCTGCACGGTGCGGATGTCGTAGCCGGCCTCGAGCAGGTGGGTGGCGAAGCTGTGGCGCAGCGTGTGCGCGCTGACCGGCTTGGTCAGGCCGAGTTGCGTAGCGGCGCGCTTGAGGTGGCGGTTGAGAGCTTCCTCGCCGACATGGTGGCGGCGCTCGGTACCGTCGCGCGGGTCGTGCGAGCGCTCATCCGCCGGGAAGACGTATTGCCAGGCCGGCTCGGCGGCGGCGTTCGGGTACTTGCGTGCTAGGGCGTGCGGCAGCCAGACGCGGCCGTGGCCGGCGGCCTTGTCGGCCGCGTGCAGGCGCAGCGAACGGGCGATGGCATCGCGCAGCGCCTGCTCGAGCGAGGCCGGCAGCATGGTGCGCCGGTCGTGGCCGCCCTTGGGCTCGCGCACGATGATCTCGCGCCGCTGGAAATCCACGTCCTTCACCCGCAGCCGCAGGCCTTCCATCAAACGCATGCCCGTGCCGTAGAGCAGGGCGGCCAGCACCCGCGGGCGACCCTGCATCAGTTCGAGCAGGGCGCGCACCTCGGACTGGCTGAGCACCGTGGGCAAGCGCTGCGGGCGCTTGGCGCGCACCACGTCGTCCATCCAAGGCAGCTTGAGCTCCAGGACTTCGCGATAAAGGAAGAGCAGCGCCGACAAGGCCTGGTTCTGGGTGCTGGCCGCCACCTTGCCCTGTACCGCCAGCCGGGTGAGGAAGGCTTCGACCTCGCGCCCGCCGAGCAGGCGCGGATGCCGCCCACGGTGTGCCTGGATAAACCGTCGTATCCAGCCCAGGTAAGCGGCCTCGGTCCGCAGGCTGTAGTGTTTGGCGCGCAACTTGCCGCGAACCGCCTCCAAAAGCCCTTTCGGACGCGCCTGCTCCGCCGCCGGCGCTACACCGTCACCTGCGGCCACTTCGATGCTATTCCGCCGTC
This sequence comes from Arenimonas caeni, assembly GCF_003024235.1. GTDB lineage: Bacteria > Pseudomonadota > Gammaproteobacteria > Xanthomonadales > Xanthomonadaceae > Arenimonas > Arenimonas caeni. The sequence goes on along the minus strand of NZ_KZ679112.1, from coordinate 880 downwards.
TGCGCTCCATACACGCCAAGCATGCCGGCGCGCCTGGCCGCCTGCCGTCGGCGAAAGCGTTGACTGGATGTGAGATTTTTTCCGGCCGACCTGGACTGCAGTGATGCTTGGGTTGGTCTATCCTGCTTTACAGACCACTACTAGTAGTTAGCGCCCATGCTCAACTTCTACGTGTACGTTGATGGTTCCGATCTTGACCAGTGCGAGACATATCTCACGCGTGCTTTTTCAGCGTTCGTAGGTGACTTCGGCCATGACGCATCATTCATATCTGACAAATATCCACGCACTCCGGATCTGCATCCTGATGACTTGCCCCAGTGGAACTTAGGTATCAATTTCCGCACACCGGAGTTAACGAGAGACTCCTCGGATCGCTTGGTCTCATTCTTGGCTCGCTTGGGGAAGGAGACAGGTCGTGATTTTGTTGTCGGGCTCTGGCACCCTGATCGGCGCATCTCGGATGACCTCATGTTCGTCAGTGGGCAGTCATCCCTCCTAGACAGCGCCACGTTGTGGTCCATGGTCAATGGGCGCTAACAATTCGTTCAAGCCGATGCCGCTTCGCGGCACGGCTTAACTCAAGNGCGTTAGGTGGCACATGAAGCGATTTCGCGTGTGGATACAGGCGGACTACGAGCTTCCGGACCACTCGGAGCTCGTGCAGGTTGGGGGTGAGGCTGCCATTCGCATGGGCGATCACGTCGTCCGACCCAATCTCGACTTCCTTCAGCTTCAAGAAGCGAACGCCGTATCGTCCATCTGGGTTGAGGCCGAGGACGACATCTATGACTTGATGGTTTCTGGCGAGAGAGGGCTTGCCCTGGATCTAATCCAAGGCAACGATGCCACCTAACTAATCCGTAAGGAAACTCCCGTC
>NZ_KZ679111.1 GCF_003024235.1 Arenimonas caeni | reverse complement strand
TGGCGTCGAGGCGCCAGGTGCCTACGAAATCGCCGTTCATCCACAGGCCCAGGGCCTGGCGGCGCGACGTGCGTCCGGTACGGGGCGTCACCATCCGGCACCTCCCGTGGCGGACGGCTTCGGGTCGGTTCCGGGGCCGCGCGACTGCAGCACCAGGTCCACGCCGAGGATGCCCAGCAATTGCAGCAGCCGGTCGGCGCTGACCTTGTTGGCGTTTCGCTCGAGGGCGGAGAGCGTCTGCTGCGTGATGCCCAGTCGCGCGGCGAGCTGGCCCTGAGTCAGTCCGGCCTGTTTACGGAAGGCCTTGAGCAGGGCAGGCAACTGGTCGGGGGTTCGGACGATGTACTGGCTCATGGCACGCATCCTGAGCTGTATTCTGTAGCAACAGCTTATAGACTGTTAATCCAGAAAACGCAACAGGGGCTGTATTTTTCGAGCCGAGCGGCCGGCGTCAGGTTCGCGACGCCAGGCATAACCACCGACGACTGCTGGGGTCGATCGGCAACATACCCCCGGCGAAAGCCGAGGCGGCGTTCTACGCCGGCAACCCGGGTCACGCCATGGCGGCGTGACTCAAACGAAATGGCCTCCGGAGAAGCCGGGGCGATTCACTTGCCGGGTTGCGAGACCTTGATATCCCGTTTGCTTGGGACCTGGCGGGTGGGTACCAGAGCCCACTTTCAAAGGTTGTTACGATCCACGTGAACACGATGCGGGCAGCAATTGAGGCCGGGAACTAGCCATGGCAATCGAGTCACCCCTGCCCATTGTCTCTGTCGAAGCTGTACTCAAGTTGCTGGGGTTCAAACCCGGCGGGGAGTGGCCCAGGCAGCTGACCTATGACTTTGGCAACTTCGAACTCCGGGCGCTCCCCTGCACGAATCAGTATCTTCGGCCGGCGGTGCTGTTCTCAGGCATCTACACGACGACGCGTAGCATTCGCCAAGTCTCCTTTGAGATGCCGGACAAGGTCGAATCCGCGATGCAAGTGCAAGCGTGGATCGCCTATGGGGTGGGGGATAGTTTCACACCACGCCTGCCCTGCGCCTGGTTTGAGGAAGGGTTGCGCGCAAAGGGCCTGCTCCCGTGGGAGCGACACATGCGAGCCTACCAAGACCGCCCCTTGGTCTGGGTGCCGCGGCCTTGGATGCGATTGGCCGCAGAGGGCCTCCGAGAGGCGGCCGAGGCCGCGCCTGAGAGACAGGTTTGCACGGTTGGATTTGACGGCCGGACGCTTGAGTTCGACCTTGGCAGCCGCATGATACCGCTGCCCGCAGACGGGAAGCGGCCATGGGAGCACGTATTCTCCATACGCTTGAGGCGGCTCGCGGCTTTGCCGCGTCGCTGGATGATGGATCCCGTCCCGATCGAGGTGTGGGAGGAGAGGATTAGGTTTGGCAATCACGTGTTTGAACTTTAGGAGTCGAATCGGGTCGGCTGACTAGCTAACTTCAAATCGTCGCTTTTGATTCTATCCAGGCATCCACATCGCTTTGCAGCCACGCAACCGCTCGAGCCCCGAGCTTATTGGGAGCGGGGAATCTCCCAAGGTCTAAGAGTTGGAATATCGAGCTTCTTCCCAGTCCAACCTGGCGGCAGACATCCGGTGGCCGAAGAAGGTGAATCGCTCCGGCTTCTCCGTAGGCCAGTCGGTTTGAGAAATGCCGGGTTGGCGGGATTGGCTCGATCAACCCGCTCCCGCCGGGAGCCTGATCTCCGCACGAACAAACCGCTCGGCGCCCGACTTGCCGTCGCAAAGCGCCAGCGCCCGGTCCCGGACGTCTTCCGGCGTCAGCCCGTGCGCCTTGCCGGCGCCCAGGCAGGCCTCCCAGGCCATCGCCACGTCCCGGGACGACACCTCGTAGCCGTAGCCCCGCGCCATCCAGCCCAGGGCCAGCAACCCCGCCTCCAGCGCAAACGCCGGCTGCTTGGTGGCGAAGTCCCGGGCGGCCCGGGCGAGGGTGCGCGGGTCGGTCGGGCTGCTGCGGGCCAGCTTCAGGGCGACGTCAAAAAGCCCGGCGCTCTTTGCGGCGGCGAACCACTTGCCTTCACTGCCCGGATTGGCTTCCACCAGGTCTGTGAGGATGCGGGCCTTGTCCTTTTCGGGGTACTTGGCGGCGAGGGCCTTGAGGGTGCCCAGGTTCGTGTTGGCCTGGTTGGCCTCGAACGCGTACTGGCGGTAGGCGATCTCGCGCTGGCCCAGGTCGATCAGGATCGACTCGCAGGTGCGGGCTGCCTCGTAGCGGTATCGGCCCTGCTGGTAGCAGCGCTCCGCGATGGCCAGGGCCTCGTGACGGTGGCCGTGGTCGAGCAGGGCCTTCACGCCCCAGCGGTGGTAATCCCACCAGCCATGGGTCTGCGGGGACTCCAGCAGCACCAGCAGCTCGGCGTGGCGCCCGGCCGCGTACAGGCAGGACAGGCAGGGCATGGTGCCGGAATACCAGCCATGGCCCTTCGCACCCGGCGCCCAGGCGGCGCGCAGGCCCGGCAGCAGCTCGTCGGCCCAGGCCGAGGCCACCTCGGGGCTGCCGCACAGGGTGCCCCAGTGGTCGCCCAGCCGCTCGATCCAGGGAATCTGGTCGTCGACCATGGCCTGCCAGAGCCGCTCCAGCCAGGCCGTCCGGGTCCTCGGCGCGACCTCGACGGTGCCGATCAGAGGCACGAACTGCTCGAAGACATCGCGGATGACCGCCTGCAGGCGGCCGGAGGAGTCATCGACGTTCTCGAAGGCCGGCGAGAGCTTCTCGATAAGCCTTACGGCCCCGTCGGCGGCCAGGACCGGGTCCTTGCGGACCATGGCCCGGATCTCGGCCGCGGCCTCGTCCAGGCGCTCGATGGCCCGATCGGATTTCCAGCCGAAGGCGCCGCGGCGGAAGCGGGCGGCAAAGGTCCAAGTGGGGGCGGCCCGTGGGGCCCGGGGCGTGGCCATGCGCGCCTTTACTCAGTTGGGCAGGGAGGCGTGATCGGGACTTGTCCCAGATCTGTCCCAAAACTGTCCCAGAGGGTTTGGCGCGCCTGGAGGGATTCGAACCCCCGACCAATGGCTTCGGAAGCCACTACTCTATCCGGCTGAGCTACAGGCGCGTATCTAAAGGACTTTTTCTTCAAACCGGCCTGAAACTGAGTTCAGGCCCTGTGACACTTTAACCGGCGCCTTTAACCGATGAGTAGGGGCTTCGGAAGCCACTACTCTATCCGGCTGAGCTACAGGCGCGTGGCCGGGGATTATGCCATGGGCGCGGGGTTCGTGCGGTCCGGTGCCCGCGGGAAGTGTGGGGACCGGCACGGATTTCCCGGGCCGCAAATGGAATGCTGGGGTAAGGTATGCCCGACGCCTCCGCCATCGCCGAAACGACTGCCCTGGACACCACGCTGGTCGCCAGTCTCCTGCTGCATCCGTCGCGTCGCGCGCTGCTGGTGCTCGATGCCACGGGGCGCGTGCTGGCCAGCAATGAACGGGCCCGGACGCTGATCGACCCTGAAATGGAGGCCAAGCTGCGCGAGGCCCTGGCCAGCGCCATGGCCCAGCTGGCCGACCATCCCGGCCGGGAGGTCCAGTACCGGCATGAACAGCCGGGCCTGACGCTGGACTGCCTGCTGCGGGCGGTCGCCGGCCCCGACGGGGGCGTCCGCGGCTACACCGTCAGCCTGCACAACCCCGAAGAGGCGCCGGACCTGGCCGAGTCGCCCGATCGCGCCCGCTGGCGCTTCGCGCTCGAGAACGCCCAGGATGGCCTGTGGGACTGGGACGCCGAGCGCGGCGAGGTTTACCGATCGGGCCGCTGCTTCACCATGCTCGGTTATGCCCGCGACGCCTTCGACGGCAGCTTCGACTCCTGGCAGGCGCTGATCCACCCGGACGACCGCCCGCGCGTGAAGGTGGCGCTGCACGCGCACCTGGCGGGCGAGCGCGAGAGCTACATCGTCGACTACCGCGTGCGCGACGCCAACGGCAAGTGGCGCTGGATCCTCGACCGCGGACGCGCCATCAGCTGGGACCACGCCGGGCGGCCGCGCCGCGTAGTGGGCACGCACACCGACATCCACGACTACAAGCAGATCGAGGCCCAGCTGCGCGAACGCGAGCTGATCCTCAACCAGGCCCAGCACGTGGCCCACCTGGGCAACTGGAGCTGGAGCCCGGAGAACGACAATCTCTGGTGGTCGGACGAGCTGTACTGGATCGTCGGCCTGCCCAGCAGCAAGCCGCCGCCAAAGTTCCGCAACCAAAGGCACCTGTTCACGCCCGAATCCTATGCCCGCCTGCACGCGGCCTCCGTGGCGCTGCTCAAGCAGGGCAAGCCCTACGCGCTGGAGCTGGTGATGCTGCGCCCCAGCGGCGAGCAGCGCGTGGTGCAGGCGCGCGGCGAGGCCATCCTGGACCAGGACGGCCGGGCGCAGAGCCTGGTGGGCGTGATCCACGACATCACCGAGCAGCGCAAGGCCGAGGAAACCTCGCGCTGGCGCAACGACCTGCTCGACCGCATCGCCGCCATGGGCCGCATCGGCGGCTTCGAGCTGCTGGTCGAGACCGGCGAACTGCACTGGACCGACGAGAATTACCGCATCCACGGCATCGAGCCGGGCAAGCCGCTGCGCTTCGAGGAAACCCTGCCCAACTATTGCCCGGAGTCGGCGCAGAAGCTGCAGCTGGCGTTCCGGCGCATGGTCGCCGAGCGGCTGGAAGAACAGACGGCCGACGTGTGCTACGTCACGCCCGACGATCGCCGGATCTGGCTGCGCATCACCGGCCGCCTGGAGCTGCGCGACGGCAAGCCCTACCGCGTCACCGGCCTCACCCAGGACATCACCGAGGAACACGAGGCCGGCGAGCGCATCGAACAGCTTGCGCACTACGACACCCTGACCGGGCTGCCGAACCGCTTCCTGTTCCGCGAGCGCGCGAACGAGGCCATCGAGGTCGCGCGCCGGGGCGAAAAGCCGCTGGCGCTGCTGTTCCTGGACCTGGACCGGTTCAAGAACGTCAACGACACCCAGGGCCACGAAGCCGGCGACCTGCTGCTGCAGGAAATCGCCGGCCGCCTGCGCCAGTGCGTGCGCTCGAGCGACCTGGTCGGCCGCCTGGGCGGCGACGAGTTCCTGGTGCTGCTGCGCGAGGTGGCCCGGCCCGAGGATGCGGCCCTGGTGGCGCGCAAGATCATCGCCGCCGTCGGCGAGCCGGTCGCGCTCGGCGGCCTGGATGCCCAGGTGGGCTGCAGCATCGGCATCGCCCTGCTGGGCGACAACGCGCCCGACCTCGAATCGCTGCTGCGCGCCGCCGACACCGCCATGTACGCGGCCAAGGATGCCGGCCGCAACACTTTCCAGTTCTACAACGCCAGCTTCTACGAGCGCGTGCAGCGCCGGGTGACCCTGGAGCAGGAGCTGCGCCAGGCGCTGGCGCGCGACGAGTTCCACCTGGCATTCCAGCCCACGCTGTCGCTGCGCGACGGGTCGGTCGCCTGCATCGAATCGCTGCTGCGCTGGCGCACGGCCTCGGGGGAGCTGCGTTCGCCGGCCGAGTTCATCCCGGTGGCCGAGGAGTGCGGCGAGATCATCCCGATCGGCCGCTGGGTGCTGGCGCAGGCCTGCCGGCAGGCACGGCTGTGGCACGAGGCCGGGCTGCAGTTCGGGCGCATCGCGGTGAACGTCTCGGCGCTGCAGCTGCGCGACCCGGAATTCGCCACCCACGTGCTGCAGGCCTGTGCGCGCGAGCGCTGGCCCAGCGACCGGCTGGTGCTGGAGATCACCGAGTCGGCGCTGATGCGCGACAGCGAGGTGCTGCGCACCACCTTCGACATGTTCAAGGCCAACGGCATCACGCTGGCCATCGACGACTTCGGCACCGGCTTCTCGAACCTGGGCTACCTGCACCGCTTCCCGGTGCGCACGCTGAAGATCGACCGCAGCTTCGTCAGCCAGATGGACCAGGCCAGCAACATGCTCGAGCTCACCCACGCCGTGGTGAGCCTCGGCCACGCACTGGGCCTGGGCGTGGTGGCCGAGGGCGTGGAAACCGAGAACGTGCTGCAGCTGCTGCGCCAGCAGGGCTGCGACGAGGCGCAGGGCTACCTGTTCACGCGGCCGCTGCCGGGCGAGGAAATGGCCACCTGGCTGGCGGCGCAGGCCTGAGCCCGCGCGGGATCAGGCTTCGCGGCGGAAGACGGCCGCGTGGATGCAGGAGAACACGCTCACCAGGAACCAGCCGAAAGGCAGCAGCGAAAGCGTGATCAGCCAGGTGATGGCGCCTGCCGCGCAGGCGAGCAGGAACCAGGTGATGGCCCAGAGCACGCGGCCCTGCACCAGCTGGCCCAGGCCCGGGATGAACAGGCTGCAGATGGCGGCGATGACGTTTCCGGTGGAACCCTGGCCGGCGCTCATGCGTGCTACTCCCGTGCTGGTTGGCGACAGGGCAAGCATGGGGTTGCGCGCCCTGGCCTTCAAGCGCCACAGGTCATGCCCGCTGCGGTGCGCGCCGGGCCTCTGCTAGGCTTTCGCGGATGTCGAACGCGCCCGCCAACCCACCCGCATCGCCCGCCGCCGCCGGCTGGCGCGCGCGGCTGCCGCTGTACTGGCTGCTGATCCGCGGCGACCGTCCGGTGGGTACGCTGCTGCTGCTCTGGCCCACGTGGTGGGCGCTGTGGCTGGCGGCCGAAGGCGTGCCGCCGCTGGGCGTGCTGGCCATCTTCACCGCCGGTGTCTGGCTCACGCGCTCGGCCGGCTGCGTCATCAACGACTACGCCGACCGCTGGCTCGACCCGCAGGTCGAGCGCACCAAGGGCCGGCCGCTGGCCACCGGCGCGGTGAGCCCGCGCGAGGCGCTGGCGGTTTTCGTCCTGATGATGCTGGTGGCCTTCGGGCTGGTGCTGCTGACCAACACGCTCACGGTGCTGCTCAGCCTGGCCGGCGCCGTGCTGGCCAGCACCTATCCCTTCCTCAAGCGCCATACCTACTTGCCGCAGGTGTACCTGGGCGTGGCCTTCGGCTGGGGCATCCCGATGGCCTTCGCGGCGGTGCAGGGCACGGTGCCGCCGCTGGCCTGGCTGCTGTTCCTGGGCAACCTGCTGTGGACCACCGGCTACGACACCTGGTACGCGATGGTGGACCGCGAGGACGACATCAAGGCGGGTTCGAAGTCCACCGCCATCCTTTTCGGTGACGCCGACCTGGTGGCGCTGGGCGTGCTGTTCGGCGGCTTCGCCTGGGCGATGTGGCTGGTGGGCACGCGCGCCGGACTGGGCATCTTCTATTACGTGGCGCTGGGCGTGGCCATCGTGCTGGTGCTGCGCCAGTTCTGGATCGGCCGCGACCGCCGGCGCGAGCATTGTTTCGAGGCCTTCGTGTCGAACCAGTGGGTGGGGCTGGCGATCTTCGCCGGCATCGCCGGGCACTACGCGCTGGGCTGAGCGACCGGCTCAGGCCCGGGCCAGCACCCACAGGTCGACCCGCTGCACGCCGGCCCGGCGCAGGGCGAGGGCGGCCTCCTGCAGGGTGGCGCCGGTGGTCATGACGTCGTCGAACAGGGCCAGGTGGGCCGGCAGCGACGGGCCGGCCAGGATTTCGAAGGCGCCGCGCACGTTGCGGCGGCGTGCCGCGGCATCAAGCCTGGACTGCGGGGCGGTGGCGCGGCCCCGCGCCAGCCGGCCGTCGAGCAGGGGCAGGCGCAGCGCCCGGGCCAACGGCCGGGCCAGTTCCAGCGCCTGGTCGTAGCCGCGCTGGCGCAGGCGGCTGCGATGCAGCGGCAGCGGCACCAGGGCCTGGGGGCGGGCCGCACCGGCCAGGCCTTCGGCCAGCAGCTGGCCCAGCAGCCGGCCGGCGGCCAGGTCGCCGTGGAACTTCAGGCGCCGGTGCAGCTGGTCGACCGGGGCGGCGTGCAGGAACACCGCACGGGCCGCGGCCTGGGGCGGGCGCGCGCCGGCACAGCGCC
>NZ_KZ679110.1 GCF_003024235.1 Arenimonas caeni | reverse complement strand
CACTCTCCCCTCAGTTGGGAGAAGAACCCAAATTATGGGGGTTTAGCGCTCGGCACCAGCGCGGTTGCAACGGCTCGCCATTTGGAATGTCGATTGTTGCCAATTTTTATACCGAGTGCGGCGGTTCATGGGCCCTGCAGCGGAGGCCCAGCGGATCAAACCGATCAACCAAGCAGCTTCAGATCGCGACAGACCGCCAGACCTGCCGCAACCCAGAGCACCGCCAATATCCATTCCAGGACTGGTTCACTGCCATAGGCGCCCTCGCCCTTCTGTGCCAGGCAGTACCCCACATCTCCCCTTGCGTTCGATCCGCTCGCCAGTTCATATCCGATCCTTTCGGCCCAGGCGCGCAGTTGCGCAACGGCTGCCGGTTCAATCAGGGCGATCGATCCCCGAGGCACCTTGATCCGCGCGCAGCTGACCCACTCCCGCGCCAAGACGCCCAAGCCCCGTGTCTCGCTGCGCAACTCCGCCATGAGACCAAGGTACGCCGGGGTCCTGCGGGGCCTGCGCAGGGAGTCTTTCGAAAACAGGAGTCCTGTTCGCCGCGTCAGCTCCTGGCAGCGGGTATGGATGGCCCCCACAGTCCCCACGTCCACGTCGATGATCTCGACCACCTCTTCTGGGGAGCACCCCATGGAGAAGGCGTTCATCACGCTCTCCACTGCCTGCAGCGAAAAGCCGGTCAATGTGGACTTATAAGGCGGCGGGTCGGGAAGCTCCAGACGCGGCCACTTGGGATCGGGCATGTGCAGCATGAGGGCAAGGCGAGTCTTTTCGTCGGGTCCGTCGCTCGCCTTGCTGGCATGACGCCATCGCTGCCAACGCTGGTCCAGCGTGGCTGCGGGGAGCCCAGAGAGCGCTGAAGCCGCACCACGCTCTGCGGCCGCCTTCACGGGCGTATCCAGGTCCATCCATGCCGAAGGATCCCCGATGTAAGACGCGATCGGGGTAACGATAGTCGAGTGCCCGCACACCTTCAGGACGCGATAGACATCCCTGGCCTTCGGGTTCCTCGCCCGGCGAACCTGGTCGTGCCGATTCCGGACACCACGCTTTCGGAGCCAGTAGGTGCGTCCCCTAGATTGCCGTGTGCGCCATCGGATCAACTCGCCGAGACGATCAAGGAAGAGCCTCCTCGGGAAGCGGTCGCCCACAGGCCCATCGGGCGTGGCAAACAACGGTATGTGGATCCAATCCTCTTGGGGTCGGGTTCGTCGCAAGCCCTGGATCCACTCCACGAACCAACGTCGGTGTCCCTGCCACACCTCGCCGTCGAGCGGTATGAATCCGGCAGAAGTGGGGGTTTTGACCTCCGCGTACTTGCCGGCGGTTCGCAGCTGTATGAAGTCCCCTCCCGGACCCAAGTGGATGTCCGCCAGCGTGAGTCCATAGATGGACTGCGGACGGGCATTCGATGCCTCGAGCAGCAGGGCCGATCCAAAGGCCAACTCGCGCGCGCGATGCTCAACGGGATCGATACCCGCCATTGCCTCCGGCGAGACATTCGAGGCCAACACCTGAAGGATGTCGCTGACCTCGGCGTCGGTGACGATGGCCGGGTCCTTTCCGCGGATGGCCTCTCCGGCATTCAGATAGACCAGGTCCCAGTTCGGCGTGGGGATGTCATGGTCTTCCTCAACGAACTCGACGAAGCGCCGGACCTCATCAAGGACATCCGGCTTGTCCTTGTTCTTGGACAGGACAATCGAAGCCAAGAGGGCATTGGTCAGGGTCTCTTCGCCCACATCCCGAAGATCGACCGTCGCAGGCACCGCCGCCAGCGACGGGGCAATGCTGTGGTAGATCCTATAGATGGATCGCAGCTTCATGCCGCCTTTGGACCTGGGTCCGCCTTTGACCATGAGTTTCTTCACATACTCGAGGGTCATTCTGGGGAGGGTTGGAGTACGTCCGAGCTCTCCAAGGACCCTCTTCACCTCGGGCAGCAGTTGCTTGATTCGACCCTTGGGCGGCAAGGCTGGCTCGCCGGCAATCGCCCCCCGATAGTCCGCATGGAAGCACTTCATTAGCCGGCGTACTTTCTCGTCGCCGGTTGGCTCTGGGGTTTTTCTGCTCCTCCTGCCGTTCTTCTCCGTTTCGCTGGACGAGTCCAACAACGCATCCGGATCCTCGAGACCAGGAAGGGAGGCACCATCCTCCGCGGCAGCGATCCGATCTGCCCGAACACTGGCGGGCTGGACCACCCCGTTCATGACCAAGCGCTCCGGCCCGGTCAGCTGGGCGGCTCCGGCCGTTCGCAAGGTCGCGATCATCCAATCCCGCAGTTTGGTCTCAGAAACCCCAGCGGGTATACGGCCGGGCAGGATCGTCTTCAGGAACCGCCCAAGCTCGGCAGACCCGTCGCCACACACGCGGTCTACCAGATCCCGCCAGCCCGACTCCTGTCGCAACCGATGGAGCAACGGCGCCGCCGGGCCGGTAATCGGCACATGGCCGTCGCCCAATGGAACGCGCAGTAGCCATCCATTGGCTTGGCTGTGTTTGGCATCCTCAAGGCCCAAGGCAATCAGTCGCGCCTGTTTAAGGCTGCGGTAAGGCGTGTGGGCAAGGATTGCCCAGATGCCCAGATGGGCCCGCCAAGTCGCGCCGTCTTTCGGTTCCTTTGTGTTCGATGCCGCCGACACCAAGGTAGCCCGGAGTTCGTCTGCAACCGCCGAGGCCAGACCGATACCAGGGACGAAGGGACTGGGAACGGATTTGAAAGACGGTTGCTGGAGCGGCGGGAGAGAAGCAGAGCACTGGCGTCGCTTGCAGGCCCAGAGCAGCGCAGCACTCAGTATCCGCGCTCCCACATAGGCATGGACGGGCTCGTAGCGATTTGAGCGCAATGGGGCCAGGACCGCATCAACCATGTCCGGCGTAATACGTGGTCGTTCGGCAGCCGGATCCTTGAGCCGCAGGCGAAGCTCACCGTGATTGCCTTTGGATAGGAAAGGAACGAGGACGTTAGACGTCGGCAGACGTTCGAGACCCTTGATCAGTTCACGTTGGACGACTGGGGTGATCTCCCGGCGGCGCTCGTTGAGGGCGCGCTTTAGCTCATGGATTCGCCGTTCATAGTCCGCGCGATGCGCCTGCGCGGCTTGGTCAAAGTCGCGCAAAGGAATGTCAGCCAGGATGCTGTCCGGGTCTTTGGGCGGATGCCCTCCCAGCCAGCCCACCGATTCCAGCCAAGCGTCTATCGGACCCGCGAGGATCGCGCCCAACACGTCCGCCGGATAGGGCGCCATGTCGGACACGGCGTGGACCTCGCCCTCCAGCCACCCCATCTGAAAGTAGCGATGCTCGGGATCCAAGCCTGCCCGAATGAGGGCTTGGTCGAGGGCATGTCGGTGAAGGTTGGGCCGTTCCGCCCAAACCGGCGGCAATCGAGCCAAAAGCTGGCTGACATCCAGAGCCTCAATCGATCCATCGGGAGCCGGCAGACTGAAGACCGGCTCCGCTCCTCGAAGGATCTTGCGAGCCAGGTTCCGCGCAGCATCGTCGGCTTGCAGATCCTTTGCGAGTCGACGCAGGTCCTCGACAAAGGACTCGAGGGCTCCTACGAATTTCCAACCTGTACCGACCAATCGGGTAAGCCGAGCAGGATCCGAGCGCTTGTCTCGGATTAGCGCCATGGCTTTGGCCGGAAGGAAGTCTGTCAGATGGATCGTTCCCAACGCCATGAATGGCCGGTGGCCGGTCGCCAGCATGAGGTGCAGCGCGAGGCTGTCTCGTTGCCGCCGCCAGTCGTCCACCGCCCGCATCACCTTGGGGCGCCCGCGACGCGGCTCGCTGGAAACACCCACCGCTTCCCAAGCCCCCTCGAAGGCGGCCCGGTGAGGTCGAACCCGGGAACCGACCATGTGGGCGCACTGAGCCCGCACCTCGGGCGTCAGCAGGGTGCCGATGTCTCGCGCGTCGGGCTCCCCAGCGTATGCTTTCGCCCCTGTCGGGGAATCACGGCCCTGCAGCCCCACGTTGGCCAGGGCCGCCTGATAGGCAAGCGCTTCCGCAGGGAAGGCGCCGTAGTACGTCGGGGCGGCGCTCGCTCCGAATGTGTCCCCGAACGCAATTTGGGCTGCGTCCTGCCCGAGTCTTCCGGCAAGCTCAGCGGCTAGACGGAGGCGATAGACAGGCCGCGTGGCAGACTTGATCGGCTCGAGCACATCCAGTGTCTGACGCACTTCCGTCGACGCCAGCCACGCCTTGCGATCCTTCGGCGAGACCACTTCTGTCAGCAGCAGCCCAGTGTCTTGATGCGAATCTGATTTGGCTCTGAGGGCCAGCAGTCGCTGGGCGAGGCTGATCGCCATCGCCGACAGGGGAAAGAGAATGTCGCCACCAGTCGATTGCCAGAAGCAGAAAGCATCTGGCTTGGGCGAGTAGGCGCCCCTCGGCCTGGACTCGGGGCGCCTGAGCGCCCCGACCGTGAGATCAATGATCGGCCCGGTCACGGCCTCCCCATCGCCAAACGCCGTGGCCTCGGCCTCGACCCGGCTCAAACCGACCTCAATCCCCAGCAGGTGATCGAGCCCCTGCTCTGCCAGCGGGAGGTCGTTGGCATCCAGTCCGGATTGAATCAGACCTACGGTGCGCTCCCAGGCCTGGCGCGCCACGGGTCGGGGCAGGATGTTGTCGGGGTCCCTCAGCAGCTCCGGGCTGGATCGCCGGTGGATTTCCTTTCCGATGGCGGCCGCCAGCCGGTTCCTTAGGCCGTGGCCCTCCCCGGCTCCCTCAACGGCATCCAACTCCCAGCCGGAAACCATATCGGGCTCGGAGGGATCCTCGAGAAGCGGGTCGGGAGGGTCCGTGTCCGGACCGTCGAGCGGGCGGGGTCGGGATTCGCCCCATTCGGCATTTGTCTTCAAGGGCCTGAGCAACCTCGAAACCACGGCCTCGAGCCACTTGTCCCAAGCGAGGTCAAAATCCCCATGCCCCGTGATGACCCTGGGGTCGGAGGAGCGCGTCTGAAGGTAGTCGATCCGTTCCCGAAGGGACCTCAACCCGTTGCAGCCACCGATGGCGTCGCGGAGCTTGTGATCGTCCGACGACAGACCGCGAAGCCAGCTGCAGACCGGTTCAAGTTCTTCGTCCGACCAACCCGTCAGGCGGAGCTCGAGGATCAGCCAGGCCAGGGTCCGCTGGAGGTCAATGTCGCGGACAGGCGAAAGGCTGAAGAGGGCCGTGGCGAGGGAGAAGCCCCCTGTCTTGCCCCGGGTGGCAATGTCACTCCAGTCCTTTCGTCCTGCGGCGATTTCCACCCACTGGGAGCGGTTCCGGGCCACGAACGCAAGCGCCCTGCGGAACGCCCGGATCCCGTGCGGGGGTCTGTCGGCGAGATACAGGTAGACGCTGGCGAGCGCTCCTTCCCATCGACGGTGAAACACGGATACTGACCCGAGGCAGGGATCTGCCAGCAGGCGATCAGTGGACTTCGTGGCCGCTGCGCCGGGGTAGCTCAAGTAGGGCCTTTACTCATCGGGGATCGCTGGCATGGGCCAGAAAATACCCGAGGTTGCTTACGGTCTCAATCACCCTTCTTTGTCGATAGCTACGACGATGTCTAATAGTTCATGTATTTTTTATTCAAATAAATCAGATGCGTGGTCATCGATTTGCGCATGACTACGCTAACTGAAATGGAACTAGGTATACTTTCGTGTCAGAATTCCGAAGCCGGGGTTCGAATCCCTCCAGGCGCGCCAAACCCCCTGTGACAAATCTGTGCCCGGGCTGTGCCAAGTTTTTTCTGGCACCCCCGGGCGCACTGAGTAAAGGCGCACCATGCCCCAGTCCATCCTCCAGATCCGGGTCGAGCTCCAGGAGATCGAGCCGCTGATCTGGCGCCGCATCCAGGTGCCGGGCGACTACACCTTCTGGGACCTGCATGTAGCCATCCAGAGCGCCTTCGCCTGGACCGACACCCACCTGCACGAGTTCCGGCCCTGGGGCCAGCGCGACGGTAACCCCCGCTTCGGCATGCCGCTGGACGACTTCGACGAGAACCCACCCTTGCCCGGCTGGGAGCACCGCGTGGCCGACATCTTGACCCGCGCCAACCCGCGGCTCGAGTACGAGTACGACTTCGGCGACGGCTGGGAGCACACGGTCGTGCTCGAGGAGATCCTCGAGGCGGCCCCGGGCAAGAAGTACCCGCGCTGCACCGCCGGCGAGCGCTCCGCCCCGCCGGACGACTGCGGCGGCCCGGGCGGCTACGAGAGCCTGCTCGAAACCCTGGCCGACCCCGGGGACCCAGACCACAAGTCGTCCCATGTCTGGGCCAGCAGTCAGAAGGGCAAGCGCGGCAAGTTCGACCCCGAGGCCTTCGACGAGCAGCAGGTGAAGTTCGCAAACCCGGCGCCGCGGCTCAAGCGGCTACTGGCGTACCTGGCATCGCAGCGTTGACTGCCGGCGGGGCCGCCCCCGGCTATTGGGAGGCCTGCGGCCTCCCAAGAAGCGGCGCCACGACGCCAGCCAACTCGGCCACCACCTCCACAAGCCCAGGCGCTTGCAGGCGGCCCCGTTTGAGGAAGGCCCGCCATTGCCTTTGCTTGGCACTGTCCGATGCGAAATCTGCCGTCAGCCCTACCGGCAGGGACAGCGGCATGGGCGTATTCCGCCGCTCGAAGGTGGCGGACACGGCATTTCGCAGGTCGGCCGAATCGAGACGTCCCTCCCGGGCCAGGCTGAGCAGATCGAAGTAGTCCTTCATCCGGCTGTTGGCCATGCCGAGCACGACGATGGCCTCCAGTTTTTCGGCGAAAACGGTTTCGCGCGGATAGATGCGCAGCGAGGGCGTGGGCAGGTCCTCAAGCAAAGTCGGCAGCTCGGCGTCCTCGGGCCCTGGCGTAACCGCATCTCCGAATCCGATATCCCACTGGACCAGGCACGTGGCGGTCCCCAGGCGGGCGCGCAGGTTCACGCGCAGCCCGTCATAGCGGGCCGTCTCGCGGATCTCGGTGACGCCCAGGCCCGACAGATCGAACACCAGGCCGTCATCGACCTCAATCGCGCAGAGCTCGCGCACGATGGCTTCGACCCGTGCCGGGTCCGGCGAACCAAACCCAAGGAAGTCCGCGTCACGCGTGGGACGGTGCTCCTGATCGAACCAATGCCGGAAAAGCATCGCGCCCTTGAGCAGGAAGTCGTCCCGATGACGCGAGATCGAAAGTCGATACAGGAGTCGCTCGACGGCATAGCGGTCGAGCGTGAGCTGGAACTCCTCGCCCGCCTGCTTCGCATGGTTCAACAAGCGCTGGCGGATCGAATCAATCCGTGCTGGAGAGGGAATGCTCATGCCACCGATTCCAGATAGGGCCGCATCACATTCGCCATCCGAAACTGACTCGCTAGTCGCCAGATTTCGTCATTGCTCGTTCGACGCTCGCGGCGCACCTCGGCGAGCGCCTCCAGTGCCACGTCCAGACCGATCTTGTTGCGGAACTTGAAACAATCCACGACGGTCCGGGCAACGCCGGTCACGCGCAGCGGCACGCCGTCGCGAACGTGGGTTTCGATTCCGGCCGAGAGGCCGGCACCCGAGTACCGAACGATCCGCAGTGAAGGCCAGTCCAGCTTGGGGGCGTGCCGGCCGGCGGGGATTCCCAGCCAGACCGAGTGCGGTGCCTGTGTCGTGAGCCTGTGGAAGCGCAGCGCCGTCAGGAGGCAGAAAAAGCCGTCGGGCACCCGGCGCGCGACGATCTGCAGCCCCTCGTCCGCCGACGGCGCCCTGCCGGGCAGCGAGTAGACGCCACGCGCCAGCCTGACCAGCTCACCCCGTTTCACCAGGCGCGCGATCTGGGCGCCCTCCAGCCCAGCGGCCCGGAGGTCGCGGGCCCGGGCACTGCCTTGGGCTTCGAGCAGGTGCTTGGCTTTGGCGTAGGGGTCCACGCCGCAAGAGTGTTCCAATTCGGCAATCAAAGTCAATTATATGTGTGTTTTTGTAACGCCCGGGGTACACCTCGAAAGGGAGCCTCTATGTTGAGGCGCGCCGTGGATTGACCAGAACGCAGCGGTCTTGCGCGTCGAAGACTGACCAGTCGAGTCTAGACGCGAAGCCCTAATTCGGCCTGGCACGAGGGCCTGTGTGACCCCAAACAGGCTGATCAGCCTATGCCGCGCATCGGTGATCAATTCCTGCCGCGCATCAACAGGCTGCTGGCGTACATCGCGTCCCAGCGCTGATTGGGCCTGAACGGAGCGGCGGTACCGCCGTCCAGCAGCTTGTCAGGACGATGTCCGGACAATATGATCACCGCAACTGTTCCCCCGAGGTGCGCGCCATGGCTGCCGCCAATCCGTCCAAATCCGAACGCATCGATGTCCGCGCCACGGCGCCGGTCAAGCAGCTGCTGCAGGAAGCGGCGCGCGCGTGCCACAAGAACGTCAGCGAATTCCTGCTCGATGCCGGCGTAAGTGCCGCGTCGCAGGCGCTGGCGGATCGCCGCCGGTTTGTCCTGGATGAAACCCAATGGCAGGCCTTCCAGGAGGCCCTGGATCGCCCGGTCCAAGACAAGCCGCGCCTGCGCAAGCTCCTGCGTGAGCCCGGGGCGCTGGATTGAGTGGCGGTTACTCGCAAGTCCGCAAGCTCGCCGCCACCGACCGCACCGAAGGCTTCGACTGCGGCCGCGAGCCCCTGAACCAGTTCCTCCAGCGATTCGCTCTGGTCAACCAGAAGGCGAACAGTGCACAGACCTATGTCTGCTGCCAGGGGAAGGACGTGGTCGGCTACTACAGCCTGGCGGTCGGCAGCGTCGAGCCCGATGCAGCGACCACCCGCGTCACCAAGGGCCTCGCCCGCCATCCGGTGCCGGCTATGATCCTTGCCCGGCTCGCGGTGGCAACTGCGCACCAGCGCCAGGGGCTGGGGCAGGCACTGCTGAAGGACGCCCTGCTTCGCACCGCGCAGGCGGCAGACATCGCAGGCATCCGATGCCTGCTGGTTCACGCGAAGGATGATGCCGCGCGGCAGTGGTACGAAGGCTGGGATTTCGAGCCCAGCCCCAGCGACCCTTACCACCTGTTCCTGCTGATGAAGGACCTCAAGGCGATCGTTGGCGACTGACTCTGCCACCGGGTGGGAAAATACAGCCCCTGTTGCGTTTTTCACAAGAACAGCTTATAAGCTGTTTCCTGAGAATACAGCCCAGGAT
This sequence comes from Arenimonas caeni, assembly GCF_003024235.1. Lineage (GTDB taxonomy): Bacteria > Pseudomonadota > Gammaproteobacteria > Xanthomonadales > Xanthomonadaceae > Arenimonas > Arenimonas caeni. The sequence goes on along the minus strand of NZ_KZ679110.1, from coordinate 668 downwards.
GCGTGCCGTGAGCCAGTACACCGTCCGAACGCCCGAACAGTTGCCCGCCCTGCTCAAGGCCTTCCGGAAGCAGGCCGGACTGACCCAGGGCCAGCTCGCCACGCGCCTCGGCATCACGCAGCAGACGCTCTCCGCCCTCGAGCGCAACGCCAACAGGGTCAGCGCTGATCGGCTGCTGCAGCTGCTGGGCACCCTCGGCGTGGAGATGGTGCTGCAGCCACGCGAACAGCAGACCGGTTCGAAGACCACCGCCAGCGGAGACGCCGGATGGTGACGCCCCGCGCCGGACGCACCCCGCGCCGCCAGGCCCTGGGCCTTTGGATGAACGGCGGTTTCGTAGGCACCTGGCGCCTCGACGCCAGCGCCGGTGACGTCCTCGAATACGACGCCGGCTGGCAGGCTGCGCCGCAGGGCCGCCCGCTGTCGCTCTCGCTCCCGTTCACGCCGGGCGGCTTGCCGCATCGCGGCGATGTCGTGCGCGCGTACTTCGAGAACCTGCTGCCCGACAGCCAGGAGATCCGGGCCCGGGCCGCGCGCCGATTCCGCGCCAAGTCCACACAGGCGTTCGATCTGCTGGCGCAGATCGGACGCGATTGCGTGGGCGCGCTGCAGATCCTGCCCGACGGCATGACGCCGGGCGACGTGCGCACGCTTGATGCCACGCCGCT
>NZ_KZ679109.1 GCF_003024235.1 Arenimonas caeni | reverse complement strand
GGGTGGTCAATTTTGGTCGCGCATCAACACCCTGGTGTCCAGGTGGAGGATGCTCCTGCGGTCTTCCCAGGAGCGGACGAGCCATTGGAGGAGCGGAGATTGGAGCAGCAAGTCGCCGGAAACTGGACCAGAGAGCCCGGAGGCCCAGACTCGCTCGTTGATCCACCTCCGCTGATGCTCCGGCCGCCTGTAGCGCAGGTCGAGGTGGTTTGCATTGAAAGAAAGATCGTGAGGTTGGCTCGACTGCGCAGGTGGCGCTCCCCGCAGGTCCTGATTACGACCGATCCGAATGAGGATCAGATTGCGGTGGGGGATAACCTCTCAGAGCGCCTTTTCGGATTGCCCGTTATGAGCCGGGGACTCTTCAAACTCGGCAAGTTCTGGGTGGAACCAATGGATGAGGACTAACGATGGGTTGGGCTGCTGCCGTTTCCGGAGACACCATCCCGAGTTGGCCGAATTCGTTCATCGAGCTCTGTCAGTCTGACCTGACCCTACTGGTCATCCTGGCTGCGGCTCGCTCTAACCAGCCAAACGCCAGAAAAGAAAAGCCCCGCGCTTGGCGGGGCTTTCCAGGAAGAAATGAGCTGTATGGTCTGCATGCCGTGAGCCTGCATGCGCTCCCTTGTGGTTGAATCAACGGTCCGTCTGGCTCACGAAAGACGGACGGGGCATTACGCAACAGAAAAGTTCAAGGTCTTTCCCATGGCCTTGAATGCGTCGGCCAGGGTGTCGATCTTGGTGGTGTGGTGCAAGTCCACGATTCGGGTGATGGTTTGGGGCGACGTATCCAGCTTCTTGGCGAGCTTGGAAGGGGTCATGTTCTCCTTGAGCATCTCGTTGAGCAGGAGCACCTTCACGGCAACGCTTGCCGGAAGTTCGACCAACTCTTCTCCTTTACGTGCCTTGGTGGGCATGGGCACTGGGCGGCGATCCTCGAAGTAAAACTCCATCGCGGTCGCCAGCGCATCGGTTGCCATTTCCATGGCTTCCTTCTTCGTCGCGCCCGAGGTTAGTGCCTCGGGAATGTCGCGGAAGGTCACCACGTACCCATCCCTTTCCTTTTGAAAGCGGGCGGGATAGTTCGACATGTCAGTTAGTTTCCTCAGTTTCTCGTGGTTTGGTTTCAGTAAATTGTCGTTTAGTCGTTTAGTCGTTTAGTAGGGTGTTTGCTTGTCGGGTGGTTGTAGGATCGAAAACACCGCGTCCTTGCTTTGTTGGCCGCCCCGAAGGGCGGCCATACGCCGGTTCCTAAAAATCAGTTACTCGATGCCAAGCTGTTTCAAAATCGCCTTGGCAAGGTTGTCCGGGATCTCCCGGTGCCTGGGAATGATGGTTTGCTTGCCCTTGAAGTACACCTTCGTGTGCTTCTTGCCTTCTTCGAAACTCGCGCCGCGCGCCGCCAAATCCCGCTTAAAGCCTGCTGTGTTCATGCCGTTTCCTTTCCTTCTCCATTTGCCTCCTCGTCACATAGGACTCTCCGAATGAGCGGGAACACCCCGCATTGCCTATACTACACAAAAGTGTTTATCCAGTCAACATTCGTGTTTACTCCCTGATCCTGGGTCCGGGGCCTAGGCGGCCGGTCTCCGAGGTCAGGACTGAGGCACTCGCAAGAGCGCCAGAAGCGCTCGCACCGTGACGGCCCTGCCCGGGCCCAGACGCCGGCGGGTCACTGGTAGCGGGTGGCTATGTGGGCTATAAATCCGCCGTCGGCAGCTTCTCAGCGCCGTGTTGTGCCCTGTCGGATGTCTCCGCTGGGCTCCCGTGGTGCCCGGTAGGGGCCAGCGGGAACCCCCAGTTCCCGGAGCCCGACATGCCAAAGTCCACCCTAATCAAGTCTCGCCAGAGTGCCTTCGCAGCCCAGGGCGGCAACTGCAATTACTGTGGCCACCCTATGTGGGAAAGCCAGCCTGAGAAATTTTCTCAGGTCCATGGGGTCAGGTTGAGGCAGGTGTGGCGTTTCAAGTGCACCGCTGAGCACCTCGTGCCTCGCGAGAGTGGGGGCAGGGACAGTAAGGACAATATCGTTGCCGCCTGCGCCTACTGCAATTTTCAGCGGCATCGAGCCCGGCCTGCCAGAGATCCAGAAGCGCATCGAGCGCATGTGCAGCGAAGGTTGGCGAAAGGGAGATGGCATTCCACCACAGGCTATATCCTTAGCCAGACCTGAGCACTTGCGAAGCGTTAGAATGCGCCGAAAACGGGGGGCGTCATGCGCATGTCAGAAGCCTTTCGGCGTTATGGCGTCGAAATAGTGAACCCGCAGTGGACAAGCTCTGTGGTATCGGAGGACCCGCCCCAGGTGGTGTTGAGCTTGTGGCACCACAACTTTTCCAACGACATGGCCCGCTATGTTTCCTCGACTACCCAATGGAAGGGGGCGGGCAAACCGCTGTTCTACAGACACCTGCGTCAAGCCATGAGTGAGGGATTGCCCTTGCGGGTTGTGGTGGCCACGTCCATCGACCCCGAGGAAGTCAGAAAAGGAAATGCGCAGCGGGCAAAAGACTTTGAGCCAGACTTTAGTTTGATTGGCCGAGTGGTACGTCTGGAAGACGGTAGTTTCGAGCTGGCTTTCGACCGGACTGGCGTAGTGCCAGGGGGCGTTGCCGCCGATAGAGCCAGCGGCCGCGTGAAGTACTGGCATGTGGCCGAAGCAGTAGAAGCGATCGGCAGGCCCGCACGCACGAAAGAGATAGCAGAATGGCTGGCTAACCGCTACACAAAGGAAGATCACTCAGATCTTGGTGCAAACCTGTCACTCCTTACTGTCAATGACGTAAACCGCAGGCACTATGACCGCTCCCGAAAGGTTTGGAGAACGGATGGCGATCATCCGCGCGATCGGTTGTTTCGCCTGGGCAAGAGGCGGGCAACCACCTACGAGGTCTTTCGACCTCATAAACAGGGCCACTGGGATCTGCAGCCCAACGAGGCGGGTGTGTGGGAGGCTGTTCCCCTACCCCTATCTGCGCTCGGCCAAGCGCAGGCTGAAGCCGAAAAGCAAGCGTTCGAACATTTGCCGCCCCTAGCGTCAGATCATGACGCCCGCGTGTGGACGCTTATGGCCGTTGCCCAACGCCAGGGGCAAGGGGCGTTTCGCGCGAAACTTCTGGAAGCCTACGACAGCTGCTGCACGATTTCCGGGTGCAATGCCGTGGCTGTGCTCGAAGCCGCGCACATCGTGCCCTACCGCGGCGAGCATACACATAGGGTGGACAACGGATTGCTGCTGCGGTCCGACCTCCACACCTTGTTTGATCTGGGGCTGCTATGGATCAATCAGGATCACACTGTGGGCATTGCTGCTTCATTGATGGGAACGGAATACGAGACTCTCGAAGGGTGTGCCTTGCGTCTGCCCAAGTCCGAGGAGAATTACCCCAACCCGGTTCATCTAGCCGCTCAAAGACGCCTGGCGCAGGAGAGGCATGGGGCGAGTTAGCTCTGTGGATTGTTCATAACCGACTGACCGCATCTAAGCATCTCAAGGGAGCCAAGGTTGCGGGCGCCAGCCGCGTTGGCCGGATACTCAACTGACTTGCGTTTCGCGTTGGCGACCTAGGGCTCCGGCGCCCATTTGGACAAGAATCTGTAGCATTGTGTGCCGCCTCACGTCGTCCTATACAAGCATAGTGAGAGTTGAATTCCAGGGCGCCTTCAAGATGGGGCCAGACACGGAGCAACATTGTGGATGAATCAATCGAAGTCCAAAGAAACGACATCGACGACTTGGTGACGATATCGGTCGAGGCCTGGAAGTTTGTCCGCCTGTTTCAGCGCGCGGTAGCGAAGCTTGATCCAAGCGAGCAGGCGAAATTCGTTAGCCAAGCCAGATACATGCAGAAGAAGGTGGATTCGTTGATGGGTGCGCGAGGCATTCGGCTTGAGTCCTTGGAAGGAATGCGCTTTGAGCCTGGATTGGCGGCGACACCTTTGAATCTCGACGAGTTCGAGTCGCCACACGAATCGCTGGTTGTTTTGCAAATGATTGAACCAGTCGTAATGGGGCCTGAAGGCGTCATGCGCACCGGCACCTATGTCTTGGGGGCACTGTAATGTCGATCTATGTAGGTATTGATCTGGGAACAACGAATAGTGCTATCTGCACCTATGATGGTGAGGATGTGCGAGTCTGGAAGAGCCCGGAGCAGAACGACGTTACTCCTTCCGTCATCTACAACGACGGGCGGCGCCGATACGTAGGTAAGCGGGCGTATGATCTCGCGCCAGCCTCCCCGGACAGCACGGCGCGGCTCTTCAAGAGGATCATGGGAACGAGTACGCCTGTGCGGTTGCGGGGTGCGGCTGAACCCATGACTCCTCAAGAATGCTCTGCAGAAGTCCTCAAGACGCTTTTCGGCTACCTCCCAGAGGAAGTGAAGAGAGAGGTTGTAGGAACCGTTATTACAGTGCCTGCTGCGTTCAACCAGATGCAGAAGGATGCCACGCTACAGGCGGCTGAACTGGCTGGAATTGGTGCGGTGACGCTAATGCAAGAGCCGGTGGCCGCAGTAATGAGCGTCATGCGCAAGAGATCTACCGATGGCATTTTCATCGTCTATGATCTCGGTGGTGGAACCCTCGATGTAGCAATTGCAGATGCCTCGTCAGGGCGCGTAAGCCTGCAAGCCCATGGTGGTATCGAGATGTGCGGTGGGCGAGATTGGGATCGTGAGATTGCGGACAACGTAGTGGTGCCTTGGCTGCGGGAGCAATTCGAACTCCCTGACTCCCTCCGCACGGACCCGACCTATAGGCCTCTGGTTTCTTTGGTTGAGTGGGCCGCGGAGAAGGCAAAGATTGAGCTATCTGCCCAGGGGTCATCTTCAGTTTCCTTGGCTGAAACAGAGGTCCGCCTGCGCGATCTTGCCGGCGTCGAGATCTACGTCGATTGCGCGCTAGATAAAGACCAGCTGGACTCGCTGATCGAACAGCAGATCAACGATTCGGTCAGGGCGGTGAGAGACGCCATGGAGAAGGCGCACATAGCCCCCCACGACGTGAACCGCGTCGTTTTCGTTGGGGGTCCGACGCAGTACAAAACTGTGCGTGAGCGGGTCGCTTTCGAATTAGGCGTATCTGGAGCCCTGGACGTAAACGCCATGACTGCCGTTGCCGAAGGTGCGGCCGTATTTGCAGAATCTATCGACTGGTCAAGTGAGAAGCGGGGAAGAAAATCCTCCCGGGGCGTGTTAAGTGCCGATTCGCTGGGACTTACGCTGAATTACACGGCGAGAACTCCAGCCGGGAAAGCCAAACTTATCGTCAGGGTTGCCGGGAATGTTCCCTCTGGGTCCGAGTTTCAGATCGACAGCTTGGATACGGGCTGGAGTTCCGGGCGCTTGTCTCTGGTCGACGGGGCCAGCGTGGATCTCACTTTGACAAAGAATGGCGAGAACACATTCCGAGTCTTGGCGCTTGACGGGGGTGGCTCACCAATAGAGTTGCCAACAAGAGACATCGTCATTAGTCGCACGGCTGCCACTGTCGATGCTATCCCCGCCTCTCACTCTGTCGGCCTGGAAGTGCTGGATAAAGTAGGCGGACAGCCGGAGCTTGAGTGGATTGTTCGTTCGGGCGACCCCCTCCCCAAGCGCGGCCAACTACGTGTTGTTTCGGCTCGATCCATTCGGGCCGGGGGGGCGGGGGCGCTTATCTTCAAGCTATGGCAAGGAGAGATCAGCGCCCCTGTGACAGACAACCTATTCATTGGCGAACTCAAGATCACCGGCGATAACCTTGAGAGTGGGGTCATAGCGCAGGGGGAAGAAATCATCTGCGAGTATGAAGTCTCGGACGCCGGTACCTTGTCGATGGAGGTTTCGGTTCCAGGCGCCAACGTCACCGTCGGGTCCGGCCTTAATTTCTACTCCACCAAAGAAGGTGAGCTGAACTTTGAGGATGCATCCGAGCGCGTCGCGGAGGCGATTGCTTCACTCACGGCGCGAGTTTCCGAGATGCGAGCCAACATAGAAGATGACGAACTCGAAGTTGCGCAGTCGAAGCTTGACGATGCCGAGAAAAGGGGTCAAGCCAATGATGCAGAAGGTGCCAAGGCTGCCTTGGATCGCACCCACGAAGTAAAGCGGATCCTGGCATCCGTCAGAAAGAGGAATCTGCCGCAAACGAGGAAGATCGACCTCGACAGCTGCGTCAAGTTCTTCAATGAGGTATGCAGAGAAGTAGCCAAGCCTTCTGAATCGACGCAGTTCGATAACGCTGCACGCTCTGCTGCCCAATTGATGGATCGCCAGGGCTCCGATTTCGAGATTCAGCTCGAACGCATGAGGGGAATCAACTGGGATGTGCTCTTTAGGCAGGATTGGTTCGTCATTGACCGGTTCAAGAGCTTGGCGTCCACACCCCACCTGTTTGCAGATAGGGCGGAGCACGTGCGTCTCGTTGCCTTGGGCCATGACGCCATTAGGAAGGATGAAATCGCAGCTCTTAGGGAAATCCTGGGTCTGATGTACTCGATCAAGATTAGCTCTGGCGGCGACAGAGAAATGCTGCTGGACTCCAATATTGTTCGGGCATGACGGCCATGAGTGAAGATTCCTGGCTTCCGCCCGGCTATCAAACGCCGAAGCTGTCTGTCGTAAGGAAGCGAGTTGCTTCCGGAGATGACTGGCAAATCTTCGACTGTGGTGCGTCGGGAAGAGCCCTTTTGGTCGAAAGCAGAACCGCACAAAGCTGGGTCACATCGCGGCTGATGCCTGAAGGAGAGATAGCCTTCGTGGAGGTTGCCGGTAGGTGCTGGGGACTTGTGGAAGGGGGGCACGGGTGCCGGGTCGAGTCACTATGCATGCCCAGCGCGCCTACGGACTTGTCTGATGTGGAAGCTTTTGCCGCGGCGCTACAGTCGAGCCTCAAAATCGACCCGTCATTGGACACTTCCGACGCGATCTACATAGAACGACTGAGTCGGGTGCTTCCGACAACTGCTATTGGTGAAAACGTGCCGCTAGATCGGCTCGTTGGAATGTATCTCACGGGAGGCGTTGACGTCTCGATTCTTGCGCCAAGGAGAGTGCTCTGCCTCGCACCTTGGATGACGGTCAGCGATATTGAGGTAGTCAAGTCCAGGCTGCAGTTGGAGGCGATCGACAACCTGGGCCTTCATGACGAGAGCGGCGCAGGAAGAGAAGTCAGCGACGGAGTCCCGCAAGCCGAGTTCTCACTTCCGGGGCGTCCGCAACTCCAAGCATTTATCAATGAGAATGTGGTGGACATCGTACGCAATGCTGATCGCTACGAGCGGCTGGGTGTCGGATTTCCCGGTGCGATTCTCCTCCACGGCCCGCCCGGCAGTGGCAAGACGTATGCAGTTGAGAGGTTGGTGGACTTTCTCGGATGGCCGTGTCTCTCCGTTGACTGTGGAAGCATCGGAAGCCCCTACATTCACGAGACCGGAAGGAAGATTGCTGCCATGTTCGATGAGGCAGCCGAGGCAGCGCCGTCCGTTCTGTTGATCGATGAAATAGATGCATTTCTTTCAGCCAGGGATGAAGGTGCGGGTGGACAGCATCGCGTCGAAGAAGTCGCGGAGTTCCTGAGACGCATACCCGAGGCAGCGAAATCTAAGGTGCTGGTCGTGGGGATGACAAACCGGCTGACGGCATTGGATCCGGCAGTGGTACGGCGCGGACGATTCGACCACATTCTGGAGGTGGGGATGCCATCAGAGGTTGAGGTGAAATCAGCCCTCGAGTTCCTTATCGGGAAGATCCCCACCGACTCTGCTGTTGATATAAGCAGGCTTGCATCGAGTCTGTGCGGGCGCCCGATGTCCGACGTCGCCTTTGTTGTCAAAGATGCGTGTAGAAGAGCCGCGAGGCGCGGTTCCGATCGTGTTTGCAATGAAGATCTCGTGTCCGCGATGACAAGTGCGGGCGCGCGCACCGAAGAGGTGAAAAAGCGGAAGATTGGGTTTATATGAGCAACATTCTTACGAATCCATTTCATCTACTTGGTGCGTCCACTAGGTCGACGAAGGCAGAGATCGCAGAGCTAGCGGAAGATGCCGCTCTTACTCATGACCATGCTCTTGTCGTCTCGGCGCGTGGCGAGCTCGCGAATACTCGTACGAGGCTTTCGGCTGAACTTGGCTGGCTGCCAGGGGCAAGCCCGAGGAAGGCTTCTGAAGTCATAGGGTTCCTCCGAGATCCTATGAACTTGATCGGGAGCGATCTCGGGCTTTCGGCAATCGCTGCCGCAAATGCGGTATCGACGGCACTTTGCAAGCTTATAAAGGCTGAGCGAGAAGTCGTGAAGGTGGGTTGTGACGACTTGGCACAATACTTCGAATCCATCGATTTGAACGAAGTCTTGCGTGACATAAATGAGGACAGATCGGTAGCGGGCTTTCCTTTGCTGAATGACCTGGATCCGCTTGAGGATGAGCTAGCCAAGCTCAGAAGAGCATATGTCCAGTCGATGGTCCAGGCTCTCGATCGCCTCCCATCCAGCGAATTGGTTGAAGTCGTTACTGAACTCGTCGAGGAGGCAACCAGCTACGGAGTGGAGCCGGCATCGGCTTTGATTGGCGATCTGGTTGAAGTTTACGAGAGGAGAGTTGGCGGGTTCCTTGAGTCTGAGGCTGAGGACATAGAGAAATTGATTGACGCTACCAAGGCGCGGGCCGAAGAGGGTGCCGAGGCCGGTGAAATTGACGCGCTGACGACTCGAATTCTAGAAAGGGCTCAGCACTGGGATGAGAAGGCGCAGCCAGTTCAGGTGCTCATGGAGAGTCGCGGCTTGGAGCACAGGGTCAGCGTGCGGCTTGCGTTGGCCCTGAGAGGGCTCGCCATTGAGCTGTTCAATGAGCACGACTATCTGAATATCTCAAAACGCATCAGCGACAGGCTACGGGAGATTTTTGCTGAGGTTCCCGAGATCGCTGAACGCGTCGAGCAGGACATTGAAGCATTGGTCGAAATTGCAGATGCACGGCGCAATGAAGCCGTTCGATCAAAAAAAGAACAAGAAGAGTTTGCAGCTTCCATTGCCTATGAGGCGACGTTCGGGCTTCTCATTAAGGACACCTTTCGCTTGTCGACGAATGGGGTTAGTTGGAAAGGATCGAGTCTGTCTCTTGAAGAAGTCGATGGCATCTCATGGGGAGGACTCAGGGGTGACTACAAAACAACGTTTGATGTGAGGATCTACTCGCCTCGGGGAACTCTATTCGTAGAGTTCAGCGATGAATCCAAGTTTGGTCCGATGATCGAGAGGCTCTGGAAAGCAGTGGGGGTTCGACTGCTAATTGAGCTGCTTCAGACACTGCGTAGTGGCGCTGTGATGACCTTTGGAGGCATGCGAATATCAGACAGGGGGGTGGTGATCCCCGTCGAGAGGATGTTCAGGGCGACGCAGGAGGTTTTCGTTCCTTGGGGCGAGGCGAGAAAGTCATCTCAAGGTGGCCAGCTCGTCCTCACTAGTGGTGACGGAAAGGCCAAGGGCTCAATTGACCTTCGGCAGTCAAAGAACTCTCCGGTGTTGTCCACGGCGCTCGATATCTATTGGAAGAAGGGCGGAAGCACGCTCAGCTCTATTCTTGGGAAGTAGTCGCATGAGCAACCGTGGAAAAATGGGGTTCGATGGAATTGCGGCGGGCCGGGGTGACTACAGGGCTGACCTTGCGAGTTGCAGGCCGGCTTCCAGCACGATCGGGCCATCGACCCAATCGCCTTCAAGTGCTGTCGGCCCGGTCAGGCCCACATCGGGAGCTTCGAGAGGATCATCCTCGGTGAGTGCTTCTACACCAAGCAACGGCCCCAAGTCAGCGCCAACGCGCAGTTCAAATCCACCGGCATCTTCTGGGATGGGCTGGGATGGCATTCTGACAATTGCTTTCCTTGGCCTTCTTTTGGCGGCCATACTCTATGCTGGTCTAACAGATAGTTCCGGGTCTCGGGCGAGCCGATCTGAGGGCTCTAGCGCTCGTAGCGCACAGCCGAACCCACCTCAAGCCGATTCCCCGCCGTTATTCCCGAGGGCATTTGTGACCGCGCAAAGGGCAAACGTCCGGTCTGGCCCTGGGACGAGTTGGGCTCCGGTCACGCAGGTAGATCAGATGACGGAGGTCTCGATCATTTCCGAGGAAGGTGGATGGTCCAATGTGCAGCTTCCTGGGGGTCAGGACGGATACATATCTAGCTCTTTGCTGGAGCGCGGAACGTTTCAGGAAGTGCGCAATCTCGTCTGCAAAGATGATGAAAAACGCAAACCGTATAGTGGCGAAATCCTTAAGCAAACACTGACTGGCCAACACCAACTAACGGTCAATGCCGGCAGTCAAGATGTGCTCGTGAAGCTTCGCCAAGGGACGCAGACCGTCTTGGCCTTCTATGTGAATCAGGGTCAGTCTGGGGTTGTTAGGAGTGTCCCGGAGGGTCACTTCAATCTCATGTTTGCGTCCGGGGAAGAATTTAGCAGGAAGTGCTTGGAGTTTATGTCCGCCATGCAAGTTACTGCGGACCCAAATACGGTGGCGTTCGTCACCACTTATGAGTCGGACGGCTATAACAACTATCAAAGTCGCGTCGCCGCTGAGTACACCCTGACCCGGGTATCACAAGGCAACTTCGTGCCGCGCTCAGTCAGTGCGGACGATTTCCGGGAATAGTGAGCCTTACGTAGGAGGTAGCATGGGAATTCGGGATTTCCTCTTCGGTTCGAGAAGGCGGCATCCGTTGGGTGAGCTGCCGAAGCAGCCTAAAGCTTCTGGTGAGAACGAGGATTTGAAGAACGCATTGATGGGATTGCTGGCAGGGATGTCGGATGATGGGATCGATGCTGATGTATTCCCAGACGGGCTTGGGGAGTTTGGCTTCTCTGTGGACAACCCGATCCCGTGCCGGACGATTCTCGGCTGTCACTCGTATCTTGCTAGTCTCCGAAATGATGGCGTAGAGGTCATGTCGGAGCGTATTGGGAGCTTTGGGTCATCAGTGGTTGACAAGCCAGTGGATGGCTACCAGATTTCGAGCTTAGATGGTGGCGATCTGGGGGTCTTGTACCTCTCTGCCTATCAGAAGAGGAACTCATCCATTGCACCAAAGGGTTTCACGCTTGTCGGCTAGGCCTGAACGTGCAGCGCACATAACCTGTCTCCGCAGGCCCCGCCAGGTTATTTCGGCGCGAAAGTGGCGTGTCGCACAATTTGAATGTGACCAGAACTTTCGCTGCTTATTCGCGGACGACATTCTCCGGAAGGATCTGATCTAGACGAGGAGAGGCACGTTATCTTCCCTGGCGTTCTGCAGAGCATCGTATATGAGCAATCCTGTGAGGCTATCCGTGGTGGGCATTCTGGTTGTCATCGTCTTTCTCTTCTACTGGTACGAGTGGCGACCAAGTCGAGTTCGGGCGGAATGCCAAACATCGTCGGCGGACGAGGCTGCAGCGCTACTGAGATCGAAAGCGGCCGTCGAATCCAATCAGTACCTGAGAGCTGAAATGGAGCGAGCTGCGGAGAAGGGCATGTTCTATGCCGAGGATCAGGAAAGGAAGTATCAGAACTGTCTCCGTGCCAACGGATTGGCCAAATAGGCCCTCCATCGACGCCGTCAATCATCTTTCAACTAAATGTCCGCCGTATGCCAGAAGCGGAAGCCTAGCCACGCGGGGTGGGTTTGCGAAGTACGTTCTTCTTGTCATCACGGCGTTCCGCTAGCGCAATATCCCCGTTCGACATGTGTGGTCGGAGCGTTAGCGTGCAATTAAAGCAGGCGCCCATGCGCGCCGAAGATTGGTCGGGCTCACAGGGCAACGCCGAGGCCTTCCCGAGGCAAGAAAGTCGAAGTCTCTACTCTCTCGGCCAGGATCGATTCGAGCAAAACCAGTCGGGGCTGGCAAATCGTCGCCATGCTTCAACAATGTCAACGTCCTCGCTTGGGATGGCTAGAACACGACGTAAGGTTGAGATCCGTCGTCGGCGATCAGCGAGAACGCGCGCTTGAGGCAATCCCCACAGATACAGTTGCCCTCGCGGCAGAGGACTAAGTTGGTAGAGGAAGCCGGTCCCGCGCATATAAGACAGCTGGCGTTGTTTTCACGCAGCTGTTGAGTTGCGTCGGAATTCCGAATGGGAAGGTAATGGAGAGCTGTAGATCTGAAGGCTTCAGCTAGGCATGCAAAACAGGCATTCCCATTAACACCGCCAAGGATTCCGTGCGAGTCGCCACTACCCCCGCAGAAGGCACAGCCTTCGGTCAGCATGGCTGCCTCCAATGCTGTTGGTTGGCGACAAGTACGGATTCGATCGGATCTCATACGAAGCCAATCCTATTGCGGCAAAGTACTCTGTGTTTGCACTCGCTCTCAAGTGCATCCAGCAGTTCGCAGCCACTGCCAATAGGCTTCAATTGATGTCGGCGTGTTGAGGCGCGCTGAAAATTGACCAGC
>NZ_KZ679108.1 GCF_003024235.1 Arenimonas caeni | reverse complement strand
TCTTGCGCTCGAACTTTTCCTTGGACATTTTCTGTCGCCTCTAATCTGGATACTGAATTCGTGGAAAACCGATGGATCAGGACTTCTTGATGACCTGCTCGGCGATGTTCGCCGGGGCTTCGGCGTAGTGGTCGAACTCCATCGTGAAGGTCGCGCGGCCCTGGGACATCGAGCGCATGGAGGTCGCGTAGCCGAACATCTCGCCCAGCGGCACCATCGCGTTGATGACCTTGCCCGACGGGGTCTCGTCCGAGCCCTGTAGGATGCCGCGACGACGGCTCAGGTCGCCCATCACGTCGCCCATGTACTCCTCGGGGGTGACGACCTCGACCTTCATGATCGGCTCGAGCAGCACCGGGCTGGCCTTCATGAAGCCTTCCTTGAAGGCCATGGAGCCGGCGACCTTGAACGCCATTTCATTCGAGTCGACGTCGTGGAACGAGCCATCGACCGCCTTGATCTTGACGTCCACCACCGGGAAGCCGGCCAGGACGCCATTCTTCATGGCTTCCTCGATGCCCTTGCCCGACGCGGTGACGTATTCCTTCGGAACCACGCCGCCGACGATGGCGCTCTCGTAGACGTAGCCCGTGCCGCGCTCGCCCGGCTCCATCTCGATGACGATGTGGCCGTACTGGCCGCGACCGCCCGACTGGCGCACGAACTTGCCTTCCTGCTTGACCGCCTTGCGGATGGTCTCGCGGTAGGCGACCTGCGGCTTGCCGACGTTGGCCTCGACGTTGAACTCGCGCTTCATGCGGTCAACGATGATGTCGAGGTGCAGCTCGCCCATGCCCGAGATGATGGTCTGGCCCGATTCCTCGTCGGTGCGGACGCGGAAGGACGGATCCTCCTGCGCCAGGCGGCCGAGGGCGATGCCCATCTTCTCCTGGTCGGACTTGGTCTTGGGCTCGACGGCCATCGAGATGACCGGCTCCGGGAACGACATGCGCTCGAGCACGATCGGGTGCTCCTGGGCGCAGAGCGTGTCACCCGTGGTGACGTCCTTCAGGCCCACGGCCGCGGCGATGTCGCCAGCCAGCACTTCCTTGATCTCGTCGCGCTGGTTGGAGTGCATCTGCAGCAGGCGGCCGATGCGCTCCTTCTTGCCCTTGACCGAGTTCAGCACCTGGTCGCCGGCGTTGAGCGTACCCGAGTAGACGCGGAAGAAGGTCAGCGAGCCCACGAACGGGTCGGTCATGATTTTGAACGCCAGGGCCGAGAACGGCGCCTTGTCGCTCGACTCGCGGGTCAGTTCCTTGGTCTCGTCGTCGACGTCCACGCCGCGCACGGCCGGCACGTCGACCGGCGACGGCAGCAGCTTGACGACGCCGTCGAGCATGGCCTGCACGCCCTTGTTCTTGAACGCGGTGCCGCAGAACATCGGAACGATCTCGGTGTTCAGGCAGCGCTGGCGCAGGCCGGCAACGATCTCGTCCTCGGACAGGTCACCGCCCTCGAGGTACTTGTCCATCAGCTCTTCGCTGGCCTCGGCGGCGGACTCGACCATGAAGGCGCGGGCCTCGTTGGCCACCTCGACCAGGTCGGCCGGGATGTCGCGGTACTCGAAGCTCAGGCCCTGCGAGGCGGAATCCCAGTGGATCGCCTTCATCTTGAGCAGGTCGACCACGCCTTCGAAGTTGTCCTCGGCGCCGATCGGCACCTGCATCGGCACCGGCGAAGCACCCAGGCGCGCCTTCAGCTGGTCGCGGACCTTGAAGAAGTTGGCGCCGGTGCGGTCCATCTTGTTGACGAACGCGATGCGCGGCACGCGGTACTTGTTGGCCTGGCGCCACACGGTCTCGGACTGCGGCTGCACGCCACCCACGGCGCAGAGCACGAACACCGCACCGTCGAGCACGCGCAAGGAACGCTCGACTTCGATGGTGAAGTCGACGTGGCCCGGGGTGTCGATGATGTTGAAGCGGTGCTCCGGGAGGGACTTGTCCATGCCCTTCCAGAAGGCGGTGGTGGCCGCCGACTGGATGGTGATGCCGCGCTCCTGCTCCTGCTCCATCCAGTCCATCGTCGCGGCGCCGTCATGCACCTCGCCGATCTTGTGGCTCTTGCCGGTGTAGAACAGGATGCGCTCGGACGTAGTGGTCTTGCCGGCATCGATGTGGGCCATGATGCCGAAGTTGCGGTAACGCTCGATGGGGGTAGTACGTGCCACGTGTGAGGTCCTTCTCTGTTACCAGCGGTAGTGCGAGAAGGCCTTGTTGGCCTCCGCCATGCGGTGGGTTTCCTCGCGCTTCTTGACGGCGCCGCCACGGTTCTCGGCGGCCTCAAGGAGCTCGGCGGCCAGCTTGCGCGGCATGGTGTTCTCGCCGCGCTTGCGCGCCGACTCGATCACCCAGCGCATGGCCAGCGCCATGCGGCGCGAGGAGCGGACTTCGACCGGCACCTGGTAGGTCGCGCCGCCGACGCGGCGGGACTTGACCTCGACCGCCGGGGCGACGTTGCCAAGCGCCTTCTCGACCAGGCCCAGGGCGTCGGCGTTCTTCTCGCCAATGACGTCCATGGCGCCGTAGACGATCTTTTCGGCGATCGACTTCTTGCCGGACTTCATGACCATGTTGATGAAGCGCGCGACAACCTCGCTTCCGTGCTTCGGGTCCGGGAGGACCGAACGGGTACCGGGAGAACCTTTACGGGACATGATGCTTGCCTAGATTTTTGGTATTCGGGTGGCTATCGCTGCGGCAGGGCCGCGCGATCAGGACTTCGGACGCTTGGCGCCGTACTTGGAACGGGCCTGGCGACGCTTGGCGACGCCGGCGGCGTCGAGCGAGCCGCGCACGGTGTGGTAGCGCACGCCCGGCAGGTCCTTGACGCGACCGCCGCGGATCAGGACCACCGAGTGCTCCTGGAGGTTGTGGCCTTCGCCGCCGATGTACGAGATGACCTCGAAACCGTTGGTCAGGCGGACCTTGGCCACTTTGCGAAGGGCCGAGTTCGGCTTCTTCGGGGTCGTGGTGTACACGCGGGTGCACACGCCACGACGCTGCGGGCAGTTGGCCAGCGCCGGGGAGGCGCTCTTGTAGGTGTTGGGCTGACGCGGCTTGCGCACCAGCTGATTGATCGTCGCCATGCTTGGGGATCCTGGATAAAGAACAAGGCAGGCCGGAAACCGGCCCACCGAGAAGCGGGAGTTTACTTCGCGTTAAACGCACCTGTCAACGAGCGACAGGTCGCGTCATTCTGGTTTCCATCATCCCTGAACCGGACACGAGGGGACGTCCTGTCCCCTCTTTCCGGATGTGGGCAAGCTATCGGCGAGCTTGCCAGCGCACTAGGTCAGCCTTCGGAGCCGGCTTCTTCGGTAGTCTCATTGGCCGTCGAGACGGCCCGCAAGGTCTCCAGTTCGGAATCGGAAAGTTCCGGCAGCGCGGCCTGGCGCCGCTTGTTGTGGTAAGCCAGGCCCGTACCCGCCGGAATGAGGCGGCCGACGATAACGTTTTCCTTCAGGCCCCGCAAGCTGTCGCGGGTACCGCGCACGGCGGCCTCGGTCAGCACGCGGGTGGTTTCCTGGAAGGAAGCCGCGGAAATGAACGACTCGGTCGCCAGCGAGGCCTTGGTGATGCCCAGCAGGACCGGCTCGTACTTCGCCGGCAGCTCGTTCTTGGTGGCGGCCTTGGCGTTGTCCTCGACCACCCTCACCTTCTCGGCCTGCTCGCCCACCATGAAGCGGGTGTCGCCGGCGTCGGTGATCTCGACCTTGCGCAGCATCTGGCGAATGATCACTTCGATGTGCTTGTCGTTGATCTTCACGCCCTGCAGGCGATAGACGTCCTGGATTTCCTTGACCAGGTAGGCCGCCAGCGGCTCGACGCCCAGCAGGCGCAGGATGTCCTGCGGGTTCGGCTCGCCGTCCACCACGGTCTCGCCCTTGGCGATGTGCTCGCCCTCGTAGACGATGACCTGGCGGTACTTCGGGATGAGCTCTTCGTGCTCGTTGCCCTCGGCGTCCTTGATGATCAGGCGCTGCTTGCCCTTGGTGTCCTTGCCGAAGCTGATGATGCCCGACACCTCGGCCAGCACGGCCGGATCCTTCGGCTTGCGGGCCTCGAACAGGTCCGCCACGCGCGGCAGGCCGCCGGTGATGTCGCGGGTCTTCGAGGCTTCCTGCGGCACCTTGGTGACCACGTCGCCCACGCCGACCGCGGCGCCGTCCTGCAGGTTCACGACCGAGCGCGGCGGCAGCAGGTACTGCGCCGGCAGGTCGGTGCCCGGGATGGTCAGGTCGTTGCCCTTGGCGTCGACGATGCGCACGATCGGGCGCAGGTCCTTGCCGGCCGAGCCGCGGCGCTTGGGATCGGTGATCTCGCGCGAGGCCAGGCCGGTGAGGTCGTCGGTCTTCTCGATGACGGTGACGCCGTCGACGAAGTCGATGAAGCGCACGAAGCCCGCCACTTCCGACACGATCGGGTGGTTATGCGGATCCCAGGTCGCGACCGCCTGCCCCGCCCTCACCGCATCGCCGTCCTTGACGTTGATGACGGCGCCGTAGGGGAGCTTGTAGCGCTCGCGCTCGCGGCCGTGGTTGTCGAGCACCGACAGCTCGCCCGAACGCGACACCGCCACCAGGTGGCCCTTGTCGTGCTGGACGTGCTTGAGGTTGTTGAACTTGATGGTGCCGGTGGTCTTGACCGTGATGTTGTCCACGGCGGCCGCACGCGAAGCCGCGCCGCCGATGTGGAAGGTACGCATGGTCAGCTGGGTGCCCGGCTCGCCGATCGACTGGGCCGCGACGACGCCGACAGCCTCGCCGTGGTTGACGATGTGGCCACGGGCCAGGTCGCGGCCGTAGCAGTGGGCGCAGATGCCGAAGGCGCTTTCGCAGGTGATCGCGGAGCGCACCTTGATCGACTGCACGCCGGCGGTCTCGAGCTTGTCCACCCAGGCCTCGTCGAGCAGGGTGTTGCGGGTGACGATCGGATCCTCGTCGTTGCCCGGCAGGTACACGTCCTCGGCCACGATGCGGCCCAGCACGCGGTCGCGCAGCGGCTCGACCACGTCGCCGCCTTCCACGATCGGGATCATGGTCAGGCCGTTGGTGGTGCCGCAATCGGTCTCGGTGACCACCACGTCCTGGGCCACGTCGACCAGGCGACGGGTCAGGTAACCGGAGTTCGCGGTCTTGAGCGCGGTGTCCGCGAGGCCCTTGCGGGCGCCGTGGGTCGAGATGAAGTACTGAAGGACGTTCAGGCCCTCGCGGAAGTTCGCGGTGATCGGGGTCTCGATGATCGAGCCGTCAGGACGGGCCATCAGGCCGCGCATGCCCGCCAGCTGGCGGATCTGCGCCTGCGAACCACGGGCGCCGGAGTCGGCCATGATGTAGACCGAGTTCATCGACTTCTGGTCGACGGTCTCGCCCTTGACGTTCGCCACCTTGTCGGTGCCGATCGCCTCCATCATCGCCTTGGCCACGCGCTCGTTCGTGCGCGACCAGATGTCGACGACCTTGTTGTAGCGCTCGCCGGCGGTGACCAGGCCGCTCTGGTACTGCTCCTGGATCTCCAGCACCTCGGCCTCGGCCTCGGCCAGGATGTCCTTCTTCTCGGCCGGGATGATCATGTCGTCGATGCCGATCGACACGCCCGCCTTGGTGGCGAACGAGAAGCCGGTGTACATCAGCTTGTCGGCGAAGATGACCGTGTGCTTCAGGCCCAGCATGCGGTAGCACGAGTTGATCAGGCGGCTGATGGCCTTCTTGGTCAGCTCGGTGTTGGCCAGCGCGAACGGCAGGCCCTCGGGCAGGATCTCGGCCAGCAGGGCGCGGCCGATAGTGGTGTCGATGATGCCCGACTTGAGGTGGCGCTCGCCGTTCTCGTCGATCTCCTCGCGCTTGATGCGCACCTTGACCTTGGCGTGCAGCTCGGCAACGCGGTTGTCGTAGGCGCGCTTGGCCTCCGCCACGTTGGCGAACACCATGCCCTCGCCCTTCTTGTTCTCGAGCGCGCGGGTCATGTAGTACAGGCCGAGGACGACGTCCTGGGTCGGCACGATGATCGGCTCGCCGTTGGCGGGCGAGAGGATGTTGTTCGACGACATCATCAGCGCGCGCGCTTCCAGCTGGGCCTCGAGGCTCAGCGGGACGTGCACGGCCATCTGGTCGCCGTCGAAGTCGGCGTTGAACGCGGTGCAGACCAGCGGGTGCAGCTGGATGGCCTTGCCCTCGATCAGCACCGGCTCGAAGGCCTGGATGCCCAGGCGGTGCAGGGTCGGCGCGCGGTTGAGCAGCACCGGGTGCTCGCGGATGACTTCCTCGAGGATGTCCCAGACCTCGGCCGACTCACGCTCGACCAGCTTCTTGGCCGCCTTGATGGTGGTGGCCAGGCCGCGGCGCTGCAGCTTGGCGAAGATGAAGGGCTTGAACAGCTCGAGCGCCATCTTCTTCGGCAGGCCGCACTCGTGCAGGCGCAGCGTCGGGCCGACCACGATGACCGAACGGCCCGAGTAGTCGACGCGCTTGCCCAGCAGGTTCTGGCGGAAGCGGCCCTGCTTGCCCTTGATCATGTCGGCCAGCGACTTGAGCGGGCGCTTGTTGGTGCCGGTGATGGCGCGGCCACGGCGGCCGTTGTCCATCAGGGCGTCGACCGACTCCTGCAGCATGCGCTTCTCGTTGCGCACGATGATGTCCGGCGCATTGAGCTCGAGCAGGCGCTTGAGGCGGTTGTTGCGGTTGATGACGCGACGGTAGAGGTCGTTGAGGTCGGAGGTCGCGAAGCGGCCGCCGTCCAGCGGCACCAGCGGACGCAGGTCCGGCGGCAGCACCGGCAGCACCGTCATCACCATCCACTCCGGGCGGTTGCCCGAGTCGAGGAAGGCCTCCATCAGCTTGATGCGCTTGGTCAGGCGCTTGAGCTTGGTCTCGGAGTTGGTGGCGGCGATCTCTTCCTTCAGGCGCAGCAGCTCGGCGTTGAGGTCGATCGTGCGCAGCAGGTGGTAGACCGCCTCGGCACCCATCAGGGCGTCGAAGTCGTCGCCGTGCTCCTGGCGGGCCTGCAGGAACTGCTCCTCGGTGAGCAGCTGGCCGCGGTCGAGCGTGGTCAGGCCCGGCTCGATGACCACGTAGGCCTCGAAGTACAGGATGCGCTCGATGTCACGCAGGGTCATGTCCAGCATCAGGCCGATGCGCGAGGGCAGCGACTTGAGGAACCAGATGTGCGCGGTCGGGCTGGCCAGCTCGATGTGGCCCATGCGCTCACGGCGCACCTTGGCCAGGGTGACCTCGGTGCCGCACTTCTCGCAGACCACGCCACGGTGCTTCATGCGCTTGTACTTGCCGCACAGGCACTCGTAGTCCTTGATCGGGCCGAAGATCGCGGCGCAGAACAGGCCGTCGCGCTCGGGCTTGAAGGTGCGGTAGTTGATGGTCTCCGGCTTCTTCACCTCGCCGAAGGACCAGCTGCGGATCAGGTCCGGCGAAGCCAGGCCGATCTTGATGCCGTCGAAGTCCAGCGACTGGCGCTGCTGGTTGAACAGATTCAGTAGGTCTTTCATTTTTGGTTCTCCTGTTCCCGGCGCCCGATCACTGCTCTTCCAGCTCGATGTTGATCGCCAACGAGCGGATTTCCTTGACCAGCACGTTGAACGACTCCGGCATGCCGGCGGTCATCTCGTGCTCGCCGTCGACGATGTTCTTGTACATCTGGTTGCGGCCCTGCACGTCGTCCGACTTGACGGTCAGCATTTCCTGCAGGGTGTACGCCGCGCCGTAGGCCTCGAGCGCCCAGACTTCCATCTCGCCGAAGCGCTGGCCGCCGAACTGCGCCTTGCCGCCCAGCGGCTGCTGGGTGACCAGCGAGTACGGGCCGGTCGAGCGGGCGTGCATCTTGTCGTCAACCAGGTGGTTGAGCTTGAGCATGTGCATGTAGCCAACGGTCACCGGGCGATCGAACGCCTCGCCGGTGCGGCCGTCGAACAGCGTGGTCTGGCCGCTCGAAGGCAGCTCGGCCAGCGCCAGCATCGACTTGATCTCGGCCTCGGCCGCACCGTCGAACACCGGGGTGGCCATCGGCACGCCGTCGACCAGGTTGCGGGCCATGCCCAGCAGCTCGGCGTCGCTGAACTGCGACAGGTCGACGCGGTCGCCCGCGAGCTTCTTGTCGTGGTTGTAGATCTGGTCGAGGAACTTGCGCAGTTCCGCCACCTTCTCCTGTGCCTCGAGCATGCGCTGGATCTTCTGGCCCAGGCCCTTGGCGGCCCAGCCCAGGTGGACTTCCAGCACCTGGCCGATGTTCATTCGGCTCGGCACGCCCAGCGGGTTGAGCACGATGTCCACGGTCTGGCCGTCGGCCATGTAGGGCATGTCCTGCACCGGCACGATGGTCGAGACGACGCCCTTGTTGCCGTGGCGGCCGGCCATCTTGTCGCCCGGCTGGATGCGGCGCTTCACGGCCAGGAAGACCTTGACCATCTTCAGCACGCCCGGGGCGAGGTCGTCGCCCTGGGTGATCTTGCCGCGCTTGTCCTGGAAGCGCTTCTCGAACTCCTTCTCGTGCGCCTCGACCTGCTTCTGGGCGCGCTCGATCATCTCGGCGGCGTCCTCGTCCTTCATGCGGATCGAGAACCACTCGTCCTTCTTGAGCGAGTCGAGGTACTCAGCGGTGATCTCGGTGCCCTTCTTCAGGCCGTTCGGGCCGCCGTTGGCGACCTTGCCGAGCAGCTGGCCGCGCAGGCGGGCGTAGATGGCGCCCTCGAGGATGCGGAACTGATCGTCGAAGTCCTTCTTGACGCGCTTGATCTCGCTTTCCTCGATCTGGCGCGCGCGCTTGTCCTTCTCGATGCCGTCGCGGGTGAAGACCTGCACGTCGATGACGGTGCCGTCCATGCCCGGGGGCACGCGCAGCGAGCTGTCCTTAACGTCCGAAGCCTTCTCGCCGAAGATGGCGCGCAGCAGCTTCTCTTCCGGGGTCAGCTGGCTCTCGCCCTTCGGGGTGACCTTGCCGACCATAATGTCGCCGGCACGCACCTCGGCGCCGATGTAGACCACGCCCGACTCGTCCAGACGGCCCAGGGCCTGCTCGGACACGTTCGGGATGTCGGCGGTGATTTCCTCGGGACCGAGCTTGGTGTCGCGCGCGACGCAGGTCAGCTCCTCGATGTGGATCGTGGTGTAGCGATCCTCCTCGACCACGCGCTCGGAGAGCAGGATCGAGTCCTCGAAGTTGTAGCCGTTCCACGGCATGAACGCGACCAGCATGTTCTGGCCCAGGGCCAGCTCGCCGATGTCGGTGGACGGACCGTCGGCCAGCACGTCGCCGCGGGCGACGCGATCACCCACGTTCACCAGCGGACGCTGGTTGATGCAGGTGTTCTGGTTCGAGCGGGTGTACTTGACCAGCGTGTAGATGTCGACGCCGGCGTCGTTGCCGTGGATCTCGTCCTCGTTCACGCGCACCACGATGCGGCCCGCGTCGACCTGGTCGATCACGCCGCCGCGGCGGGCGTTGACGGTGACGCCCGAGTCACGCGCCACGGCGCGCTCGATGCCCGTGCCGACCAGCGGCTTCTGGGCACGCAGGGTCGGGACGGCCTGGCGCTGCATGTTCGCGCCCATCAGGGCGCGGTTGGCGTCGTCGTGCTCGATGAAGGGCACCAGCGCGGCCGCGACCGACACCGACTGCATCGGCGAGACGTCCATGTACTGGATTTCGCTCGGCGGCTTGAGCAGGGTCTCGGCCTGGAAGCGGCAGGGCACGAACGGAGCCTGGAAGCTGCCGTCCTTGTTGAGCTCGGCGTTGGCCTGGGCGATCGCGTACTCATGCTCCTCGATGGCCGACAGGAACTCGACCTGGTCGGTCACCTTGCCGTCGACGACCTTGCGGTACGGCGTCTCGAGGAAGCCGTACTTGTTCGAGCGGGCATAGACGGCAAGCGAGTTGATCAGGCCGATGTTCGGGCCTTCCGGCGTCTCGATGGTGCAGACGCGGCCGTAGTGGGTCGGGTGCACGTCGCGCACTTCGAAGCCGGCGCGCTCGCGGGTCAGGCCGCCCGGGCCGAGGGCCGAGACGCGGCGCTTGTGCGTGACTTCGGACAGCGGGTTGTTCTGGTCCATGAACTGGGACAGCTGCGAGGAGCCGAAGAACTCCTTGATCGCGGCCGCCACCGGCTTGGCGTTGATGAGGTCCTGCGGGGTCAGGCCGTCGGACTCGGCCAGCGACAGGCGCTCCTTCACGGCGCGCTCGACGCGCACCAGGCCGACGCGGAAGACGTTCTCGGCCATTTCGCCGACCGAACGCACGCGGCGGTTGCCCAGGTGGTCGATGTCGTCGACGATGCCGCGGCCGTTGCGGATCTCGCACAGGGTACGGATCACGTCGAGGATGTCGGAGCTCTCGCCGAACTCGGAGACCAGCGACTTGGCCATCTCGTCGTTGCGCTCGCCGAAGTACTTGTGGTCGTAGAGCACCGAGGCGCCGGTGGTTTCCTTGCGGCCCACGCGGCGGTTGAACTTCATCCGGCCCACGCCCGAGAGGTCGTAGCGCTCGAAGGTGAAGAACAGGTTGTAGAACAGGTTCTGGGCAGCGTCCTTGGTCGGCGGCTCGCCCGGGCGCATCATGCGGTAGATCTCGACCAGGGCCTCGAGCTGGGTCTTGGTCGGGTCGATGCGCAGGGTGTTGGACAGGTACGGACCGCGGTCGAGGTCGTTCACCCACAGGGTGCCGATGGTGTCGACGCCGGCCTTGCGCATCTTCTCGACGTTGGCTTCGTTGAGCTCGTCGTTGGCCAGGGCCAGCACTTCGCCCGACTTGGTGTCGATGACGTCATGGGCCAGGATGCGGCCGTACAGGTACTCGTCGGGCACCGCCAGGGTGTCGACCTTGGCCTGCTCGAGCTGCTTGACGTGGCGCGCGGTGATGCGCTTGCCGGCCTCGACGACGACCTTGCCGCCGATGACCAGGTCGAAGTTCAGGGTCTCGCCGCGCAGGCGCTCGGCCACCAGCTCCAGCTCCACGCCGTCCTTCTTGGCGATGTGGAAGGTGTTGATGTCGAAGAAGAGCTTGAGCATCTCCTCGTTGTTGTAGCCGAGGGCGCGCAGCAGGATCGACACCGGCAGCTTGCGGCGGCGGTCGATGCGGGTGAACACGCAGTCCTTCGGGTCGAACTCGAAGTCGAGCCAGGAACCGCGGTAGGGAATGATGCGGGCGCTGTAGAGCAGCTTGCCCGAGCTGTGGGTCTTGCCGCGGTCGTGGTCGAAGAACACGCCCGGCGAGCGGTGCAGCTGCGAGACGATGACGCGCTCGGTGCCGTTGACGATGAAGGTGCCGTTGTCGGTCATCAGGGGCAGCTCGCCCATGTAGACCTCCTGCTCCTTCACGTACTTGATGGCCTTGGTCGACGACTCGCGGTCGTAGATGACCAGGCGCACGGTCACGCGCAGCGGGGCACCGAAGGTGAGGCCGCGGTTGCGGCACTCGCGCTCGTCGAACGGGGGCTCGCCGAGCTTGTAGCTGACGTACTCCAGGGCGGCGTTGCCGGAGTAGCTGGTGATCGGGAACACCGACTTGAGGGCGGCGTGCAGGCCACGGTCCTCGCGCTTGTCGCCGTTGGCGCCTTCCTGCAGGAACTCGCGGTACGAGTCCATCTGGATGGCCAGCAGGTACGGCACGTCAAGGACGGCGCGGCGCTTGCCGAAGTCCTTGCGGATACGCTTCTTTTCGGTGAAGGAGTACGTCATGGTGAGCTACCGCCTTGGGTATCTGTGGTCCGCGCGTCCGCGGCCCTTGGGGGAACGTCAAACTGCCAGTGGGAAGTCGCTGGTATTGCCGGCACCAGCACGCCCTCTCCCGCTACTTCACACTGGCAACTCGCTTGCGAATCAGCGGCCGTTCCAGGAACGGCCAAAGGCCGGGGGCTTTCGCCCCCAGCCTTGGGTGGTCGCCGTTGAAGCGCGGCGACGCAATGCAGCGCTTACTTGAGCTCGACCGTGGCGCCGGCCGCCTCGAGCTCCTTCTTGAACTTGTCGGCGTCTTCCTTGGACACGGCTTCCTTGACGATGCCGGTGGCCTCGACCAGGTCCTTGGCTTCCTTCAGGCCCAGGCCGGTGATGGCGCGCACGGCCTTGATGACCTCGACCTTCTTCTCGCCGGCGGCCTTGAGCACGACGGTGAACTCGGTCTGCTCTTCGGCGGCGGCGGCCGGGCCGGCAGCCGGGCCGGCCATCATGACCGGAGCGGCGGCGGAGACGCCGAACTTCTCTTCGATGGCCTTGACCAGCTCCATCACTTCCATCAGGGACTTGGCGGCGATGGCCTCGACGATCTGCTCGTTGGAAAGGGACATTGTGTTTACCTCTGGAAAATTATCTGGATGGTTTGTGTACTAGCGGATCGTCGCTCAGGCGGTTTCCGCCTCGGCCTCGGCCGGGGCTTCACCACCACCCTGCTTGTCGGCCACGGCCTTGACGGCGCGGGCGAACATGGCAGCCGGCTCGGCCAGGACGCGGGCCAGCATGGCCAGGGCCTGTTCGCGGGTCGGCAGCGAGGCGAGGACTTCGACGTGGCTGGCCGGGTACATCTGGCCGCCAACGGCGACCACCTTCGGCTGCAGCTTGTCGTTGCCCTTGGCGAACTCCTTGATCAGGCGACCGGCGGCGCCGGGCTCCTCGAGCGAGAACGCATACAGCAGCGGACCAACGAGGGCGTCCTTGACGCACTCGTAATCCGTGCCGGCGACGGCGCGGGTGGCCAGGGTGTTCTTCACGACCTTGAGGAACACGCCCGACTCACGGGCCTTCTTGCGCATCTCGGTCAGCTGGCTGACCGTGGTGCCTGCGTACTCTGCGGCGATCAGGGAGTGCGCCTTGGCGGCAACGTCCGCCAGCTCGGCGACAACAACTTGCTTTTGGGACAGATTAAGAGCCATTGCACTCCTCCAATTGGACTCCACCCGCGGCTCCAGCCGCCGGTGGTCTTGGGCGGCGCCGTTCCCTCGGCGCCGGGGACGCGGTTGCGTCCCGGTGGTGGCCACTCCAGATTTCTCCAGGAGGCGGCACCATCTACGCAGGCCCGGCTTCCTCAGAAGCGCGGATTAAGCGATCCCGCTAGCGGCGACGGCGATTCCATGCCTTTCGTGCATCCCTGCCCGACGTCGACGCGCGCTGACCGCACCTGCGGTCTTTGATGGCTCCGTCGCGGACGCGTCCGCGGCGGCGCCTTCAAAACTCGAACCATCCGGGGTCGCGACCCCGGATGGCTTGAAACGATTACTTCGCCAGCGACAGCGAGGACTGGTCGATGACCACGCCCACGCCCATCGTCGAGCTCAGCGAGACCTTCTGCAGGTACTGGCCCTTGGCGGCGGCCGGCTTGGCCTTCACCAGGTCGCCCAGCAGGGCGTGCAGGTTGTTCTTCAGCGCCTCGGCGTCGAAGCTGGCCTTGCCGATGGTGCAGTGGATGATGCCGGCCTTGTCGGTGCGGTAGCGCACCTGGCCCGCCTTGGCGTTGCGCACGGCGCCAGCGGCGTCCGGCGAAACGGTGCCGACCTTCGGGTTCGGCATCAGGCCGCGCGGGCCGAGCACCTGGCCCAGCTTGCCCACGACGCGCATGGCGTCCGGGGTGGCGATGACGACGTCGTAGTTCAGGTCGCCGGCCAGCATCTTGTCGGCCAGCTCGTCCATGCCGACCACGTCGGCGCCAGCGGCCAGGGCCTCGTCGGCCTTGGCACCGGCCGGGCAGAACACCGCCACGCGCACGGACTTGCCGGTACCGGCGGGCAGCACGGTCGAACCGCGCACCTGCTGGTCGGACTTCTTGGCATCCACGCCGAGGCGCACGGCCACGTCCACGGACTCGACGAACTTGGTCTTCGAGTTGGACTGGATGATCTTCAGGGCCTCGTCGATCGAGTAGGCCTTGCCCGGCACGACCTGGGCCTGCAGGGCCTTGTAACGCTTGGAAATCTTCGCCATGTCTTAGCCCTCCACCACGAGACCCATGCTGCGGGCGCTACCGGCGAGGGTGCGCACCGCGGCGTCGAGCGAAGCCGCCGTCAGATCGGCTTCCTTCGCCTTGGCGATTTCTTCGAGCTGCTTGCGGGTGACCTTGCCCACCTTATCGGTGTTCGGGCGCTTCGAGCCCGAGGTGATGCCCGCGGCCTTCTTGAGCAGCACGGTGGCCGGGGTGCTCTTGGTGATGAAGGTGAAGGTGCGGTCCGAGTACGCGGTGATGATCACCGGGGTCGGCAGGCCGGGCTCGAGCTTGGAGGTCGCGGCATTGAACGCCTTGCAGAACTCCATGATGTTCAGGCCGCGCTGGCCGAGGGCCGGGCCGACCGGCGGCGAGGGGTTGGCCTGGCCGGCCTTCACCTGCAGCTTGATGTAACCAACTACTTTCTTAGCCATTGTCTTGTCTCCGGGTGCAAGCGCCTGTTGTCAGGCTCCCCATCGTGCCGGGTGGATTCGTGCCCCGGCTTCCACGTCTTGCCAAAACCCGCGTCAGGCCTTCTCGACCTGGCCGAACTCCAGCTCCACCGGGGTGGAACGGCCGAAGATCGACACCGCCACGCGCAGGCGGCTCTTTTCGTAATTGACTTCCTCGACCACGCCGTTGAAGTCGTTGAACGGGCCCTCGGTGACGCGCACCATCTCGCCCGGCTCGAACAGCACCTTCGGCTTGGGCTTGTCGGCACCGTCCTGCACGCGGCGCAGGATGACGTCCGCCTCGTGGTCCTGGATCGGCAGGGGGCGCTCGGCGGTACCGCCGATGAAGCCCATGACCTTGGGGGTCTCCTTGATCAGGTGCCAGCTCTCGTCGTCGATGCGCGGGATGCCGCCCTCTTCGGCGGTCTCGATCTGCACCAGGACGTAGCCCGGGAAGAACTTGCGCTCGGACTTGCGCTTCTGGCCACCGCGCATCTCGACCACTTCCTCGGTCGGGACCAGCACCTGGCCGAACTTTTCCTGCATACCGGCGCGCGCGATGCGCGTGTCGAGCGCGCGCTGCACCTGGTGCTCGAAGCCCGAATAGGCGTGGACGACATACCAGCGCTTGGCCACGTTTCTAAGCTCCTTATTGACCCAGCAACAGCCGGATCAGCCACGAAATGATGAAGTCGAAGCCCGACAGGATCAGGCTGACGATGACGACCACCACGAGGATGACGCCGGTGGTGCGCGTGGTTTCCTGGCGGGTCGGCCAGACCACCTTGCGCAGCTCGAACATGGACTCGCCCAGGAACTCGCGGGCGTCCCGGCCCTTGGCGGTCGAGGCCATGACGAAGGCACCAGCCGCGACGCCCACCACCACCAGCATCACGCGGGCGAGGGTCGGCCAGTCGGTCATCCAGTACAGCACGAGCCCGCCGGCGACCAGCGCGATGGCAAGGGCGTACTTCGCCACGTCGGCGGCGCTTGCCGCCTGATCTGCTTGTTCGGCCTTCGTGTTCATTCGACTCATGCCCGGCTTTGGCCGGTTGGTGGTGGTGGCCCCGGGGGACCACCGCCTGCGGATTGGCGCGCCAGGTAGGACTCGAACCTACAACCTGCGGTTTTGGAGACCGCTGCTCTGCCAGTTGAGCTACTGACGCAATGGCATTCCCTTAACGGGCGATGGCGGACCGCTTCCGGCCCGCCATTCCCGGGTCACCCGACCGGCCGCGGCAGGCCGGGCGACGCGCTTACTTGATGATCTTGGCAACCACG
>NZ_KZ679107.1 GCF_003024235.1 Arenimonas caeni | reverse complement strand
GCTGGTCAATTTTCAGCGCGCCTCAACACACGTGCACGACTTATTGAATCGCCACAGCTTTCCTCTCGAAGCTCGAGCCCCTCCAGGCAACATACCTGTCGCGTCGCTGACGCCCTTCAGTCCGCCGGCCACTGGACCGCTCAGCCATCGTTGATTCGAACCGAGCAAGCCGCTACCGCAATTGCAAGTTGCTTGGCTTGACGCAGAGCATTGGCGCTCTCTCTGTCAAACCAGATCGCCACTTCTATCTCCTCATCTGGATATACATCTGAGATCACGTATCCAGTCAGGTCGCCTTGCGTAATTATTCCGACATTCCTTGATCGGCCGTCAATGCTGATTCTTTCCCGCGCCGATACTCTCTTGCCAAAACCATAGTGACGCCCAAGGTCATAGGTGACGGACTCCATTTCTCCAGGCAAGCCGAATCTCAGCTCCCCGCGAACCATGTCGCCCTGTGTTTCCACGCGACGAACACCACCAAAGTATCTGTCGCTACAGACGCCATATGTATCGCTAAGCACCAGAGCATTTGCGTCCATTGGTGGACCAAACCTCTCCGTGTTTCCGGATAAGTGCTGACCTGGATCATTGCCAATGGCTGCGGCAGGAAAAGCGATCAGAAACGTCAACAGCATTCTTCGCGTATTCATGGGCTACATCCACAGTCATTGGAATTTTCGATAAATTTGTCAAGCAAGTGGCGTCGATCAAAGTCCGTCACAGTGCGGCCGTCAGGACCGGCATAGGCCATCACTGAGGTGCCGGTGGGATAGTTATGCCCCATACCAAACCAATGCCCCACTTCATGAGCCCAACCAGATAGGCTGTTGCTATCTGAGAACCAATCATTCTCGTCATTGCGGTAGCTCCCTCGATGTAGGACGAGATCGGTATCTCTGATAAGAGAGCCAGTGAACAACGTATTTATTTGGACGCGAATGCTGACGCCATCGATACTCCCATTCCATGCTGATTCCGCCGCGGTGAGCATTGCACCGGCCTCAGACAAACTCAGCGTAGGGTCTATTCGCAGTGAGATATCAATTTTGATGTCAAGCGAGTCTTGGTCGCGGCAGTGAGTGATCGCCATCAACCCTAGCGGGTCAACATTTGAGATGGGATTGCCTGCCACGTAGGAAAAAGTGTTGAGACCACCAAACAGCCCAATGGGATCACTGCTTGTGTATCGACCAGATGATTCATCGTAGTGACGATTGACGTTGTACCACGCAGCTGATTCAGCGTCGTACTGCTGGCCCGGGAAGCCAAGATTCAAGCCACCGAATGAATCGACGGTGACGTTCCGGTCGAATGCCAGATTATTTGCTCGCCACACAACTGCCTTGGCTGCGTTAGTCGCGACTTCCGGTCGGCCCAGGTGGTCGGTGTGAACGGCGTAGAGCTGCCCCCCGCGGATGACGCCCACTGGCTTGCCTTCGAGCCAGACGTAGATCGTGTCCAAGCTCGATGAGCCGGCGTTGGTCTCGCCCAGGAGTAGGCTTCCCGGGCTAAACAGGTAGCGCGTGGTGCTACCACCGGCCTGCGCCTTGCTTGCCCGCTGGCCGAGCGCGTTGTAGCCGTAGTCCCAGGTGCCGGCGGGTAGGTTCAGCGTGGCACCGTTGGGCTGGGCGAACGACTGCGCGCTCGGTCGGATCAGCTTCACCTGACGGTTGAACCCGTTGTATCGCCGCTCAACGGTCACTCCGCCCCGGGTCTCGTTGCGCAGGTTGCCCATGGGGTCGTAGGTCGCCGAGCGCGAACGCGGGCCGCTCATGCTGGCCAGGCGGTTCGTTCCAGGGGCATTGGTGTACGTTTCGGTGCCGCCACCCCAGGCGTGCGAGATGCGGTTGCCGTTGGCGTCGTACTGCCAGGTGTGCTGGCCCGTCGCCGTGGCGTTCGCCGACGTCAGTGCGCTCATGACATCGTAGCCGTAGGTCTGGCTAGCGGCGGCGTTCTTGGTGTTGGTGATGCCGGTAATCAGATCGTTGGCGTTGTAGCCATAGATCAGGTTCTGCGGGTGAGTCGTGCCCGCGCCATAGATCTTGGTGACCCGGCCATCAAGGTCGTAGTCGATCTGACGGTTCCAGCCATTGCCATGGACAAATCCGATCAGCGGTCCGCCAAAGGGCTGGTAGGCGGCATTGTTGATGACGTCTTTCCAGACACCGGCGATCTGCGCTTCGATCCGCTTGACCCGGTGGTCGCTGGAATAGCTGTAGCGCAGAACCACGCCGTTGGGGTACGTCGCCGTGCTCAGCCGGCTATAGGCGTCATAGGTGAACGTGAGCCCGAAGCTGACGCCGCCAATGACCGAGGTCTGCGAAGCGAGCTCACCGGACTTCAGGTAGGTGTAGCTGGTCGAGCCCGTGCTGTCGGTCATCCCGCACAGCCGGCCCTTGCCCATCGTGCAGCTGTCGTAGGTCAGGGTATGCGTTTGGGCGCCCCCGATGCCGTTGTAGGCCGCCCAGGTGGCGGACTCCTGGGTGACCCGGCCCAGCCCGTCCCGGGTGTAGGTCGTCACCGTGCCGTCGGCGCGGGTCATGGTCAGGACCTTGCCAGCCAGGCTGTACGTGTAGTCGGTGATGCCGCTATCCGGGCTGGTGACCCGCGTGACGTCGCCATGGCCATTGTAGGTGTAGGTCGTGATGTTGCCGTTGCGGTCCGTGACCTTGGTCAGCCAGCCCAGCGGGTTGTACTCGAAGTGGGCGGTGCCTTGGTTCGGGGCGGTAACGGACTTGATCCGGCCGTGGGAATCGTAGGTGGTCGAGGTCACCTTGTTCAGCGAGTCGGTGACCGTGGCCAGGTCGCCGTTGGCGTTGTAGGCGTACCGGATGTTCTGGCCGTTGTTGCCCAGGGCGTTGCTCAGGAAGCCGCCGCTGTCATAGGTCCAACTCCGTTCGCTGAAGTCCTTGCGTTCGGTCACCCAGTCCATGATGGGCTCGCCGCCCTGCCAGCCAACAATGACGTAGCTTAGGTAGCTTTGGAACGTGCGGTCGTAGATGAGTTGACCCAAGTCGTTGTAGGCAATGTTCCGCATGTCCTTGGGGTTGTCACCCATAGGGAAAGCGGACTCCGAGCGGATTTGCGTCATCTCGCCGGCCAAGTTGTAGCTGGCCTCGACCAGGCGGCCGGACGGATCGGTTGTGCTGATGAGATTATCGTGAGCGTCGTAACCGTAGTTCGTGATTCGGTCACCTCCCGGCGCCTTGACCGTGGTGCGTGTCACGCGACCCTTGGCGTCGTAGAGAACATCCGTTACCAGACCATTGGCATCCGTGATCCGGCCGGGCTGGCCCAGTGTCGTGTAGTTGCTGTAGGTGACCGTGTGGCCGAGAGGGTTGGTGACCTTGACCAAATTGCCGAGGCTGTCGAACTCATAGGTCATCCGGTCCACCGTGCCGGCCAGCGGACCGTCCACCCAGCGCTTGTAGACCTGTTTGTTGGCGTGGAAGCTGTAGTCGTAGCCGGTGGTGCGTGAAGGCGCTGCCGTCGGCGTCCGGTCGTGTACCGTGACGGTCTGCGGCAAGCGCGCGCGACCGGCGCTGTCGCCATCAGGGTAGTAGGTTAGGATGGTCTCTCGGATGAAGTTCGCGGGGCTTACCGACGCGCCATATTCCTGGATCGCGTCGATGCGGGTCTGGGCTGCATTCCAGACGTAGACGGTGACCTGCTGCTTGCTGGTGTCGCCAGTGGAGGTTTCACCGACGGACTTTTGCTGGAGCCTGCCTGCCGTCGTGTAGGCATAGCGGGTACGGTTTCCGTAGCCATCAACCTCCAGGATCAACCGCCCCATGTCGTCGTACTGCGAGGTTTGAACGCCCGACGCGCACGCCGCACTGGCCGGGCGGTTAATCTGGGAGATCAGGCCCTCAGCGGTGATCTGGTAGGTCTTGGTCTGGCCAAGCGCATTGGTGACGCTGGTCGAGTTGGTGCCGTAGGCGAAGGTGCTGGTATGTCCGCCATCTTCGTCCCCCGATTCCTGGACGCGGCCGTCGGCGTAGTAGCTGTAGCGGGTCTTGCGGACGCCATCGACCGAAACGCCAGTGAGCAGCCAAGGCTTGCCGGTCACTTCATAGTGATAAGTCTTCTGGCCCAGCCCGTCCGGCAGCGTGGCGGTCTGCAGGTAGCCCTGCGAGGAGTAGGCGAAGGTGTAGTTCTTGGCGTTCGGGCCCAGGACGTTGGTGATCTTGTTGTTGGTCCAGGTCAGGCTCATCGAGCGGCCCGAGGTGTGAGCCACTTGGGTCAGCTTTCCAGTGCCGTCATACGTGAAGTTCAGACCGTTAGTGCCTTCATCGCGGGTCGAGATGGGCTGGCCGCCGGCATTGTAGGTTTCAATATTTCCTTCCTGAGTCCACAGGACCCAGTTGCTGCCTTGCTGCGTCAGTTCATAGCGGCCAGCTCCATCTTTCCAGCTGCCGCCCACCAAGCTGAGCGAAGCGCGTCCGCCACCTTGCCGACGGACGAAAACCTTGGTCAAGCCCGTGGGCGTTGTAGAGCACGTTGTGCTGCCGTAGAGCATCGCGACGCACTGGGTGGCGCTGTGTTCAAAGACAAGCCCATAGTCGATGCTCGAGGCCCAGCGCGCGCCGAAGGCGCCTTGAAGCGAGCTGCTGGAGTCATAGACGCGGCCAAGCCCAAACTGGGCATCCTGTCCCGCCATGAAGTCCAGCTCAGGCAGGACTTTAGTGCCGTTAGAAATGATGACGGGACGGTCGGTGGCGTCGCAGCTAGATTGGCCTTGATCTTCAACGCGTGACGATATCGTTCCAGCCCGAACAGCGCTCCCTGCCCCTCCTTCCAGTGGCTCTCTTGGAATAAATCGAACGGCGCTGCCAATGGCAGGTCGCATCACGCAGATCCTGTCGATCCCCTCAAGCGTCCACTCAGATTCGGGCGCGCCGGGTGCGTGCGAGTAAAAGTACTCCAGGTAGCATTCGTAGCTTTGCGCGTGTGCGTCCGCCACAAACAGCGATTGCACAAGCAGCAGCGAAACGAAGGCGAGTAGATCTCTCGAAATGCGCGTCTGAAGCATGGTGATCGTCGCCGGCCAGAACGTGGAATTAGAAGACCTTTCCTGACAGTGGCTGTCAACATGCCATTAACGCTAACTCGGGTAGCAATTACGGGCAAAATCGGGGCGGTTTGACCGCCCCGATGGGATTGGGCGTTTTAGTCGGGCGCCCCTGGCATGGTCGAAAGAGTTTTCCTCATCGAGTCGCCCTTCAACGCGATCTGGTGAGCGGCATGAACAAGCCGATCCAGGATCGCGTCGGCGAGCGTCGGCTCGCCCAGATAGGCGTGCCACTCGCTGATCGGCAGCTGCGAGGTGATGACGGTGGAGAGCGTAGCCACCCGGTCATCAACCACCTCGAGTAGGTCCTGGCGCCCCTGGTTGCTCAGGCTGCACACGCCCCAGTCGTCGATGACCAGGACTCGGGTCCGCGCCAGCTGCTGGCGCAGCTTGTGCAGGCTGCCGTCCTCCCGGGCGATCTCCATCTCCTCGAGCAAGCGCGGTAGCCGGCGGTACAACACCGACCAGCCGCGCCGCGCCGCCTGGTTGGCGAAGGCGCAGGCCAGCCAGGTCTTTCCGACGCCGGTCGGGCCGGTGAAGATCAGGTTCTGGCCCTTGCTGACCCAGTCGCAGCTCATAAGTGAGGTCAGCTGTCGCTTGTCGAGCCCGCGGCTCGCCCGGTAGTCGATGTCCTCCACTGCGGCCTCGCTGGCCTTGAGGCGCGCCGTCTTGAGCAGACGGCTGACGCGACGCGACTCGCGGGCTTGGCGCTCATGGTCAACCAGCATGGCCAAGCGGTCTTCGAAGGGCAGCTCCTGTAGCGCCGGGTTGCCGCGCTGCTGTTCGAAGGCGTCGGCCATGGCGTTCAGGCGCAGGGCGCGCAGGCCCTGGATCGTTTGTTGGATAAGCATGGGTCAGGCCTCCGGGGTCTGGCGGTAGTAGGCGCTGCCGCGCACGTTGGGGTGGTCCGGCCGGAGCGCGGAGGCGGCCTCCGGCAAGCGGGCCCTCCTGTGACGCCCCGTGTGCAGGAGGGACTTGACAGTCTTGAGCGTCAGCGACTGGATTTCGACGGCCCGCCGGGCTGCGGCCTCCACTTCATGGGCACCATGGACGCGCACCAGCTTACGGAGGCCATCGCAGGCCGGCAGGCCCAGGGCCGGCACCGCCCGGGCGAACTGGTGCTGCACGACGGCCAAGACGTTCGGGCCCACCGTCGCTGCCCAGGCCACGACCTTGTCGGGGCTGCGCTCGGCGTAGGCCCGGTGGCTCTCGGGCTGGTGCGCGGGATCGGTGGTCAGACCCCCGGGGGCCGTGGAGAGGGGGTGGGACGCGACCCGAGCGTGCTGGTGGAAGATCTCGACCACGCCGGCGCTCAGGCGCGCCGAGACCCGCTGGCCCACCAAGCGGTGCGGCACCGAGTACCAGTGCCCGCCGATCTGCAGGTGGTAGCCGTTGTCGACGCGCAGCTGCCCGGTCCATTCGGCCAGCACGTAGGGATTGGCAGGTAGCGGCTGGAGCTGGCTGCGCTCGTCTTCCTCGAACCGGGACCGGCGGGACCCGGGCAGGCGCTTGAAGGCCCGGTCGTTGAAGGTCGGCAGCAGTTCCGCGATGGCCTGGTTGATCTCGGCCAGCGAGAAGAAGGTCATCTTGCGCAGCCGGGCCAGGATCCAGCGCTGGACGATCTGCACGCCCACCTCGACCGAGGCCTTGTCCTGCGGCCGGTAGCTGCGCGCCGGCACGATGCTCGCACCGTAGTGCTCGCCCAGCTCCTGGTAGGTCCGGTTCAATGCCGGGTCAATGCCGGCCCGGTCCACCGCCGCCTTGAGGTTGTCGGGCACCAGGAACGACGACACGCCCCCGAAGTAGGCATACATCCGGTTGTGCGCCTCGATCCAGTCGGGGATGGACTGGGTGGCCACGCAGGTCGCGTAGGTGAGGTTCGAGTAGCCCAGCACGGCCACGAACAGCTCGACCGGGATGTCCCGCCCGGTGTCCCGGTCCCGGTGGCAGGGACGCAGCCCCGAGAAGTCCACGAAGCATTTCTCGCCCGGCTGGTGGGTTTGCCGCATGACGCGATCGATCCGGCGGACGTGGTGGCGGTAGTGCTCGGTGAACTGGCTGTAGGAGAGCGCGTCCTCCGGTCTCGGGGCACAGTACTCCTCCCAAAGCAGGGTCAAGGTGACGCCCTTCTGCTGCAACTCGGCATGGACCACCGCGAAGTCGGGCATGCGCTTGCGCGTCAGCCGGCGCAGGGCCGAGTTGAACTTCGCATCGAGCCCGGCATCGGACAGGGCCATCAGGTCCTCCCAGCGATAGGCCTTCGCGCGGGCGAGCTTGCGGTAGCGCCGGACCGTGTTCCTGGAAACGTTGGCCGTCTTAGCGATCAGCGTATCGGTCAGCGCGGTTGTGAAGAGAAGCTGGATAACGTGACGAATCTTTTGCATGAATACTCCTTGGCGCACGGGCAGGTACCCGTGACATGGCGTGACAAGGAGGCGTAGCCGCCCGTGCCGGGTCCGGAGCGGACGCAGCGGTTGACAACGGGGCGGGCGATTCGACTAGACTGCGGGCAAGGGGATTGGCGAATCCTTCCCTCAATCAAAGGCCCGGGCGTCGTAAGCGCTTGGGCCTTTGTCGTTTCGGGGGCCTCAGGATGGGTGCGTCAGTTGAACGAGGGATCAGGTCAGGGGCAGGCCTCCAGGCGGAATCAGGGAAGACAGGAATACGGGGTCGGCCGCGTCGCCGTAGCGCGACAGGCGGCCAACCACTGCGCGACATCTTTGACCAGGGCGAACTTGCCCCGGCGATGCGGCAGGGGAAACACCGGCACCGGCAGCTGATTGCGAGCCAGGGCTTGTCGAAACGCTTCCATGGAAGGGTAGCCGAGCGCTCCCCACAGGTCGTCACCGCCCAGCAGCGGCCCGAACCGGGCAAACAGCTCCCGCTCCAAGGCCGCAGCGAGCGTCGGATCGGGCGGGGTGGACATTCATTCGCCTCCGTCACGTTCAGTCACACCAGCCTACGGCGGGCACGATCACCTTGCCAGAAGGGAAAAAGCGGTCTAATCGTTACTCCATTCCCACGAGCTTTGCCTCGCTAACCTGCCGACATGAAAGGGAATTCCTGGCAAAGGGTCCGGTTGGACCGCATGCTGTCGAACTTGGTGACGGACAACTCTCGCGGGATGAAGCGCGCGATAGCCATCCTGCGGACCGCCTACTGGTATGAGCGCCTCCGTGTCGCGACAGATCGGTACACTGCCTATGCATTAGGCAAACATCTGCAGCCGGAGACTTACCGCAAGACCGCGAAGGATGAGGCGTTCCATCACAACCTCTGGCCGAAGTACGCTGGCGGCAAGCATGCGCCGAGCCTCGCTATGCTTGAGGCGATCGATCAGCAGGTTCCCGGCTCAAAGGGCCATTTCCGGCAGCCGCTATTCGATGCGGTCGACCTGACGCAGACCTTGGGGCGTGACGGCGACGAGTTGCTGAAACGGCTGCACCCTAGCGTCCAGCAGGCGGTGTTCGATCGCTCAGCACTGAAACACCGAATCTATCGCCGGCGTGCCCATCTGGCGCGAACCCTGGCCCTACTGGAGCAGCAAGGCGACCTGGATGCCCTGGCCGCCGGCGTGGTCCTGCTTCGGGAGGCAAATGAAGCCAACGCTGATGACCGGGCCTTTCAAATCGGCGAATCACTTTACCGAACCTTGGTCATCGCCTGCACGGGCGCTGAAGGCAGCTTCATCCGCACGGAACTGGGTGGGCTGATGCTGGCCCTGATCCTGCCGCTTGCCACGTCGAGAGGGCGGGCGTTCGCGCCGGACTTGAATCGTTTCGTGGATAGCTGCTTTATCCTGAACAGCACGATCCTGAGGCTGGAGGACAACAACCAGATCGGTCTGGCGAGAAGGGACAGCCTTCGAGCGATGTGGGGCGCACTCCACGGAACCTACGGAGATGACTTGCGCTTCGGGCTAATGGCGAAGCTGGCGACGGCGGCACCACTGGACACACTGCCCGCCAGGTCCCGATTCGATCTACATCGCAACGAAGTGCTGACGACCTGGGGATGGGCCGCCTTGCGGTCCGGCAAAGTCGAGAAGTTTGTACCGCCGTCCGTGCTGGATCAGATTGCCGAGGTGCCATACGCCCGCTGATGGCGTTGCCTGAACCGACGAGGTCAGGACCAGCACTCCTCTTGCTGGTCTTGACCACCGCAGGTAGTCGGTCAGCACCAGCGGCGGTGCTCAGCTGGCGCCGGCGCCGATGGCAAGGTCAACCAGCGCCCGCAGCTGATAGGCGCCAGATGGGTGTGGTGGCAAACGGCAAATTGCAACGTCTGTATCTAGTTCCATTCTGTCCCTCTCATGAAAGAGTGGGCTAACCCTCCAGCCACCCCAATAGGCACAGAGTTGAAATGGAGCGAAGCGGATAGCGCCAGGGCCATGAATGGCAGGATGAAGGGGAAACAGAACACCCATCTGCAGGTCTTGGCCAAATCGAATAGCGCCTTTGTCATTGGTGACGTTGCCGTAGCCTGTGTCTTCGGGATCCATAAGTACATGACCAGCTGTCATCACTAATCCAGACGCGCTGACAATGAAGGCGGTTCCGATTACCCGAAGTTCTGATTCACCAGTGACCAGCGCCACGACCGGCACGATACTTTGCTTAAGAACTAGGTTGGTGGACCCCATGGCCTGGACGACTTCCTCTACGGATCTCCCCCTCGCATTCCTCGGCATCATCTCCATGCGATCCGCAATGGTGAAGTAATCCGGCTCACACCCACTGCAAGGTGAGGCCTTGACCCCATGGAGATCCGTAATGGTCCACTTCCCGTCAGGCGTTTTCGCCCAAAGAGACTTGAGGACTTCCACGCCACCTGCCTGGTGCATGTCGCCGATCCTGTGCGCAAATAGCTATGCCTCAGCCTACCAAGGGCCGGGGATCTTAGCGGCTCGGCACAGCTGAATAAGGGTGCCTTCCGACCCATAGCGGTCACTCGGGCAGCTGCTTGCTTGGTGCGTCGTCCAACGATTGGATCGCCGTCAGCCAACATCTGTTTGAAAGAATGGACCCTAAGCGCGCAGCCGTTTGCCGCCCGGGGGCAATGCTATGGACCGCAGATGGCCGAGTACACCCAGCAGGGCTTCGTGGGCGACCCATGCCTCCTCTTGGTCGATCGCCACCTGAGCGTAGCGAACCTTCGGCGGACAATAAATGAGCCTCAAATCCGACTCGGGCAGCGCCAATGAGAAATGCTGAGAGACAAGGCGACCCAAGTGCACGATGTCGTGACCTTGCGCTGCATTGGTTGGAAATGGCTGGCCCGCACGACCGAGCAGGCCTTTCAAAACCTTCTCTGCGCACTGTGCGTTGTCCCATCGAGCCTTGCCCAGCGCCCGGCCATCCAGCAACGCCTCGACGCTGAAGCCGTAGTCGCCGCGCGCGGCGCTAAACAGCTCGTGTCCCTTGAGCTCGTCCAGGGCTGTGAGCGCGACGTAGCCCCGCTGATAACTTCTCAACACCGACGCAACCTCGATGTCAGTAAGTTGGGAAGCATAATTCTGCGTGACTCCCTTCAGCCCGGACAGCACGTTGTGTGTCGCCGGCCCGGTGGCGCGGGTCGTCAGTTGCCGCCCGGTGTTGGACAAATCGCGGTCTGCGAACGGAAAAACTGTGCCGAAGACCAAAGGTATACGCAGCGACCAGTAAGTGCCGCGCAAGGGCAGCACCACGTACCCGAGTGCAAAGTCAATCTTGTTTCGGTCACCGTAGGTGGCGTCGCACCAGTCGGCCACGCGAGCCAACAAGTCGCGCGGGCCAAAGGGCTCACCTCGATCGGGATCCGCACTCAAGATAGGCGTGCCCGACAGCTTCAGGGCTATCGACACCAACCGGGCCGCATTGAGGCTTCGCTGTGCAGGCTGCAACCTCTGCGTGGCCAAATGCCGGTCTAGGTCGACCATCATCGCGCTGTACTCAGCTTCGTTGGTCGGGCGCGCCGGCCAAATCCACTCGTCCTTTCCGCTCATGGCGTGATGATGCCACAGCAAGCTGAGTTCGACCGCGATCGACCCAAAGTGGACATGCCCGTTCTGGCGCCAACATCGTACTCGCGACTTACTAGAGCTTTCGCATGCGTTCCCGACTGATCTCGACACCCATTACGCGGTACAGACAGTCCGCCCCTGCGGATCGAACGAAAACCTCGTCTTCCGGATGAAAATCGATTTGAGTGATGAACCAGTCGCCTTCCCAATGATCTGCAGCCCTTCCGCGGGCAACAATGTCGGAGATTGACCGCGGATTAGGTGCGCCGCCGCCTTGGAAGAGTAGCGGTTCGCCATTGCGGTCGGACACATATCGATAGCCGGGCGCATTAATCTCAGCGGCCGCATGCCGCGCTTCCTCCTCCGTGGCGAAGAAGTAGCCGAGCCGACAGTGCGTGGGTCCCATGCACTCGGCAACGAGTTCTTGGAAAGTGAGCTTGCGAAACGTTTGATTTTCGATGTCATTGATGCCGAAGATGATTTGTCCCTTGTCCAAGTGCCGTTTGGACGAAAGCTTGACGGCAACGCAGAACAGTCGATGAAGCTTGACGCAGCCCATCAGTTCCATTCCGGCGTCGATCAACACTAGGTAATGCTTCTTGCTGTCAAGGTCCAGATAGTCTTTGAACGGCTCGAAGACTTCGGGCTGGAGCCCAGACCCCACGGTGACGAAGCGATTGACTGCCTCGCAATCGAATTCACGCAGTATCCGCGAGATTTCGATCGCGTCGGGTGTCTCGAAGTAGCCTTCGATTGAATCGACTGCGAATTCGTAGGCAATCTTGAGCAAGCCTATCTTGAAGGCCTGCATGTCGACCCTCCACCGTGTCGAGAATCCGCCATCGAGCACGGACCGCACGAGTTCCGAATTCGCCCGAGCCTGGAACTCATCGATCCCCAACCGTTTAAGCTTCTTGCGCAGGATAGTTCCGATCTCGGCCTCGTCCTGCGTGTCGACCATAATCTCGATCGATGTTGGGGTGCCGCCTTCCTCGTGCACCACCACGCGGGGGATCAATTGGAACTTCAGTGCGCCGTCGTCATCCATGATAGCGCGTGCCTTAATGTCGGGGTTCTCAGACGATACCGTGGGATCGCCAAAAGGATTGGGGATCGCGCCGCTTTTGCCGGCCATGCCCTCAACAAATCGGTATAGGTCGGTCAGCTTGTGGTTGACCAGCCGGGAATCCACTGTCTCCCCCATCCGGGAGTTGCAGGTCCGGCAAACGCTGTAGATGTGGTAGTAGCCGCCCAGTGAATCGGGAATCACATGCTCGTCGCTGAACTCAAGCGCGTCCTTGTCGACGCGGCAAATAATGCACTTCACGTTAACCCCTCGAGTGAGAGCTACACATCACGGCGCAGGACGAAACGCAGCCTGCATTGCACGTTCCTTGGGGGCGAGGCACCGGCGAGGAGTCAGTGGACTTTCGGCGTGCGCCTCCCGCGGCCGCGAACGTACTGGTCGTCCGGCAGTCTACCGGACGACCCATTCATATGTCCGCGAGTGCTCTAGCCCCGATCAACTCGCGCGCCAAGAATCGGCGAACCGCCTGGGGGCGGCTGCGCAATGCAGCCCGAGATGATTCATCCCTTAATGATAGAGTTCGAGTACGTCATCAATGCCCGCTATTGGCCGATTGCGGTATTTGGAGATGCAGACCTACCGTTGATCCCTCCTACATGTGGCGCACATATGTGCTGGGGTCATCAGTGGGCGGCTTGCCCGCATGACCAAAGCAGCGCGTTTGCGGGAGTCATCGGGAAAACTTCGATGGCACAGTAGTGCCCGGGTCAATTTCGTTGAATTTCGGGCCAGCCAAGTGGCACAGATTCGTCACAGAAACTGTCACAGGTGGCCCCGGATCCCTTTGGGACCGGCGTCGGGGCACAAAAAAACCCGCAAATCCGCGGGTTTAGAATGGTGGCTATGGGTGGACTCGAACCACCGACCCCAGCATTATGAGTGCTGTGCTCTAACCGGCTGAGCTACATAGCCACGGGCGCTATCCGTTGCGGATAGGGCCGCGTATTGTCCGGGTGCCGGCCCGGCGTGTCAATCCGGGGCCGGATCGGGCCGCTCGGGGCGCCTCAGTCGGGCTTCCACCCTTCCAGTGTCCTGCGGGTGGGTTCTGCCGCCAGCGCGTGCATGCGCTCCACGGTCGCATCCAGGGCCTGGGCCACTGGGACCTCGCGCTGGCGGAAGACCTCGGCCACCGCCGCGTAGTAGCGCAAGGTGCCGTCGCGGCCCGCGGTGAATCGTTCGAACACGGATTGCCCGGCGGCACCTTCGAGGTCGCCGACGATCGCCCGGGCGTTGTGCAGCTTGTCGCAGCCCGACACCAGCAAGGCGGCGGGATCGCTGCCTGCCAGGTGGGCCAGGTAGCGCTGCTTGCGCTCCAGCCAGTTCAGGCGCTTGGCGGCGGGGGTCGTGGCGGCCTTCTTCTGCTCGGCGTGGCCGTCGGTGCAGGTGAGCACGATGTTG
The DNA here is from genome assembly GCF_003024235.1 of Arenimonas caeni. GTDB lineage: Bacteria > Pseudomonadota > Gammaproteobacteria > Xanthomonadales > Xanthomonadaceae > Arenimonas > Arenimonas caeni. The sequence goes on along the minus strand of NZ_KZ679107.1, from coordinate 2,374 downwards.
GCCACGTCATCCCCGAATTTGCCGCGGATGGTGGCTTCGTGCTCGTGCCCGCAATCCTCCAGCACGTCATGCAGCAGGCCGGCGATGGCCTGGTCCTCGCTGCCGCCGTGTTCCAGCACCAAGCTGGCCACGCCCAGCAGGTGGTAGAGGTAGGGAATGCTGGTGCCTTTTCGGAAGTGCCCGGCGTGGGCCGTTCGGGCGTAGTCCACGGCTGCGGTGAAGCGCGGTGTCAGGGTCGTCATGTCGAATCTCCGGTATCCGAAGCTAGCTTGCCGGGCGCCGGTCTCAGGGGCTGAGAGCCCGCCGCGCTTGTGGCCCCTTCCGGGCCTGTGGCAGTCTGGCCCCAGTAGATCTTTGGAGTACCGTCCCGTGGTCGATCCGGACGGCTATCGCCCCAACGTGGGCATCGTGCTCATGCACGACGACGGGCGCCTGTTCTGGGCCCGGCGCGTCAACCGTGATGGTTGGCAGTTCCCCCAGGGCGGCATGAACACCGACGAGACGCCGCTCGAGGCCATGTACCGCGAGCTGCGCGAGGAAGTGGGCCTGGCCCCCGACCAGGTGCAAGTGCTGGGCTCCACGCCCGGCTGGCTGCGCTACCGGCTGCCCCAGCGCTGCATCCGCCGCGGCAACCGGCCGGTGTGCATCGGCCAGAAGCAGGTCTGGTTCCTGCTGCGGCTCACCGGCCGCGAGGACGACGTGCGCCTGGACCTCACCGAAAAGCCCGAGTTCGACTCCTGGCGCTGGGTGGACTTCTGGTACCCGGCCCAGCACGTGGTCAGCTTCAAGCGCGACGTGTACGTGCGGGCGCTGGAGCACCTGGCGCCGCATGCCCGGGCGGTGGCGGGGGAGGGCGCGGTGCCGGCGGCGGTGCCGGAGGTGGCGGGGCTCAAGGCCTTCCCACAAGGGGGAAGGTTTCGGGGCCGTCGGGCCTGAAGGCCCTCCCGGAAGGCGGTTGACAACGATTCGCATTTGGAGTGGAATGCGAACCGTTCCCATTCAGGACGGCCGCCATGTACGTCTGCCTCTGCCACGGTGTCACCGACAGCGACATCCGCCGCGCTGCCGAAGCCGGCTGTGGGTCCCTGGCCGAGCTGACCATGCGCACGGGCCTGGGCAGCGGCTGCGGCAGCTGCGGGGAACTAGCCACCGAGATCCTGTCCGAGGCGAGTGCGCCGAAGGCGTTCCCGCTGCCGGTGTTTGCGGCGGCGGCGTAAGGATTCGCGCCTGAAGGCGCTCCTGCAGGGGCGCGGCAAAAGCAAACGAAAGCGATTCCCGTTACGGCAGGCGCCGGCGGGGCGGGGTAGGCTGTGCGTTCACCCACGGAAGCGGAGGCCAGCCCATGAAAGGCGACGCCAAGGTCATCGAGCACCTGAACAAGGCGCTGTACAACGAACTCATCGCCATCAACCAGTATTTCCTGCACGCCCGCATGTTCAACAACTGGGGCCTGAAGGAGCTGGGCGAGCACGAGTACAAGGAATCGATCGACGAGATGAAGCATGCCGACATGCTCATCGAACGCATCCTGTTCCTCGACGGCCTGCCGAACCTGCAGAACCTGGGCAAGCTGCTGATCGGCCAGAGCCCGAAGGAAGCGCTCGAGTGCGACCTGCGCCTGGAGAACCAGGCCGTGCCGGACCTGAAGGTCGGCATCGCGCACTGCGAGCAGGTGGGCGACTACGTGTCGCGCAAGATCCTGGCCGACATCCTCGAGTCCGAGGAAGAGCACATCGACTGGCTCGAGACCCAGCTGGCGCTGATCGAGCGCGTGGGCGAGCAGAACTACCTGCAGTCGAAGATGGGTAGCTGAGCCAGGCTGGGGACGGGTACATATAAAAACGGGCCGGGTTGAGCCTCGCTACGGCGAGAGCCAAACCGGCCCGTTTTTATATGTACCCGTCCCCTATTTTAGCAGGGCTTGCAGGGCCTGCTGCGCGCGCCGGAACTCGCTTTCCAGCACCGCCACCGCCACCGCCGGCCGGGGCAGCACGCCCTGGCGGGCGCCGAGTTCGATGCGCTTGGCCGCGGCCGACAGGGCCATGGCGCCCAGGTTGGCGCTGGCCGACTTGAGCGTGTGCGCCGGCGACACCATCGCCGCCATGTCGTTGGCCGAGGCCGCGTTCTCCAGCGCGTGCACGTGCTTGGGCGCATCCTCGAGGAACAGGCGCACCAGACTCAGGTACTCGCCCCCCATCACCGCCTTCAGTTCGTCCACCACCTCGTGCGACAGCACCGGCGGCGGGGTGTGCACGCCCTCGGCGCGCAGCTCGGCCGACATCGGCTCGGGCGCCGCGGGCTGCGGGGGCGGGGCGGCCGGTGCAACCGGTGCGGCGGGGCGCACGGCCGGGGCGACCGGGGCCGCGGCGGCCGG
>NZ_KZ679106.1 GCF_003024235.1 Arenimonas caeni | reverse complement strand
TCGGACATGAAATCCGCCGACCACACCGAATTCGGCGTGCGGGGCACGTACAGCGGCACGCGCTCGCGCTTGGGCAGGCGGCGCCTGGCGGCGCGACGGCGGTTCAATCCCATGGCCTTGTAAACCCGATAGATGCGCTTGTGGTTCCATTCTGGTCGGCGCCGTCGCAGCAGCTTCCGGCACTTCCAGAAACCTCGGGCCGGCCGGTCTTTGACCAGTTCGGCCAGTGCCGAGATGATCTCGGCGTCGCGGACCGTCCAGTCCAGCGGCGGCCGGTACCACGCCGCCCGGGATAGCCCGACCATGTCACAGGACCGGCGCAACGGCCGGTGGTGCTCCTCCAGGAGGAAACGCACCGCGTCGCGCTTTTGCGCCGGCCCTACAGTTTTTTTGCGATCAAGTCCTTCATTGCGGCGATATCCAGGGCTTGCTCGGCATACATCCGCTTGAGCTTGGAGTTCTCGGCCTCGAGCTCCTTCACGCGCCGCAACTCGGATGCCTCCATGCCGCCGTACTTCGACTTCCACTGGTAGTAGGTCGCCGAGCTGATCCCAGCCTGGCGGCACAGGTCCTTGATCGGCACCCCGGCGTCGCCCTGCTTGAGCACGGCAATGATCTGGGTCTCGGTGAACTTCGACTTCTTCATGCAAACCTCCTGGCGGGGAAAAGATGCCAGAAAGTTCTAGTTATTGGGTGTCTACCGACCGGGGAAGCTTACGCCTGGGGCGAGCTCGACTCCTGTCATTGCGCAGCGCGGATTGGACATGATCGCCACCACCAAATGCCGGTAAGGCTTCTTAGGGTGGCTCAGGTTGGGAGGGATCGTCCAGGCGACTGTCGCCGCGGAGTGGGTCGCCCCGGGCTTCGTAGACGCCTCTTGGTCTGAATGTCCCGACCGCCTTTCGAACCCTGCCGGAGAGGGGCCTCCATTGGCCGGCCTGGCCATCCTGTGCTGCCCACCAGGCTAAACCCTAATAATTCGGGGGGTTTAGGCCCGCAATTCTGAGGTTCTAACCGGTAGGCTTTTCGTGTCAATGCGCGACTAGCGACAGCCGGTCGCGAAGTGACGTCCACCACCAGTGGCAAGCGAACATGGAGAAGCTATTGGGCCGTTCGCCGAACGGCGCAATACAGGTGTCGATCGTGAATGCGGCCTAGGTGACGAAGAAAGGACTAACGGGCAAGGGAGAAATGCCAATGTACGAAGATATGGAACTCAGCCGGAAACTGCTATCCACGGGGCTCTTTCGGGTCGCCTATGGTGTAGACCTCGCATATGGGGATGGCGATACCGTCCGCGAGATGTTCGTCCAATGTGCCGTCGCACTGGAGCGACATGGTTGGAATGTGGAGGAGATTTTGCGTCATCGCGATCCGATATCGTGCGGCGTGGCGGAGTTCACGATGGATCACGTGGACGAGGGTGCCGATGACTGGTGTGAGTATCCCGATCTGTATCTCTTGTTATTCGGCTTGCACCATCTACTGCGTCTGCAGTTCAGGGAAGAGCATGGTGTGGCAAGAGCAAAGTTCTTGGAAGACCTTGCCGGGTTGGGGATGCCTCGTGTTCTAAAGGCTCCCAGTCCACGACCTGTCTAGGTCGCGCGTTTCCCAGCTCCAGATCGCGGTCGTCGCGTCGTGTCTGTGACCTGCACTCAACCTTGGTGCCAGCGTCTACTTCGCAGAGTACTAGTGTCGAGATTCTTCCGTACGGCCTCGCCAGCTGAGAGCTTGGCTTCGGAGTGCGTCTGGACGTCTCCAATGCTAGGCCCTGATCTATTCGAAATCCCGCTGTTTTTCGAGGTATCGCCGGACAACGTACAGATCCGTCACGTTCCCGCCCATCATTCGATCAAGGGCGCTGGCGCCCCCAAAGGTCGGATCTGCGTTCGGCCGCTTGATCCATCCGTTCGCTTGCTCCGGAGTTGAAAACAGAGAATGCAATGCCCCGTAGATCCCAACAACATAGCTGATGCGTTCGAGCAGATCCTTGGACAAGCGCCCGTTGCGTCGGCGATACCATCGATAGAAAGTCGACTTGGGTGGCCGGCCAAGGATGACGTACATCTGCCTGATTGTGAGTCCCCATTTTGCGCAGATGTTGAAGTAGACATCCAGCGCCGGCCGGGAGAGTTTATGTCTGCGATTCGCCGGGGCAGTGCCATCAGTGCGCGTCGGTGCCCTAGAACTGTGGGCGTTCACAGGCGGGCATCCTTTTCCATGGTGTTCTCCTGTTCTGGTGGGCGGGCTACCCCACGAATCCCGAGCTAATTGAGTCGAGGTAGCCCAAGGCGTCAGCGACGCGTCCATCGCGCACGACCTCAAAGAGCGTCTGATATTGGAACGCCGGAATCGGGGTGTTCCGCAGGTGGAAGCCCGCGGTGATTGGGTCCTTCCCAAGGTCGATCAGCGCGGAATGGACCTGCAGGAAGGCAAGCAGTCGAAGCTGGACCACCGGGTCATTGGGCTCCCGTCGCAGCAGCCAGAGCGGGGCGCGCAAGGTGCGTTCCAGCTCGCCGATGCCGAGGCCGAAGAATTCGCGGAACCGCAGGGGCGAGAGGTGCGCCTGCCCGGGCCGGCGGAACGCTTCCAAGGCACCGGGGGCGATGGCCGATAGCGAGCGCGGGCCCTTGGCGCTATCCACCTTGGTGTGCCCCATGCGCGTAGCCCCGAAGCCAGTCCGGGTCGTGCTCCGGGCCCAGCGGGCTTCCACCGAAAGCGCCTTGCGTAATCGTGGCGAGATGTTCGATCTCACGCAGGCTCGGATAGTGGCGCAGCAGCCGATGGGCCTCCTGGCGAACCGCCTCGGGCAGGGAGCGGTTGCCGCGCAGCTCCTTCAGGAAAGCGCCCGCCTGCACGAGGGTGCGGCGCCGTTCGTCGGGGGTGGTCATTAGGGTTCTCCTTGGCGGCTATGGCGGCCCCACCCTGCGATGGGGCCGTCGCACGGGCTGCGACGGGTTCACAGGTCGAGGGTCGCGAGCAGGCGCCGGGCTGTACGGACGTTCGGGAACAGCATCGGCCGGGCGTTGAGCCAGGGGTCGCGCTGGATGATCCAGGGGCTCGTCATCGGGTCGCGGCCCACCAGGCGCCAGCCGCCGAGGACGCGCAGGGCCACGGCCCAGCGCATGCGGCGCCGGTCATCGCGCATCCGGACGAGCCGGATGCCCCTGACCAGGCCGAACGTGCTGGCGATACGGGCGTAGGAGAAACGGACGATCTTCATGGTGGTGGTCCTCATTGGGGTGGACCTCCAACCTAGAAGGGGATGTCGCAATCAAAAGTTGCGCGCGATTCCGCCTTCGGCTTGCGGGTCATCTCGCAGCTGAACTGGTCGAAGGCTCGGACCACCTTGTTGATGGCCAGCGGGTACGGACCCTTTCGCTGCGTCTGGCGCCCGCTGAGCAGCTCCCGCATCTGGATACCGAGATTCCGGTCCTGCTGGGTCAGGATGCGCAGGGGCTCTTCGAGCTTGAGGAGGCCGAGGGCCTCATGCTCGCGGGAGTCGACCGGTTCGAAGGCGATCGGGTCGTAGCACCAGATCTTCCCGTAGTCGTGGAGCAGGGCGAACACGATGCCGAGCTCGCGGTCCTGGTGCCAGTCCCTCTCCTTGAGCCACTCCGGATCCACGGAGGCCACCATCGTGGCGATCTCCAGCGAGTGCTGGGCCAGGCCGCCGGGATAGCCATGGTGGTTGCCGCGCGAAGCCGGGCTATTCCAATACCCATGCAGCACGTCCGGCTGCAGGAGGGCCCGGGTGATGAACTCCCGCAGGGCTGCGTGCTGCAGGCCGTCGATCAGCCGTGTGGTTTGGCGCACCAACCCCGGGATCGGGCACAGCTGCTCGGGCAGCAGGTTGGAGAGGGGCAGGTCGGCGTCCTGATGCAGGTCGACCAGCAGCAGGTCCTCCGAGGGGCGGCCGATCTCCAGCGTGGTCGCCACACCCCACAGCAACGGACCGTAGAGCGTGGTGTCGAGGGGCAGCCACGTCCAGGCTTCGCGCCAGTCGCAGCTGCTGTAGAGCCGGCAGCGAACGCCGTGGTTGGGATCGGGGTCGGAGATCACTTCGACCACGGCAGGGAACTTCAGGGCGGCCGGGGCAACGCGCTTCGAGTTGAACATGGGTGTTCCTCCTTGAACGTCAGGACGCCTTCTTGGCGAGGGTGAGCAACGTGGCCAGCTGCTCGGGGGACAGGGACTGCAGGGCAGCGAGGGCCGCGGCGTTGTCGGTGGGCGGGGCCGACTTGGAGGCGGTGGCCTCCACGGCCCGCTTGCCGAGGTGCCCGTTCACCAGGCCGGCGAAGGCCAGCCCATCGTTGCGGGTGAGGTTGGGCACGAAGCGCGAGTACACGCGGAACAACATCTCGGTGGTCGAGTGCCCGAGCACGTTGGCCACCCATTCCGGGTTCTCGCCGGCGGCCAGCATCAGCGTCGCAGCGGTGTGGCGCATCTGGTAGGGCGGCCGCTGTTTGAGCCCGAGGTTGCGCAGCAACGGGTACCAGATGCGGTTGGTGAAGTTCACCGCGTCCATCGGGTTGCCGTACTGGCTGTGGAAGACCCACGGGCAGCCGTCGACCGCCCGGGTGCGCTGGGTCTCGAAAGCGGCCCGCACCTGGGGAACCATCGGGATCGTCCGTCGGGAGCCGTCGGTCTTGGTGCCGCCGTCGCCGTTCCGGGAGTGGGTGCGCTCGACCCGGAAGACGCCGGCAGCGAAGTCGATGTCCTCCCACTGCAAGCCATCGGCCTCGCCGGTGCGTAGGCCGGTGAGCAGGCGCACCGTCAGGTAGGGTCTGTAGTCCTCCCGGACCCGGGCGATTAGAAGCTCGACCTCCTCTAAGGAGAAGGGCATCACCTCGGTACGGCCCTGCTTGAGCCGCTTGAGGGTCCGCGCCGGGGATTGCAGGCCATGGCGGTCGCAGCCCTCGTTGAGGATGGTCTTCACCAGGCCCATCACCTTGTTAATGCGCCGGGCCGACACCGTCTCGCCGCTGCGGCCGCGCCGCTTGGCGATCTGGGCCTGGAAGCCCAGCAGGTGCCCGCGGTCGATCGTGGCCAGCGGCTTGTCGCCGAGGCCGGGAAGGATGATTGCGTCGAGGGTCTTGCGGACCTCGGTACGGTACTGGGCGCGCCAGCGGGGGCCGGACTCGATGACCCAGAGCTCGGCGAACTCGGCAAAGGTGGGGGTGGGGTGGTCGCCTTTGGCCGGGCTGCCAGGCGCTGCCGTCCCCGGATCGCCACCCTCCTTGGCGCGCGGGCTGTCCGGAAAGAACTCCGCGTAGGTGAAGTTGCCCTTGAGGATCGCCTTCTCGATCCGCTTGGCCAGGGACTCCAGCACCTTCCGGTTGCCCGGGGTGTCCGGCAGCGCGGTCTGTTCCCGGCAGCGGGCACCCCTGTACTGGAAATCCAGGAACAGGGTGCCCGTCTCGCGACGGACCCGGATCTTAGCCACGGGCCACCCCGCCGTTGGCCATCGGGATCAAGGGACCCCGGCCCATCGAGAAGCTGGTGATGTCCTTTTCGATCGCCTCCCAGATGAAGAGCAGCTTCCGGCCCCCGAAGGGGCGGATGTAATGCACGCCCTCCAGCAGCACGCTGTCCTTGAGGCGGTCCCGGATGGTCCGGACGTCGTAGTGGATCCGGGTAGCCAGCTGCTCGGTAGTCAGGTACGTTTGCATCGCGCGTCTCCGTTGATTGGGCTCGACAGGCGTCGCGTATCGGCGACGCTTGTCGAGCATCATAGACGACAAGTGTCGCGTGTCAACGACCTTTGTCGCTCAACGGCGACATCATTTAGGATTCATTCAGAAATGATTCGCTTCCGGCTAGCCGAGTTGATTGCCGACAAGGCATTCATGGAACGCCGCTCGATCTCCATGACCGAGGTGGCGGAGGGAAGCGGGGTTCACCGGGCGACGCTGTCGAAGATGGCCAATCAGCCGGGAACCAACGTTGGGACTGAGATAGTCGACAAGCTCTGCCGCTACTTTCGGTGCCAGCCGGGAGACCTGCTCAGTTATGTAGACGATTAATCCACCCAAGAACTGGATCCTTAATTCGAATCAACGGCTCACCAAGAGCGAGCCAAGAAAGTTTCTCAACAGACCACACCTGTCTGGCAAGGGGCGTTAAAGCGCTGACCTGTAAAGGCATCATGATGCGTCGTCAGCTTGGAACTCCGGCGTTGAAGATTGAAAGCATCGAAAGAGGGCAGCGCTTACTTGGGGTAGACCCTTCCGGCCCTGTCGAGGTGGTTGCCACTGCTCCTGCTGGGCCAGATGCCATATCGCTTGTCTATCGGTCTTCAGCGGGAATCATCGGTGAGCGGCTGCTGTTCCGGGATGACGAACCATCTTTAGCCGAGGCCACCGCCACCCGCCCCTGGTCCTTTGCCGCTGACGGCGAGGCCTTCCAACTGGCCGCCGAGGCCCTGCGCATCCGCTTCGCCCACCTGTTCGACCCGATGATGGCCGTGCACACGTCGGACGTGGAGCCGCTGCCGCACCAGATCTCGGCCGTGTACGAGGCCATGCTGCCGCGTCAGCCGCTGCGCTTCGTCCTGGCCGACGATCCTGGCGCCGGCAAGACCATCATGGCCGGCCTGCTGATCCGTGAGCTGATCATGCGCTCCGACGCGCAACGGATCCTGGTGGTGTCACCGGGCTCGCTGTCCGGGCAGTGGCAGGACGAGTTGCGCGACAAATTCGGCCTGGAGTTCACGCTGTTCAGCCGTGAGCAGCAGGAACTGTCCGCCAACGGCAACGCCTTCACACAGACCGACCGCATGATCGCGCGGCTGGACCAGTTGGCGCGCAACGACGACCTGAAGGAGAAGCTGCGTGCGTCGCACTGGGACCTGATCATCATCGACGAGGCGCACAAGTGCGCAGCCAGCTTCTCCGGTGGCGAGGTCAAGAAGACCCAGCGCTACGAACTGGCCGAACTGCTCGGCTCGATCTCGCGCCACTTCCTGCTGATGACGGCCACCCCGCACAACGGCAAGGAAGAGGACTTCCAGCTGTTCATGGCGCTACTGGATGGCGACCGCTTCTACGGCAAGTTCCGCGAGGGCGCCACGCGCGTGGACGTGTCGGACCTGATGCGCCGCCTGGTGAAGGAGGAGTTGCTCAAGTTCGACGGCACCAAGCTGTTCCCGCCGCGCCTGGCCTATACCGCCAACTACGACCTGTCGCCGGCCGAGGAGGCGCTTTATGCGCACGTCTCGGACTACGTGCGCAACGAGTGGAACCGGGCTGAGCAGCTGGATGGAAAGCAGCGCACCAGTATCGGCTTTGCGCTGACCCAGTTGCAGCGCCGCCTGGCCTCCAGTCCCGCGGCCATCTACCAGTCGCTCATGCGGCGTCGCAAACGTCTGGAAGAGCGGCTGGAGGAGGCGAAGCTGATCGCCCGTGGCAACCGGGCCGGCGAAGAGCGCCCCATCTACGGCAAGGTGGTGGCCATTGATGTGCCGGACGATCTGGACGAGGCCGAGGACGAGCTGTCGCCGGAGGACTTCGAGAACGTTGCCGACCAGGCGGTGGAGCAGGCCAGCACCGCCGACACCATCGTCGAGATGGAGGCCGAGCTGTTCACCCTGCGCTCGCTGGAAGCCGAAGCGCGGGCGCTTTACGACAGCGGAAATGACCAGAAGTGGCGCCAGCTGTCGCAGATCCTGCAGGACAGTGAGCTGATGTTCGACGCAAACGGCAACCGTCGCAAGATCATCATCTTCACCGAACATCGCGACACCCTGGCCTACCTAGCCAGCAAGATCACCGGTCTGCTCGGCAGGCCGGAGGCCGTGATCCAGATCCACGGTGGCACCAACCGTGACGAGCGCCGCCGCGTCCAGGAGGAGTTCCGCCAGAACAAGGACGTCCAGGTCCTGCTGGCCACCGACGCTGCAGGCGAGGGCGTCAACCTCCAGAACGCCAACCTGATGGTCAACTATGACCTGCCCTGGAACCCGAACCGGCTGGAACAGCGGTTCGGTCGAATCCACCGCATCGGTCAGCGCGAAATCTGCCACCTGTGGAACCTGGTGGCCGACAAGACCCGCGAGGGCGCCGTGTTCCAGCGCCTGTTCGAGAAGATCGAGATCGAACGCCAGGCCCTGGGTGGCCGCGTGTTCGATGTGCTGGGCGAGGCGTTCAACGGCAAGCCGCTGAAAGACCTGCTGTGGGACGCCATCCGCTACGGCGAGCGCGAGGACGTCCAGCGCGACCTGTTCAAGGTCATCGACAACAGTCTGGACTCCGCCAAGCTGATGGAAATCTTCCGGCGCAACGCGCTGGTGGACAACCACATGGGCCTCGACGCGCTGCACGCCATCAAAGAGGAGATGGACAAGGCCGAGGCGCGCAAGTTGCAACCGCACTTCATCCGCGCCTTCTTCCTGAAGGCCTTCGAGCAGCTGGGCGGCGATGCCCGCCTGCGTGAGAAGGGCCGCTACGAACTGCCGCATGTGCCGGCGGCCATCCGCGAACGCGATCGCCGGATCGGCCAGACCCGCCAGCCGGTGCTGCCGAAGTACGCGCGGGTGTGTTTCGAGAAGGGCGACATCCGGCAAATCCACAAGCCGATGGCCGACCTGATCCATCCGGCGCATCCGCTGATGGGTGCCGTCATCGACATGACCCTGGAGGCGCGCCTGCCCGCCTTGAAGCAGGGCAGCGTGCTGGTCGATCCCACCGACCTAGGCAGCGAACCGCACCTGCTGCTGATGGTTGATCACGAGGTTCGCGAGGGAACGGGTGCCGCCGAGCGCACGGTCTCGCGCGAGGTCCAGTTCCTGCGGATCACGCCGAATGGCGAGGCCACGTTTGCCGGCTGGGCACCGCACCTGGACCTGCGTCCGGCGAACGAGGCGGAGACCGAACAGGCCAAACCCCTGCTCGACGCAGCCTGGCTGGATCAGGGCCTCGAACAGCGTGCGCTGGAATGGGCCGGCGGGCAGCTGGTGCCCAAGCACCTGTCAGCCGTGCGCGACCGCCGTCTGCGTCACATCGACAAGGTCAGCCAGGCCGTGCATGAGCGGCTGACCCGCGAGATCAACTTCCTCTCCCATCGCGCCATCGCGCTGCAGGAGGAAGTGCGGGCCGGCAAGCAGCCGCGGGTCCAGCCGGAGAACCTGATCCGCCGTGCGGAAGAACTGACCGCACGCCGTGCCGCTCGCCTCCAGGAGCTGGAAGCACAACGCCACATCGTGCCGGCATCGCCCAGGATCGTAGGTGGTGCGTTGGTCGTGCCGGCTGGCTGGTTCCAGGCCGGTCAGACTACGGCCACGCCAGCAACGCACAGCGTCGATCCGCTGGCGCGCTCGCGCATCGAACAGCTGGCGATGGAAGCCGTGGCCGCGGCCGAGCGCGCGATGGGGTTCAGCCCCCGCGACGTATCGGCGGAGAAGTGCGGCTGGGACATCACTTCGGCGGTGCCGCCCGATGGCGCCACCCTGCCGGACGATCGCCTGATCGAAGTAAAGGGCCGCGCCAAGGGCGCCACCACCATCACCCTGACCAAGAACGAAATTATCGCGGCGTTGAACAAGCCCGACCAGTTCTGGCTGGCCATCGTCCTGGTCAACGAAGACGACAGCACCGAAGGCCCGTACTACCTGCAGGGCCCCGTGTCGCAGGCGCCGGACTGGGCCGAGGTCAGCAAGAACCTGGAGCTGGCCGAACTGCTGGCCCGCGCCACCCGTTTTGGAGGTGGCGCGTGAGGCTTCCGACGGCACAAAGAGAGACGCCCGCGCGAGGCGGGCGTCGGGCCGGAGATGCTATCTCCGGCGGGGTTAGGGGGCCATTCTGTCAAGCGGGCTTGACCGCTGTCAAGCGGTGTACGGGCGCCGGTCAGGAGGCTGAATGGCTCGCGTGATCGCCTATGTGGACGGCTTCAACCTCTATTTCGGGCTGAAGAATGCCGGTTTCAAGCGCCTCTACTGGCTGGACGTAGCGGCGCTGGCGGGCAACTTGCTGAAGCCGGGTCAAACCCTGGCAGCCACCCGCTATTTCACGGCCCGGATCCGCGACAACGGCCGCAACACGGCGGACCGCAAGCGCCAGGGCGATTACCTGGAGGCGCTGGGGCTGAGCGGTACATCCATCCAGTTGGGGCACTACCTGGAAAAGCAGCGCAGCTGCCGCAAGTGCCACGCTGCATGGACGGACTACGAAGAGAAGATGACGGATGTGAACATCGCCATCCAGCTGCTGACCGATGCCTTCGACGACAGCTTCGATGTGGCTCTGGTCATGTCGGGCGATAGCGACCTGACCACGCCCATCCGCCGTGTGCGTGAGCGTTTCCCCAACAAGCGGGTCATCGTGGCATTCCCGCCCAAGCGTCATTCCGCCGAGTTGAAGAAGGTGGCCAATGGCCATCTGGTTATCGGCGAGGACAAGCTACGCGCCAGCCAGCTGCCCGACCAGATCACCAAGCCGGACGGTTTCGTTCTGGCACGCCCGACGACATGGAAGTGACTGCCATGCGCGCGATCAAGTTTGGGCAAGGAGTCGGAGCGTGAGCGAACGATTTGACGATGTCGTGCGTAATGCGTTCGACTTCCTGGGGCGCTCCATCGACGAGTTGGAGCAGCATCCGAAGTATTCGGTGATCCATTTCTACAGCGCGATCGAGCTATTCGTGAAGGCGCGGCTGTTGAAGGAGCACTGGACGCTGATCGTCGCCAAGCCAGATCAAGCGGACAAAGCGAAGTTCCAGCGGGGAGACTTCCAGTCGGTTGGCCTGAAGGAGGCGAACGAGCGCCTGACGAAAGTCGCGTCGGATGGGCTCCTGGACGAGGAGTTGAAGTGCTTCGATGGTCTGCGTCAGGAGCGCAACCAGATGGTGCACTTTGCCCACGCTGCCCAAGGCGACGATGCTGTGGCTGCTAAGGAAATGGATCGGATCGTATCCGACCACGCCAAGGGATGGCTCTACCTGCGTCGCCTGTTGGCGGGGCGATGGAAGGAGCACTTCGCTGCCCACGCCGACACTATCAACGCGTTGGACCACCGGATGCGTGAGCAGACGAAGTCCTTGGAACGGAAGTTCCTGCTGCTCACGGATGACATAGCGACGGCGATGGCGGCGGGAAGCCACTTCATGGCATGCCCATCTTGCGGGTTCGAGTCGTTTGAGGTTGAGCAGCCCGTCTGGATCGGCGTGGGAAAGTGTCTGACCTGTGGCTTCTCATCGTCGGTTATGACGCTGGAATGCATGAACAAGGCCTGCGCCCAGCCCATTCTTCTGGCGGGCGGATATGAGTGGTGCGCGGAGTGTGCGCACGAATACACGCCAGAGCAGGTGGAGGCGGTCCTGGAGGAGCACGACCTGTTGCGTGCTACGGATTACAAGGATCCGGAAGACCTGGCGCACGCAAGTTGCGGAAACTGCGGAAGCTACGAAACCGTGGTGCCGCTCGAGAACGATGAGTGGTTCTGTACGGACTGCTTTGACGTTGAAGCCTATATCGGCCAGTGCGATTGGTGTACCGGGTACTCCACGCATGTGCCAGAAGAATCCTATGCGCTCGGTTGCAGCCAGTGCGAAGGCCGAGTTGGACACGAGAAGGACGATTGACCTGTGGTAGCCATCAAGTCCCCCAAGAAACTTATCGAAGTCGCTCTCCCGCTCGACGACATCAACGCGGCCGCGGCGCGCGAGAAGTCGATCCGGCACGGGCACCCCAGCACGCTGCATCTGTGGTGGGCGCGGCGGCCGCTGGCGGCGGCGCGGGCGGTGCTGTTTGCGCAGATGGTCAACGACCCGGGCTACGAGACCGGCAAGGGCTTCACTCGTGGCGTGAACAAGAAGGAGGCGACGCGCGAGCGCGAGCGTCTGTTCGACATCATTCGCGACCTGGTGAAGTGGGAGAACTCCAACAACGAGGACGTGCTGGAACGCGCGCGGGCGGAGATCCGCAAGAGCTGGGCGGAGACCTGCGAACTCAACAGGAAACACCCGCAGGCGGCCGAGCTGTTCAACCCCGCGAAGCTGCCTGCTTTCCATGATCCGTTCGCCGGCGGTGGCGCCATTCCGCTGGAGGCGCAGCGGCTGGGCCTGGAAAGCCATGCCAGCGATCTGAACCCGGTGGCGGTGCTGATCAACAAGGCGATGATCGAAATCCCGCCGAAGTTCGCCGGCCGCAAGCCGGTGGGGCCGGTGCCGGCTGGCGAGAAGCAGACAAAGATGGCCGAGGACTGGTCAGGTGCACGCGGCCTCGCCGAAGATGTGCGCCGCTATGGCCACTGGATGCGCGAGGAAGCGCAGAAGCGCATCGGTCATCTGTATCCGCAGGTGGAGATCACCGCGGAGATGGCATCGGTGCGGCCGGACCTGAAGCAGTACGTCGGCCAGAAGCTGACTGTCATCGCCTGGCTGTGGGCACGCACGGTGCGCAGCCCCAACCCGGCGTATTCCAGCGTGCAGGTGCCCCTGGCCTCCACTTTCCTGCTGTCCACCAAGACGGGCAAGGAGGCCTGGGTGGAGCCAGTGGTGGAAGGCAATAGCTACCGCTTCGAGGTCAAGGTCGCCGATGGCAAGCGCAAGCCGCCGCCCAGTGCGAAGGCGGGTACCACGGCTGGCAAGCGTGCGGCTTTCATCTGTCTTATGTCGGATGTCGCAGTGTCCTACGACCACATTCGTAGCGAAGGAAAGGCAGGTCGAATGGGCCAGCGGCTGATGGCCGTCGTGGCCGAAGGGCAGCGCGGTCGCGTCTATCTGTCGCCGGATGATGCGATGCAGGCGCTGGCGGAAAGCGCCAAGCCGGCGTGGAAGCCGGATACCCCATTGCCGGACAACACGCGCGACTTCAAGACGCCGAACTACGGCATGGACACGTTCGGCGACCTGTTCACCCCGCGCCAGCTTGTCGCGCTGAACACCTTCTCCGATCTGGTGGGCGAGGCCCGCGAGAAAATCCGCGCCGACGCGCTGCAGGCCGGCATGGCCGACGATGGTCGCGGACTGGATGCCGGTGGCGATGGCGCGACGGCGTATGCGGAGGCTGTGGGCATCTTCTTGTCCTTGGCATTGAGTCGATTGACGGACATCTGCAATGCGCTTTGCCGTTGGGAGAACACAAAGACGCAAGTCCGCAACCTGTTCGGGCGACAGGCCATTCCAATGTTGTGGGACTTTGCTGAGAACAATGTTTTCGCAGAGTCTGCTGGAGACTACATCATTAGTCTCGGCAATCTCGCTAAGGCCCTAGATCAAATGCCGGCCCGCGGATCTGGCCTTGTGAGTCAGAAGGATGCTCAAGGACAGGCTATATCCAGCGACAAGGTGATTTCCACCGACCCCCCGTACTACGACAATATCGGATACGCAGACCTGTCGGACTTCTTCTACGTCTGGTTGCGTCGCACATTGCGCGGGACCTTCCCGTCGCTGTTCGCCACTGTCGCCGTACCGAAGGCGGAGGAACTGGTGGCCACGCCGTACCGACATGGCGGCAAGGAAGGCGCGGAGCGCTTCTTCCTCGACGGCATGACCGCAGCGATGCACAACATCGCTGACAAGGCGCATGGCGCGTTTCCGGTCACGATCTATTACGCCTTCAAGCAATCCGATACCGGCAGCGACGGCACCGCATCGACAGGCTGGGAGACCTTCATCGCCGCCGTGCTGCGCGCAGGTTTCGCCATCCACGGCACCTGGCCGATGCGCACCGAGCTGGGCAACCGCATGATCGGCAGCGGCACCAATGCGCTAGCCTCCAGCATCATCCTGGTATGCCGCCGTCGCCCGGACGACGCGCCACAGATCCCGCGTCGCGAGTTCCAGCGCGAATTGAAGGAAGTGCTGGCCGAGGCGCTGGAAGCCATGCTCGGCGGTGCCGATGGCGCCTCGCCTATCGCGCCGGTGGATCTGGCGCAGGCCGCCATCGGTCCCGGCATGGGCGTGTTCTCGCAGTACGCCGCCGTGCTGGAAAGCAACGGCGAGCCGATGAGCGTCAAGACCGCGCTGATGCTGATCAACCGCCAGGTAGACGAAGTGCTGGGCGGCGAGACCTTCGACGCCGACACCAACTTCTGCCTGGGCTGGTTCGACGAAGTCGGCTTCGGTACCGGTGCGTTCGGCAACGCCGACGTGCTGGCCCGCGCCAAGGCCACCAGCGTGGATGCGGTCAAGCACGCAGGCGTGCTGGCCTCCGATGGCGGCAAGGTGCGCCTGTTGAAGCCGGACGAATACCCAGAGGGCTGGGATCCGCAGACCGACAACCGCACCCCGGTCTGGGAAGCCCTGCATCAGCTGATCCGCGCCTACAACGCCGGCGGTGAAAGCGCCGCCGGTGCACTGCTCGCACGCATGCCGGAGAAGTCCGGCGACATCCGCCGACTGTCCTACTGGCTCTACAACGCCTGCGCCGAACGCAAGAAGCTGCCGGAAGAAGCCCGCGCCTACAACGAGCTGGTCACCGCCTGGCACGCCATCGAAGCGGCCAGCCACGACGCGGGGCATATCAACGTACAGGGGAGTTTGGATGTCTAAGATAGCGCCAGTAACAGCAGTGGATACAAAACTGCCTCTCGGAAGCGAAGAGTTTTCTATTTCGAATGAGAAGGAACTTGCGCTCTCCGTTCTGGACGAGGCGCTGAAGCGAGGGCTCGGCTCCCTGACAAAGAAAGATTGCGAAATCCTGATTCTTCATCTGTTCCTGAAGCACACCAATGCTTGGCAGAAGCCGCTGCACGAACTAAGTCTCTTGCTGCGTATGCCGGAGAGTCGGCTCGCCAATCACATGTACGAGATGCGGCTCAAATACCCGGGCGACAACCAGGCCTACGTGCGCGATGTTTTGTCTGCACTGTTTGCTCGTGTCAAATTTCGTTCATACGACGAGAAGGGCGCAAGGTTGGTGGAGTTTTCCGTAGAAGACAAATTCGTTCGCCAAAGGATTCTGGCCGATCTTCGCGATATCGGAAAGTTCGGTGACGGCTCATTCAACAAGGAAATTCTGAAGATCGAGTTGGATGCGCTTGTTCAGGTTTTTGCTCGGTACCTGACAAAACCCGACATGATGGCGGTGGCAACCGTGCTGACGCCAGGCAAGAAGACTGTACCCGAGAGCGAGTTTGCGAAACTCTTCAAGGAGTTCCTGAAAGGGGCCGCGTCCCGGGCGGGAGAAATTTCTGTGGACGTCGCGGCAGCCGTTGCAACAGGTGGCACCTCCTCGGTGGTTAGCCTCGCAACGGCGATGGCAAAGTACAAGGGCTAGAGAGATGAATAATCTGAAACCCTGGCGTGAAGTCGCCATCCCGCACGAGGATGTCCACCGCGGTACCTTCGTGCGCGCCGAGTTCGCGGCTGACATCACCCGCGTCCATGACGGCTCTGCCACGCCGGAGTACCAGGACCCGGTGCTGTTCTTCCAGCGCACCTTCATCACCGAAGGCATGGGCGCCTTGCTCACGTCGGTGGCCAAGCGCCTGGCCGGCAAGACCGGCGATCCGGTCATCCAGTTGCAGACCGCATTCGGCGGCGGCAAGACCCATACCATGCTGGCGGTCATGCACATGGTCGGTGGCAAGGCGCCGAAGAGCGACCTGGCGGGCATTCCGCGGCTGCTCGATGCCGCGGGCGTTCTGGACCTGCCGACTGCCAAGGTGGTGGTGCTGGACGGCGTGAAGCTGTCGCCCAGCCAGCCGCGTCGTGTGGATGGCCACACCTTGCGCACGCTGTGGGGTGAGCTGGCCTGGCAGCTCGGAGGAGCCGAGGCCTATGCGGCCTTGGCGGACGCCGATGCCACCGGCACCAACCCCGGCAAGGACCTGCTGGCCGAGCTGATCCGCAAGGCTGGGCCCTGCGTGATCCTGATCGACGAGCTGGTGGCCTACATCCGCCAGTTCGAGGAGGGCAAGTCGCTGTCAGGTGGCACCTACGACGCCAATCTCACCTTCATCCAGGCGCTGACCGAGGCCTTGAAGGCCGCGCCGCAGGCCGTGTTGTTGGCGTCCTTGCCGGAGAGCGAGCGCGAGGCCGGCAGCGAGCGCGGCGTGGCCGCATTGCACGCGCTGGAACACTACTTCTCCCGCGTCCAGGCGATCTGGAAGCCGGTCAGCACCGAAGAGTCGTTCGAGATCGTGCGTCGCCGCCTGTTCACCGAGATCCGCGATCAGGACACGCGCGATACGGTCTGCCGCGCCTTCGCCGACTGGTACGTGAAGCATGCCGACGATCTTCCGGGCGAGACGCAGGAAGGCCGCTACTACGACCGTCTGCGCTCCGCGTACCCGATCCACCCGGAAGTGTTCGAGCGCCTGTACCAGGACTGGTCGGCGCTGCCGAACTTCCAGCGCACGCGCGGCGTGCTGAAGCTGATGGCGCGTGTGATCCATCGCCTTTGGCAGAGCGACAACAAGGATCTGCTGATCCTGCCCGGCAGTCTGCCGCTGTATGACGCCGAGGTCAGCGCCGAGTTGACCAGCAACCTGCCGGTGGGCTGGGACCCGGTGCTCTCGCGCGACGTCGATGGCGAGCGCAGTGAACCGGCACTGCTGGAAACGCAGGAGGCCCGGTTCGGCTCCGTGCAGGCCTGCCGGCGGATCACCCGCAGCATCTTCCTGGGCAGCGCGCCGGTGTCCGGCAACGAGATGGCGCGAGGCGTGGAGACCGAGCGGCTGATCCTGAGCTGTGTCCAGCCGGGGCAGGCCCCGCATGTGTTCAAGGACGCGCTGTCGCGGTTGAAGACCCGGTTGACCTTCCTCAACGAGGGCAATAACCGCTGGTGGCTGGATGTGAAGCCGAACTTGCGGCGCGAGATGGAGGACCGCAAGCGACGCTTCCAGGATCCGGAAGTGTTCGATGAGGTGGCTGACGTTCTGCGGAAGGTTTTGGGCGGCGGCGCCATCGCGCACCACCACATCTTCACGCCTGCCGCAGACGTGCCGGACGAATGGGACCTGCGCCTGGTGGTGCTGGCGCCCAACACCGGTTGGACTCGCGGCGCAGGCCCGAACCCGGCGCGCGATGCGGCCGCGGCCATCCTGCGCGACCGCGGCGGGCAGCCGCGCGTGAAGCAGAACCGGCTGCTGTTCCTGGCCGCTGACGCCGATCAGGTCAGCCATCTGAAGGAAACGGTGCGTGCGCTTCTGGCGTGGCGCAGCATCGAAATCGACCTCAAGGAAACCCGGATCACTCTGGACAACATCCAGGCCAAGCAGGTCACCCAGAACAGGGAGCAGACTCGCGACACGGTACTGCGCTTGGTGCGTGACACCTATAAGTGGTTGGTGGCACCCACCCAGGCTGTGAGCCGCAAAGACGGCAAGGTAGGCGACATCGAATGGGACGCGCAGGCGCTGAACCCGGCAGCTGTCGGGCTGGGTAAGGAGATCGATCGTGTGCTCGCTGAAAACGAGTGGGTGATCGCACAATGGGCGCCGGTCAACCTTCACTACCTGCTCAAGGCGTGGTTCTGGAGGGACGACGCCGTGGATGTGAAGGCGTTGGACGTGTGGCAGAAGTCGTGCAGCTACCTGTACTTGCCGCGCCTGAGAAATTCGGACGTGATGGCGCATGCCATCGCTGCCGGCGCTCCCAGTCGTGATTTCTTCGGTCTGGCCAGTGGCAGGGACGGCGAACGCTATCTCGGCTTCACCTACGGAGAGGCCACCTCGCCCTTCATGGATGTGGCGCTGCTGATCGAACCAGCCAAGGCTGCGGAATACGAGGAGGCTACGCGGCCACCTCCGCCTGTTCTGCCGCCTGATTCTGACTCTAATTCCGATCCCGACCCCAAGCCAGATCCGATTCCGCCTCCGCCATCAGGACCGACCGCGACGATGCCGACGCACTTTTGGGCATCGGCAGAGTTGGATCCGGTCGGCGCATCCTTAAAGTTCGCCAACATCATGAAGGAGCTTGTCGAGCTGTTCAGTGCCCGCCATGGCACCAGCGTGGTGATCAAGGTGGACATTGAGGCCAGGGATGGTCGTGGCTTCGATGAGACCACGGTTCGCGCGGCGAAAGAGAACAGCCGCGTGCTGGGGATTTCGTCGGTGGACTTCGATTGAGCCACCTCAGGACTGCCGCACAGGGTGCACCGGTGCTCGCCCAGCCGCTCGATCCGGCGAATCTGGTCGACGGCCATGGCCTGCCAGAGCGCCTCCAGCCAGGCGGTCCGGCTCTTGGGTGTTACCTCAACGGCGCCGATCAGGGGCACGAACTGCTCGAAGACATCGCGGATGGCCGCCTGAAGGGGGGGGCCGGAAGAGTCATCGACGCTCTCAAAGGCCGGCGACAGCTTCTGGAAGAGACGCATGGCCCCGCCGACGGCCTGGACGGGGGCCTTGCGGACGCTGGCCCGTATTTCGGCCGCAGCCTTGTCCGGGCGTTGGATGGCGAGGTCGGACTTCCAGCCGAAGGCATCGCGGCGGAAGCGCGCGGTGAAGGTCCAGGTGGGGGCTGCCCAATGGGCCCCGGGGCGTGTCTAGGCACGCCTTTACTCAGTTGGGCCGGCGCGGCTAAGCAAACCTTGGCACAGCCAGGGCACAGATTTGTCACAGGGGGAATGGCGCGCCTGGAGGGATTCGAACCCCCGACCAATGGCTTCGGAAGCCGTGGAAGTTCAATCATGGCAATGGATTGCGGATGGCCGCCGTTGGTCCCGCGTCGCGACTGCGGGGTTCCCAGCGGGAAGCCCACGGGCGCCGCGAGCTCAATTGACGTCCATCCTGCGCG
>NZ_KZ679105.1 GCF_003024235.1 Arenimonas caeni | reverse complement strand
CTGCTGCGCAACCGCGAGAACGTGCCGGAAGATCAAGTGGTCCGCCTAGACGAACTGCTGGCCGCCAACAAGGCACTGCTGACCGTCTACCTGCTCAAGGACGACCTGAAGAGCCTATGGCGCTACCGCTCCGAGGCGTGGGCACGAAAAGCTTGGAGGAGTTGGAAGCGACGAGCGTTGCGCAGCGGCCTGGAGCCGCTGCGGGTGTTCGTCCGGCGCATCGAGCCCTACCTGGCCGGCATCCTGGCCCACTGCCGCTGGCCGCTGGGCACCAACCTGGTCGAGGGCATCAACAACAAGATCAAGGTCATCAAGCGGGTGGCCTACGGCTACCGGGACGACGCCTACTTCTTCCTGAAGATCCGGGCGGCCTTTCCCGGACTTGGGTGAAGAACCAAATAAAAAGAGCCCGGCCGAAGCCGGGCTCCCAGGGCAAGCAGACTCCCCGATCAGAACTGGTGCTGGACCGTCACGTAGAAGCGACGACCCTGGAGGTCCGAACCGAAGCCGCCGTAGTAGTACGGGTAGCCGGTGTAGGTCGGATCCAGGCGAACCTGGTTGTTGAACACGTTGTTGACCGCCAGGGTGACCATGGTGTCCTGGCCGAAGCGCTTGCTGACGTTGAGGTTCCACAGGAACCAGGGCGGCAGCCGCTCGGTCTCGGCCCAGTTGTACACGGTGCCGTAGCGGGTGAAGAACGTGTTGGCCGCCCAGTCGCCCTTGGTCCAGGTGAACGAACCACGGGCGCGGCTGCGGCTGTTGTAGTCGGCCATGTCGCGGTAGTCGATCAGCGGATCGCTCTCGAAGCGCTTGTACTCGTCGCTCAGCTCGATCGACCAAGCCAGGTTGACGCCGAAGCGGCCGAGGCGGTCCGTGTCCCAGCTGTAGGCGAGCGTGCTGTCGATGCCCGTCACGCGCTGGTAGGCGGCGTTGATGTAGGTGGAGTTGATCGCCTGGATGCGCTGGTCGAGCGTCGTGCCGGGGGCGGAGTTGCGGCTGACCGCCGCCAGCACGCCCTGGCAGAAGGCGGAGCCGGGCGAGTACTCGAACGGCGTGCCGTCACGCTTCACGCCCAGTCGGCAGTCCGCTTCCTGCTGCAGCAGCAGGGCCGGCGAAAGGGTGATCGCGCGATCCTCGAGCTTGATGTCGAAGTAATCGACGGTGAGCGAGAGGTTGTCGACGATGTCCCAGACGAAGCCGATACCCCACGACTGGCCCTCTTCTTCCTTGAGCGCCGTATTGCCGTCGCGTTCGGTGCGCATGCCGTAGATGGTCGGGTCGCCCGAGGTCGCCGCGCACTCCTGGTAGGTACGCGGACCGGTGGTCAGGCCAAGGCCCGTGCCGGAGCGGCAGGAGTACTCGTCGACGAAGGTGCTGAAGCCCGCCGAGCCGGTGCTGTAGACCATCTGGAAGTCCGGCGCACGGAAGCTGGTGGCGTAGTTGGCGCGCAGCAGCAGCGAGTCGAACGGACGGAACTCGAGGCCCAGGTTCCAGGTGATCGCGTCGTCGATGTTGGTGATGTCGTCGTACTTGTCGTAACGACCGGCGACGTTCGCCGTCAGGTTGTCGAGGATCGGCACGCGGAACTCGGCGCCGATGGCGTAGCGGTCGCGCTCGCCGATGCTCACGCCGGCGCTGCCCAGGCCATAGATCGAGTTCGGGCCGAGCGGCTCGGACAGGCGCCAGTCGGCCTGGCGGTCGATGGTCTGGCGGTTGCCCTCGAGGATGCCCGCGAAGCCGAGCGGGCCGGCCGGCAGCTCGAACAGGTCGCCGCTGATGGTGAAGTTCGCGGTGCTCGACGTGGTGTGGCCCTCGGCGAAGGTCACGCGGGTGTAGATGTTGCCGAAGGTCTCCGGGGTCAGCGGGGTGTTCCAGCGATCGACGTTCAGCTCGTGGATCGGGTAGCCGCTGATGAAGCCGAGGCGGGGGCCGAGGAAGTACTCATGCACGGCCTGCGCCTTGAGCGCCGGGATGTCCATCAGGAACTCGTAGCGGCTGTGGTTGACGCTGGCTTCCCAGTCGAACCGGCCGATGCTGCCCTGCAGGCCGGCCTCGAGGGTCCAGGTCTTTTCCTCGAAGTAGTCGCCGGCCTGCTCCAGGCCGCCGGCCTCGGAGGCGCGGAAGTAGCGCTGCAGCTGGAGCACGGTGCCGATGTTGGGGTCGTAGAAGGCGCCCAGCACGCCGCCGCTCGGGTTCTGCAGGAAGTTGTCGGCGCCGGTGAAGTAGTTGCGGATGCCCGACGCGGAGGTCGCGTCGTTGTTGTAGTACGAAGCGCTGGCGAACAGCTGCAGGTTGTCGGTCAGGTCGAAGATGCCGTAGCCGTAGCCGCTGTAGAAGTCCTGCTTGTTGTAGAGCGAGCGCTGCGCCACCTGGTCGTAGGATCCGCAGAAGCTGCCGCGGGTCGGCGTGGTGGCCGACTCGTAGCCCAGGGCATCGCACACCGCCGGATCGTACAGGGCGTTGTGGCCGCGCGGGACCACCAGGCCGAGCGCGTCGATGGCGATCAGCGAAAGCTGCGGGTTGACCGGCAGGCCGTAGGGGTTGTTGCGGATGTCGGCAGTCAACTTGCGCTGGCTGGCGAAGATCGGCTCGTTGGTGGCGTACTGGAAGGCCCAGATCGCGCTCCAGCGGTCGCCGGTGCGGCCGCCGCTGAACTCGAAGTTGACGCTGTCGCCGCCGCCCTCGTCGGTGGTGCCTGTGGTCACGCGGATGTTGTTGCCGTCGAAGTTCTTGCGCGTGACGATGTTCACCACGCCCGCGACCGCGTCCGAACCGTAGATGGCCGAGGCGCCACCGGTGAGCACTTCGGTGCGCTCGATGATGCTGGTCGGGATGGTGCGGACGTTGGTGATGTTGTTGCTGTTGTTGTACGGCATCGGGTACTGCGACAGCCGGCGGCCGTTGATCAGCACCAGCGTGTAGCCCGGGCCGATGGCGCGCAGGTTGATGGTCTGCGCGTTCGGCGTGAAGCCGTTGACGAAGTAGTCGCCGGTGAAGTCGCCGGTCGTGCCCTGGGTCAGGCTCTGCAGCAGGTCGCCGATGGTCTGGTGGCCTTCGCGGTCGATGTCTTCGCGCGTGATGACGACGACCGGCGCCGGACCTTCCATCTCCGAGCGCTTGATGCGGGAGCCGACGACTTCGAGGGTGTCGAGCTGGGTCGCCTGCTCGGTGGAGGTTTCCTCCTCTTCCTCGGCCTGGCTGTCCTGGGCCGCGGCGCTGAAGGCCAGGGGCAGGGTCAGGGCGAGGGCGAGGGAGCGTGCCAGCACCGACCGGCGGTGCCCGGAAATTGGATCAGTAGTCATTGGATCCCCTAGTATTGAAGTGCTTGTATGCCGCTGCGTTCCGAGCGGCTCGTTACAGCTTCTGGCCAAGGTTGACGCACCTTCGGGAGACAACCTTAACCGGAACGTAACATACGTCGGGGGCGAATTGAACCGGCTCCGACAAACCTGAACGAGACGGTCCCGGGATTCCGGGAAATCCATGTGAAACAGGAGTTTGCGATGTCCCTGAACGAAGCCCAAGTGCGCGCCGCGCTGGCCGGCCTGAGCGACCCGCACACCGGGCTGGACCTGGTGGCGCAGGGCAGCGTGCGCGGCGTCGGCCTCGACGGCGCCGACATCGCCGTCGAGCTGCTGCTGGGCTACCCGGCGCGGGGCTGGCACCAGGCCCTGGCCGGCATCGTCCGCGAGCGGCTGGCGGCCCTGCCGGGCGCCGGCAAGGTGACCGTTTCGGTCGGTTCCCGGGTGCAGGCGCACCGGGTCCAGAAGGACCTGACCCCGCTGCCGCAGGTGCGCAACATCATCGCCGTGGCCTCGGGCAAGGGCGGCGTGGGCAAGTCCACCACGGCGGTGAACCTGGCCCTGGCCCTGCAGGCCGAGGGCGCCACCGTCGGCGTGCTCGATGCCGACATCTACGGCCCGTCCATCCCCAAGATGCTCGGTCTGTCGGGCAAGCCCGACAGCCCGGACGGCAAGTCGATCGAGCCCAAGCGGGGCCACGGCCTGCAGGCCATGTCGATCGGCCTGCTGATCGGCGAGGACACCCCGATGATCTGGCGCGGCCCCATGGTCACCCAGGCCCTGCAGCAGCTGCTGGGCGACACCCGCTGGGACGGCCTGGACTACCTGGTCATCGACCTGCCGCCGGGCACCGGCGACATCCAGCTCACCCTGGCCCAGCGCATCCCGGTCTCGGGCGCGGTCATCGTCACCACGCCCCAGGACATCGCCACGCTCGACGCCCGCAAGGCCCTGCAGATGTTCAACAAGGTCGAGGTGCCGGTGCTGGGCATCGTCGAGAACATGGCCGTGCACGTGTGCTCGAACTGCGGCCACGCCGAGCACGTGTTCGGCGCCGGCGGCGGCGAGGCCATGGCGGCGCAGTACGGCGTGCCGCTGCTGGGCTCGCTTCCGCTCGATATCCGCATCCGCGAGCAGGCCGACGGCGGCACCCCCACGGTCGCCGCCGACCCGGAGGCGCCGCTGGCCCTGGCCTACCGCGACATCGCCCGCCGGGCGGCCGCAAGGCTGTCGCTGCAGGCGCGCAACAAGAGCCTGCCCAACATCGTCATCAGCAACACCTGAGCCGGTAGAATCCCGCCTTTCGCCCCCGAGCCCGAACCGCATGAGCATCAAGTCCGACAAGTGGATCCGCCGCATGGCCGAGCAGCACGGCATGATCGAGCCGTTCGAGCCGGGGCAGGTCAAGCATGCCGCCGACGGCCACCGCATCGTCAGCTACGGCACCTCGAGCTACGGCTACGACGTGCGCTGCGCGCGCGAGTTCAAGATCTTCACCAACATCAACTCGACCATCGTCGATCCGAAGGCCTTCGACCCGACCAGCTTCGTCGACCTCGAGGCGGACGTGTGCATCATCCCGCCCAACTCGTTCGCGCTGGCGCGCACGGTCGAGTACTTCCGCATCCCGCGCGACACCCTGGTGGTGTGCCTGGGCAAGAGCACCTACGCGCGCTGCGGCATCATCGTCAACGTCACCCCGCTCGAGCCCGAGTGGGAGGGCCACGTGACGCTCGAGTTCAGCAACACCACGCCGCTGCCGGCCAAGATCTATGCCGGCGAGGGCGTGGCGCAGATGCTGTTCTTCCAGTCCGACGAGGTCTGCGAAACCAGCTACAGGGACCGCGGCGGCAAGTACCAGGGCCAGACCGGGGTCACGCTGCCGCGCACCTGAGCCGCGCTCAGGATCGCTTGATCAGCAGGTTCACGCCCAGCGCGATCAGCACCACCGGCCACCAGTCGAGCAGCATGGCCCAGATCCGGAACTCCGGGATCAGGTTGTTGGCCAGCAGCAGGGCGCCGAGCGCGATCAGGATGATGGCGGGGATGAGGTTGGACTTCATGCGGGCTCCGGTTCAGGGGCCGGGGAGGTCGGCCAGGCCTTGCCGCAGCGACGATACCAGCGCATCACGCACCGTGGCCACGTAGGGCTGGCGCTGGCCGGCTCCCCAGGCGGGGCCGGGCCAGGCGGCGTCGCCTTCCTGGCGCGCCAGGACATGCACGTGCAGCTGCCGGACGATGTTGCCCAGGGCGCCGATGTTGAGCTTGTGCACCGGCCCCAGGCCACGCAGCAGGCGGCCGGCCAGGTTCACCTCGGCCAGCAGCAGGCGC
This sequence comes from Arenimonas caeni, assembly GCF_003024235.1. Classification (GTDB taxonomy): domain Bacteria; phylum Pseudomonadota; class Gammaproteobacteria; order Xanthomonadales; family Xanthomonadaceae; genus Arenimonas; species Arenimonas caeni. Next base: position 13,515 of record NZ_KZ679105.1, on the reverse strand, counting down.
TGCTGGTCGCCCGACAGGTCGATCCATTCCTCCGCTCCCGGCACCCGGGGCACCAGCACCAGCCAGGGGAAGCGGGCGTCGTCCATCAGCCGAAGCTGGCTGAGCGGGCCGTCGGCGACCAGCACGCTGTCGCCCGCCAGGCGCGGGTCGAGGGAGAACGCATCGGCCATGTTCAGCGCAGGGTCTTCTGGAAAAAGGCGAGGGTGCGCTCGAGGGCCTGTTTAGCCACGTCCTCGTTGTAGTCGGCGCGCTGGTCGCAGTTGAAGCCGTGGCCGGCTCCGGGCCAGACGTGGATTTCGGCCGAGGACAGGGCATCGCGGTGGGCCTGCACGTCCTCGGGCGGGATCAGCGGGTCGTCCTCGCCGAAATGCAGCATCAGCGGCGCCTTGGGCCGCTCGTGCAGCAGGGGCACCGTGCGGCCGCCGTAGTAGCTCACCGCCGGCAGGCCCAGACGGGCATTGGCCAGGTAGGCCACCGAGCCGCCCCAGCAGTAGCCGACCACGCCGACCCGGTGCTCGGCCTCGAGCAGGTCGTAGGCGCCGCGCACGCCGTCGAGCGCGCCGTTGAAACCGAGCTCGGCGGCGACCTCGCGGCCGCGGGCCACGCCGGCCTCGTCGTAGCCCAGCTCGGTGCCGGGGTGGACCAGGTCGAACAGGGCGGGGGCGACGGCCAGGTAGCCATAGTTGGCGAAGCGGTCGGTGACCTGCCGGATGTGCGGGTTCACCCCGAAGATCTCCTGGATCACGATCAGCGCGCCGCGCGGCTTGTTGTGCGGCTTGGCCTGCCAGGCGGAGATGCGGCCGTGGCGGGTGGAGATGGAGATCGTCTGGCCCATTGGATGGCTCCCCTGAATCGGCTGTCCCCGGCCGCTAGCCTACACCGGCCCGGGCGGCGGGGAAGGGTATAATCCGCGCCCCCGTCCCGACCCCATGCCCATGTCCGCCAGCCAGCCCAAGGTGGGCTTCGTCAGCCTCGGCTGCCCGAAGGCCCTCGTAGACTCCGAACGCATTCTGACCCAGCTACGGGTCGAGGGCTACGAGATCGTGCCCAGCTACGACGCCGCCGACGTGGTGGTGGTCAACACCTGCGGCTTCATCGATTCGGCCGTGGCCGAGAGCCTGGACGCCATCGGCGAGGCCCTGGCCGAGAACGGCAAGGTCATCGTCACCGGCTGCCTGGGCAAGCGGCCCGAACAGATCCGCGAGGCCCATCCGGGCGTGCTGTCGATCAGCGGCCCGCAGGACTACGCCAGCGTGATGTCGGCCGTGCACGAGGCGCTGCCCCCGAAGCACGACCCCTTCCTGGACCTGGTGCCGGACTACGGCCTCAAGCTCACCCCGAAGCACTACGCCTACCTGAAGATTTCCGAGGGCTGCAACCACCGCTGCAGCTTCTGCATCATCCCCTCGATGCGCGGCGACCTGGTTTCGCGCCCGGTCGACGAGGTGCTGCGCGAGGCCGAGAAGCTGGTGCGCGGCGGCGTGCGCGAACTGCTGGTGGTGTCCCAGGACACCTCGGCCTACGGCGTGGACCTGAAGTACGCCGAACGCGAGTGGCGCGGCAAGACCTGGCAGACGCGCATGAAGGCGCTGTGCGAAGGGCTGTCGGAGCTGGGCGCGTGGACCCGCCTGCACTACGTCTACCCGTACCCGCACGTGGACGAGATCATCCCGCTGATGGCCGAGGGCAAGGTGCTGCCCTACCTCGACATCCCGTTCCAGCACGCCAGCCCGCGCATCCTCAAGCTGATGAAGCGCCCCGGCGCGGTGGACAAGACCCTCGAGCGCATCCAGCGCTGGCGCGCCATCTGCCCCGAGCTGACGATCCGCAGCACCTTCATCGTCGGTTTCCCGGGCGAGACCGACCAGGACTTCGAGGATCTGCTGGCCTTCATCGACCAGGCCGAGCTCGACCGCGTGGGCGCCTTCGCCTACTCGCCGGTCGAGGGCGCCGCGGCCAATGCGCTGCCCGACCCGGTGCCGGAAGAGGTGAAGCAGGAACGCCTGGCCCGCTTCATGGAACTGCAGGCGCAGATCAGCGCCGAGAAGCTCGAGCGCAAGGTCGGCACGGTGCAGCGCTGCCTGGTGGACGCGGTCGACGGCGACCTGGCCATCGCCCGCTCGATGGCCGACGCGCCGGAAATCGACGGCCTGGTGCAGATCCAGGACGGCGCGGCCGCGGGCCTCAAGCCCGGCGACTTCTGCGACGTGCGCATCATGGGCAGCGACGAACACGACCTGTTCGGCCTGGTCGGCGACCCCGACGACTTCTGACGCCCATCCTCCCGCCCCCGGCGCTCCTACAGGGCGAGGGGGCAGGGGTCAGTCGTACTCGATGGCGATGATGAGGTAGCGGGTCGGGCCGGCGGGGAGGTGGACCTCGACTTCATCGTCGAGGCGGCGGCGCAGCAATGAGCGGGCCAGCGGGGAATCGACGCTGATGTGGCCGGCCCGGGCGTCCGTCTCGTCCGGGCCGACGATGCGGTAGCGCGCGGTCTCGCCGCTGTCGGCGTGCTCGATCTCGATCCAGGCGCCGAAAAACACGACCTCCAGGTCTGAAGGCCGCCCCTCGGCGACCTTCAGCACCTCGAGCCGCTTGCTCAGATAGCGCACCCGCCGGTCGATCTCGCCCAGCTGCTTCTTGCGGTAGGTGTATTCCGCGTTCTCGCTGCGGTCGCCCTCGGCCGCCGCGGCGGCCAGTGCCTTCACCACCTCCGGGCGCCGCACCCGCCAGAGCTCCTCGAGCTCGGCGCGCAGGCGCTCGAAGCCGACGCGGGTGATGATCGCCGTGGACTTCTCGCCCGGCGGACGCCAGCGTGCCATGGCTCAGCCCGCGACGGGCGCCGCCGGGATGTAATGCAGCGGCGAGTCGGGGCCGATCGGCAGCTCCAGCCAGATCCAGAGTCCGAACATGGCGCTCCAGCCGATCAGGAACACCATCGAATACGGCAGCATCGTCGCCACCAGCGTACCGATGCCGGCCTTGGGCTCGTAGCGCTGGAAGAAGGCGATGATCAGTGCGAAGTAGCTCATCATCGGCGAGATGATGTTGGTGACGCTGTCGCCGACGCGGTAGGCCACCTGGGTCATCTCGGGCGAATAGCCCAGCAGCATGAACATCGGGATGAACACCGGCGCCATCAGCGCCCACTTGGCCGAGGCCGAACCCATGAACAGGTTCACCACCGCCGTGAGCAGGATGAAGCAGATGAACAGCGGGATCGTCGGCAGGCCCAGCGCCTTGAGGAAGTCGGCGCCCTCGACGGCGAAGATCAGGCCCAGCTGGGTCCAGTTGAAGAAGGCCACGAATTGGGCGGCGAAGAACACCAGCACCAGGTAGCCGCCGAGAGTGGCCATCGAGGCCGACATGCCCTTGATCACGTCGCTGTCGGACTTGATGGTGCCGGCGCCGACGCCGAAGGCGATGCCGGCCAGCACGCCGTAGAGGAAGATGATCACCACCACGCCGCTGAGCAGGGGCGAGCGCAGCACGTCCTGGCGCTCATCGAGCAGGAAGCCCGAGCCGGGGATCTGCGGCAGCTGCAGGGCGCCGTCGAACAGGCTCGCGCCGGCCGCCGGGTAGCCGCCCCAGAACACCAGCGCGGTGAACACCAGCAGCGTCACCGCGGCGTACTTCATGCCGCGGCGCTCGGCCGGGCTGAGCTGCTGGTCTTCCGGGCTGGCGCCGTCGGCCAGGGTGAGCGAGGGCACGGCCGAATCGGCGAAGCGCGGCGCGACGATCTTCTCGGTGACGAACCAGCCCAGCAGGGTGATCACCGGCGTCGAGGCGATCATGAAGTACCAGTTCGCCAGCGGGCTGACGGTGTAGTCGGCATCGACGATGCGCGCGGCTTCCTGGGACAGGCCCGAGAGCAGCGGGTCGATGGTGCCGATCAGCAAGTTGGCCGAATAGCCGCCCGACACGCCCGCGAACACCGCTGCCATGCCCAGGATCGGGTGCCGGCCGGCGGAAATGAAGATGAGCGCGCCCAGAGGCACCAGCAGCACGTAGCCGATCTCGCTGGCCATGTTCGACATCACGCCGGCGAACACCAGCACCGGGGTCAGCAGGAAGCGCGGCGCCGCCAGCACCAGCAGGCGCAGCGAGGCGCCGATCAGGCCGCTGTGCTCGGCCACGCCGATGCCGATCAGGGCCACCAGCACCACGCCCAGCGGCGCGAAGCCGGTGAAGTTGGTGACCGCGCCGGTGAGCATGCGGTGCAGGCCGTCGATGCTCAGCAGGTTCACCGGTTCGACCAGCGAGCCCGTGGACGGATGCGCCACGCTCAGCCCCGCCATCGACGCCAGCCAGGACATCACCACCACGGCCAGTGCCAGCAGCGCGAACAGCGTGGCCGGGTGGGGCAGGGCATTGCCGCCGCGCTCGACGATGGTGAGGAAACGATCCATCAGGGTCCGCTTCCTGGGCGTGCTCACTTCCATGCAGTTCTCCGGTTCAGGCCTGGCCCCGGCGGCCCCGGGGCGCCCGACTATAACCGAGGGCACGGCGGCCCGGCGTGCTGGCCGCGCGCAGCGGGGCGTGGATAATGGCCTCCTCATCCGGGGGGAAGGGGACATGGCGATTTTCATGGGCTTCGTGCTGCTCGTCGCGCTGCTGTGGGCGGTGTTCGCCTTCAACCGGCTGGTGCGCCTGCGAAACCAGGTCCGCGCCGGCTGGAGCGACATCGACGTGCAGCTGATGCGCCGGCACGACCTCGTCCCGCGGCTGGTGGAGGCCGTGCGCGCCTACGCCGGCCACGAAAAGGCGCTGCTCGAGAACGTCACCGGACTGCGGGCGCGGGCCATGGCCACGCAGTCGCCGGCTGCCCTGGCGGCGGTCGAGCGCGAGCTGGAGGCCGGGCTGGGCCGGATCGTGCTGCTCAACGAGGCCTACCCGGACCTCAAGGCCAGCGCGAACTTCATGCAGCTCCAGCGCGACCTGGTGCAGGTCGAGGACCACCTGCAGTACGCCCGGCGCTTCTACAACGGCGCCGTGCGCGCCAACAACGACGGCGTGCAGCGTTTTCCCGACCTGGTGGTGGCGCGCGCCTTCGGGTTTGGCGAGGCCGAATTCTACGAGGCCGACGACGGCGCCCGGCCGGCGCCGCAGCTGGGCTTGGGCCAGTGAGCCGGGTCCTGCGCCTGCTGGCGGCCCTTGCGCTGGCGCTGGCGGCGGCCGGCGCCGCCGGCCAGGAACGCATCCTGGCCTACCACGCCGACATCGAAGTGATGGCCGACGGCGGCATGGAGGTGACCGAGCACATCACCGTGCGCGCCGAGGGCCAGCGCATCCGCCGCGGCATCTACCGCGACTTCCCGACCCGCTACCGGGACGCGGCCGGCAACCGCTACGTCGTGGATTTCGAAGTGCTCGGCGTCGAGCGCGACGGCCAGTGGGAGCCGTGGTCCACCGAGTCGATGCCCAATGGCGTGCGGGTGAACACCGGCAGCGACGATTTCCTGCCGGTGCCGGCCGACATCACGTTCGCCATCCGCTACCGCACCTCGCGCCAGCTCGGATTCTTCGACGGGCATGACGAGCTGTACTGGAACGTCACCGGCCTGGGCTGGGATTTCGCCATCGAAAGCGCCAGCGCCACCGTGAGGCTGCCCGGCGCGGTGCCGGTGGCCCAGCTCGACCTCGAGGCCTACACCGGCCCCGAGGGCCTGCAGGGCACCGCCTACGTGGTCAGGGCGCCGGCGCCCGGCGTGGCCGAATTCGCCACCACGAGCCCGCTTGGCTCCTACGAGGGTCTGACGATCGTGGTGGGCTTCCCCAAGGGCCTGGTGGCGCAGCCCAGCCGCGCCCAGCGCCTTGCCTGGCTGCTGCGCGACAACGGCGGCGTGCTGGTGGCGCTGGCGGGCCTGCTGGCGCTGCTCCCCTGGTACCTGCGCAGCTGGCACCGGGTGGGACGCGACCCGGCGCCGGGCTCGATCTTCCCGCGCTACGAGGCGCCGGAGGGGTTCTCGCCGGGCGAGCTGCGCTACCTGTGGAAACAGGCATATTCCGACCGCTGCTTCGCTGCCGACGTGGTCGACCTGGCCGTGCACGGGCAACTGGTGGTCGAGCAGTCCGGCAGGAAGGACTGGACGCTCGAGCGGCTCGCCAGCGACGCCACGGCGCCTTCGGAAGGCCAGCGCGTGCTGCTCGAGAACTTGTTCAAGGCCGGGCCGCGCATCGAGCTCAAGGACACCAACGCCTCGACCATCGGCGGCGCGCGGCTGCTCCACCTCAAGGCGCTGGACAAGCGCATGCACCCGGCCTTCTTCAAGCGCAACGGCTGGCCGCTGTTCTGGGGCTGGCTGTTTTCCTTCGGCTACGGCGTGCTGGCCTTCCTGGTGGCTGGTGGAGCCGGCATCCCGCTGATCATCGTGCTGCTGGCGCTCGCGCTGGTGCTGCATATGGTGTTCGCCTGGCTGATGAAGGCGCCGACCCCGCAGGGGCGCAAGCTGCTGGACGAAATCGAGGGCCTGCGCCTGTACCTGGGCGTGGCCGAGCGCGACGAGCTGGCGCGGCTGCGCAAGCCCGGCGAGCCCGAGGCGCCGTCGCCCGATCCCGAGCGCTACCAGGCCCTGCTGCCCTATGCGCTGGCGCTCGACGTCGAGGACGCGTGGACGAAACATTTCACCGCGGCGGTCGGCGCCGCCCAGGCCGAACAAACGGCGCGTTCGATGGGCTGGTATCGGGGCTCCGCCGGTTCGATGGCGACGCTCGGGGCCATGAGCACCTCGCTGGGCAGCGCGCTGAGCTCGCAGATCTCGTCCTCGTCCTCGCCGCCCGGCTCAAGCTCGGGTGGCGGCGGCGGTGGCTCGTCCGGCGGCGGTGGCGGCGGCGGCGGAGGTGGCGGACGCTAGCAGCCCGGGCCGGCTAGCGCTTGCCGCCGAGAAGCCCGCCCAGCAGCCCGCGCAGGATCTGCCGGCCGATGCCGTTGGCCACCGTGCGCGTGGCCGACTTGGCCGCGGCTTCCACCGCGCCCTGGCGGCGCTTGGTGCCCCAGAGGAACTCGTCGAACTTCGAGCGCGGCGCCTCGGCCGGGGCCTTGGCCGCGCCGGGCGCGGACGCCGGTGCTTCTTCGGCAGCCGCCTGCTCGGCGCGTTTGGCCAGCATCTCGAAGGCCGACTCGCGGTTCACCGGGGTGTCGTACTTGCCGCCGACCGGGCTGCGCGAGCGCACCAGGGCACGCTCCTCGTCGCTGATCGTGCCCATCCGGCAGCGCGGCGGGCAGATGATGGCCCGCTCGACCGGCATCGGCACCGCCTTGGCCATCAGCATCGACACCAGCGCCTCGCCGACGCCCAGTTCGCCGATCGCCCTGGCCACGTCGACCTTCGGGTTCTGCACGAAGGTTTCGGCGGCGGCGCGCACGGCCTTCTGGTCGCGCGGGGTGAAGGCGCGCAGGGCGTGCTGGACGCGGTTGCCGAGCTGGCCCAGCACCTCGTCGGGCACGTCGTCGGGGTTTTGCGAGCAGAAGTAGACGCCCACGCCCTTGGAGCGGATCAGGCGCACCACCTGCTCGACGCGCTGGCGCAGCGCCGGCGGGCAGTCGTCGAACAGCAGGTGCGCCTCGTCGAAGAAGAACACCAGCTTGGGGACTTCAAGGTCGCCGACCTCGGGCAGGGTCTCGAACAGTTCGCTCAGCAGCCACAGCAGGAAGCTCGAGTACAGGCGCGGGCGCAGGATCAGCTGGTCGGCGGCGATCAGGTTGACCACGCCGCGGCCTGACATGTCCTGGCGCATCAGGTCGGCCAGCTGCAGGGCCGGTTCGCCGAAGAACTGCTTGCCGCCGTCCTGCTCGAGCCGCAGCAGGGCGCGCTGGATGGCGGCCACCGACTGCGGGCTGACCAGGCCGTACTGCTTCGACACCTCGGCCTTGTTCTCGGTGGTGAAGTTGAGCAGCGCGCGCAGGTCGTCGAGGTCGAGCAGCAGCAGGCCATGGTCGTCGGCCAGCTTGAATGCGATGTCCATCACGCCCGACTGGGTGTCGTTGAGCTCGAGCATGCGCGACATCAGTGTCGGGCCGACTTCGGAAACGGTGGTGCGCAGCGGATGGCCGAGCTTGCCGTACAGGTCCCAGAACACCACCGGGCTGGCTTCGTTGGCGTAGCCCTCGATGCCGATCTGCTGCACGCGCTGGGCGATCCTGTCGTTCATGGTGCCCGGCATGGCCAGGCCGGCGATGTCACCCTTCACGTCCGCCATCACCACCGGCACGCCCAGGCGCGAGAAGCCCTCGGCCATCACCATCAGGGTCACCGACTTGCCGGTGCCGGTGGCGCCGGCCACCAGGCCGTGGCGGTTGCCGTACTTGCCGAGCAGGTGGACGGGCTGGTCGCCCTTGCCGATCAGGATGTCGCTCATCGAAAGCAGGCTCCGGGGGATTTGCCCTGATTCTAGCCGGCCCGGGCGGCTGGTTTTCCTTGCCGGCCGGACGGCGGGTCGATAGGCTGCGCCGCTGCCTCGCCCCACGCCCTGGATGAACGATGTCGCTTCGCCTGATCGCCGCGCTTGCCCTGCTGACCCTGGCCCTGCCGCCCGCCGCCGACGCCCGGCGCGTGCCCAAGCGGGTCGAGCCGATCTACGAAGCCCTCGAGGCCGCCAGTGAAAGCTACCGTGCCGGCCTGGCCCAGGTGCGGGCGGGCGAAACCGCCGCCGGCCGCGAGGCGATGCGCCAGGCCTCGGCCGCGCTGATGGACGGTGCGCGCAGCTGCCAGGCCACCCGCGGCTGCGAGGTCGAGCGTTTCATCGCCGCCTACGACGCCCTGCTGCAGCAGGGCGCCTCGGCGCTGTCCGGCGACGGCGAGGGTTTCGCCGAGACCCCGGAGCGCACCGGCGCGGCCGGCGAGGGCGGGGTGCTGGCGACGATGCCGGCGGCGGGCCGCAGCGTGGCCCTGCTCAATGGCCGCGACCTGCGCGAGGTGATCGAGCTCAACGAGCCGGTGCGCGCGGCGATGGCCGAGTGGCTGACCTGGATGCGCCCGCAGCTGATCACCAGCTGGGAGAACTACCAGCAGATGCGCTTCCTGATGTGGCCCGAGTACGAGCAGGCCGGCCTGCCCGAGGCGCTGCTGTTCGGCATCCTCGCCAAGGAATCCAACGGCCGGGTGCACGCGGTTTCCCGCGCCGGCGCGGCCGGGCCGATGCAGTTCATGCCGGCCACCGGCGCGCGTTTCGGCCTGGGCTGGCGCGACGGCTTCGACACCCGCTACGACCCGCAGCTGGCGGCGCGCGCCAGCGTGCTGTATTTCAACGAGCGTTTCGCCGAACTGGGCGACGAGCTCGAGTTCGCCGTGGCCGCCTACAACGGCGGCGAGGGCCGCGCCCTGCGGCTCAAGCGTGCCGCCGGCGAGAAATCCTTCTGGCATCCGGACGTCTACGGCCAGCTGCCGCCCGAGACGCGCGACTACGTGCCCTACGTGCTGGCGGCGGCCTGGCTGTTCCTGCACCCGGAGGAGTACGGCCTGCAGTTCCCGGCCGTGGACGGCGCCGCGACGGTGCTCAAGCTCGCCGCACCGGCCTCGATCTACCAGCTCTCGATCTGCCTCGGCGGCCCGCGCGAGGGCTACTTCCGCACGCTGCGCAACCTCAACCCGCGCTACGAGCCGCACGTGCCGATCGCCGCCGGCACCGAACTGCGGGTGCCGGTGGCGGTGCCTCCGGAGTACCAGCGCCACTGCGTGGACGGCCCGCGGGCGCAGCTCGCGGCCAGCCTGATGGCGGCGAGCAAGCCGACCGCGGTGGCCACCGCGACCGGCGGCCCGACGCGCACCTACCGGGTCAAGGCGGGCGACACGCTCAGCAGCATCTCGCGCCGGCACCGCTGCGATGGCGCCACGGCCCTGGCCCGCGCCAACGGACTGCGCGCGCCCTACGTCATCCGCGCCGGCCAGACGCTGCGCCTGGTCGGGTGCGGCTGACCGGCCCGACGCACAGGCGCGAAGCTTGCGGGAGGGCCAAGCCTCGCGTTGACCCTTTCGGCCGGGTAACCACCGGAGTGGCGCCGCCGCGTTGCGTGAGGGGGTGTCGCCCGGCGTCTTGCTAGCGCCATCCCTGGCAGCAAACGCCGGCCGCTCCGGGCTTGCTGCCCTCCGCTTCGAACCCCCTCACGCAACGCGCCGTCGCTCCGACTTTCGCGGGCGGCCTCCAGGGACGAGGCATGGTCGCGAGCTTGAAGAGCCAGACGCTCGCGATGGCGAGGAGGCGCTGAGGCTCTCGCCGTTGCTCTCCTGCCGGCCACGACGACAGGTTCGAGGAGGTGGCGTGTATTCGCCCCGGCTGAGCCTCGGAGACATGGATGTCGACGAGGAGACCCCATGGATGGGTTCACGGCGTGTCGGCCGGGGCGAATACACGTCGCCTCCACTCGCGAAAGCCACGAGTTGCCACAACCGGACACAGCAGAGTTGTCGGGCCTGAAAGCCCTCCCGCAAGATTCGCGCCTGAAGGCGCTCCTACAGGGGGAGGCGGGGCGTGGGGTCAGAGCGTGTCCCAGCCGGGGCGGGGGGTGAAGCGCTCGCCGTGTTTGGCGGCCAGCTCCTCGAGCCGGGCCTTGAGCTTGTCGGCGCCGACGCTGCGGATGTGCTGGATCGGGCCGCCGCGGAAGGGGGCGAAGCCGGTGCCGAAGATCACGCCGGCGTCGAGCAGGTCGGCGTCGGACACCACGCCGTCGTGCAGGCAGCTGACCGCCTCGTTGAGCAGCGGCAGCACCAGCCGGTCCTCCAGGTCCTCGGGCGCCTTGTAGTCCTTCGGCACCTCCGGCTTCACGGGCTTGCCGTTCTCCCACTTGTACAGGCCCTGGCCGTCCTTCTTGCCGCGCTTGCCTTCCTCGACCTTGAACGCGTCAGGCAGCGCCTGGCCGTGGAAGTCGGCCATGATCCTGCCGACGCTGGCTGCCACGTCCAGGCCCACGGTGTCGACCAGCTCGATCGGGCCCATCGGCATGCCGAATTTCAGCGCCACCTTGTCGATCACCGGGCCCGGGATGCCCTCGGAGAAGGCGATGATCGCCTCCTGCATGTAGGGCGCCAGGATGCGGTTGACCAGGAAGCCCGGCGTGCCCGCCACCGGCACCGGCAGCTTGTCGATGGCGCGGCAGAAGGCCGCCAGGCGGCGCTCGGTCCCGGCGTCCATGCCGTCGTGGCGCACGATCTCCACCAGCGGCATCAGCGCCACCGGGTTGAAGTAGTGCAGGCCGGCGAAGCGCGCCGGGTCCTTGCGGCCTTCGCGCAGCTTCTCCAGCGCGATCGAGGAGGTGTTCGACACGAGCAGCGCGCCCGGCTTGAGCGTTTCCTCGACCTTCGCGAACAGCGCCTGCTTGGCCTCGAGGTTCTCGAAGATCGCCTCGATCACCAGGTCGGCGTCGGCCACGCCGGCGCCCTCGACGTCGGCCTTCAGGCGCGCGGCGGTGGCGGCGCGCTTGCCCTCGTCCTTCACCTTCTTGCCGAACAGCTGCGCCGCACGGTCCAGGGCCGGCTGGATGTACTGCATCTCGCGGTCCTGCAGCGTCACCTCGAAGCCGCGCAGCGCGCACCAGGCGGCGATGTCGCCGCCCATCACGCCGGCGCCGATCACATGCACCTTCTGGATGCCATGGTCCTTCCCGCCCAGCGACTTGAGCCGGTCCATCAGGAAGAACACGCGCACGAGGTTATAGGCGGTGGGGCCGCCGGCCAGCTTCACCACCGCCCTGGCCTCGGCCTTGAGCGCCGCGTGCACCGGCAGGCCACCGCTGCGGCGCCAGGTGTCGATCAGTGCGAACGGGGCGGGGTAGTGCTCCTTGCGCGCCTTGCGGGCGACCTGCTTGGCCATCTGCGGGGCGAGGATGGCGCGGCCCGGGCCGGTATTGGTGGCCCAGGCCAGGAAGCGCTGCTTGAACGGGCGCTTCGCGCCGCGCTGGGCCAGCTTCACCGCCTCGTCGAGCAGCACCGCCGGCTCGACCACGCGGTCGACCAGGCCCATGGCCTTGGCCGCCGACGCCGACAGGCCGCGGCCGGTGAGCATCAGGTCCATGGCCGCCGGGGCGCCCAGCAGGCGCGGCGCGCGCACGCTGCCGCCCCAGCCCGGGAAGATGCCCAGCTTCACCTCGGGCAGGCCGATGCGGGTCTTCTCGTCGCGGCTGGCCACGCGGTAGCGACAGGCCAGGGCCAGTTCAGTGCCGCCGCCCATGCAGTGGCCGTGGATCGCGGCGACGGTGGGGCAGCGCAGCTCGGCCAGCTTCTGGAACACCAGTTGGCCGTGGCGGATCCAGGCCTCGGTCTGGCCTTTGGCGGCGATGTCGCCGAAGCCCTTGATGTCGGCGCCCGGGATGAAGCCGGCGGCCTTGCCGGAAATGATGACCAGGCCCTTGGGCAGTTCCAGCGCGATGCGCTCGAGCATCGACTCGAGCTCGTCGAGCACGGCCCGGGACAGGGCGTTCACGCCCTGGTCGGCGCGGTTGATCGTCAGCACCAGGATGCCATCGGGGCGCTGCTCGGCCTGCCAGTGGGCGAGGCGAAGTCCGTCGAACATGGCGGGCTCCATACGTTGGGGTAGGGAAGGAAGCCCGTATCATCCGGGGCAGGCCCCGGGGGGTCAACGCCGGCCGGCGTGCCGGGCGGAACTTTCCCGGGCCGGCGATGTCCATGGAGCGGCCCGGATGGCCGCAGGAGCAGCGGCCCGGATGGGCGAAGATCAACTGGACCTGGCCCTCGTCAAACGGGTGCAGGCGGGCGACAACACGGCCTTCGACCTGCTGGTGCGCAAGTACCAGCACCGCATCGGCGCCGTGGTGTACCGCTTCGTGCCCGACCATGCCGAGGCCCAGGACATCGTCCAGGAAGCCTTCATCCGCGCCTACCGGGCGCTGGCGAACTTCCGCGGCGAGGCCCAGTTCTACACCTGGCTCTACCGGATCGCCGTGAACACCGCCAAGAACCACCTCGTTGCCGCAAAGCGCCGCCCGCCCACCGCCGACATCGCCGCGGAGGACGCCGAGCACCATGCCGACGGGGGTCGCCTGCACGACCACGACACCCCGGAGCACCAGCTGCTGCGCCAGGAAATCGAACAGGCCGTCACCGACACGGTGGCCGGCCTGCCCGAGGAACTGCGCCAGGCCATCACCCTGCGCGAGGTGGACGGCCTGAGCTACGAGGAGATCGCGCAGCTGATGCAGTGCCCGATCGGCACCGTCCGTTCGCGCATCTTCCGCGCCCGCGAGGCCATCGATGCCCGCCTGCGCCCCCTGATGGACAAAGAGCGAGTGCGCCCATGAGCCAGCACGACCCGAAACTGCATGAGGACCTGAGCGCCTGGATGGACGGCGAACTGCCGCCCGACCAGGCCCGCTTCCTCGAGCGCCGGCTGGCCAGCGACCCGGCCCTGCGGGCGCAGCTGGAGCGCTGGCAGCTGGCGTCGGCCGGCCTGCGCGGCGACGACCTGCGGCTGATGCCCGGCACGCTGGCCGAGGGCATCGCCGCCGCCGTGGCCGCCGAGGCCCGTCCGGCCCGCCATCGCTGGCCCTGGGCGGCCGGCGCGGTG
>NZ_KZ679104.1 GCF_003024235.1 Arenimonas caeni | reverse complement strand
GCGTTGTGTGCTTGACGGGGAAGCTTACGCAGGCGACGACGTTTGGGATGACGGTGAATGGATCAGCTGGGACTGGATCTCATCTCAACTGGAGGACGACGGCGTTGATGAGCCCGCACTAACCGAGGATCGCAGCTTTGGCCGCGATGGCTATCCACTAAGCGTTCTGGAACAGGCGAGAATCCTCGAGGAACTCGTCGACTGTGCTTCTCGCCACTTTGAGAATACGGGCCGATATCTCCAGATCTGGGGAGAACTCGGCGAGCTATATGCAGAGGTGAAATGGGGCCTGCGTCGGCATGGCACGCATCACCCGGGTTCAGACGGAACGATCGGTGGGCGACTGGTTGAAGTCAAGACCATTTCCCCGGAGAAATCATCCAACAAGGTATTCGTCAAGAGCCAGGGTGACTTTGAGCAGCTCCTGATTGTGCAGATAGATAGCGATTTCAACTTTAGGGCGAAGCTGTTCGAGCGTGAAGCGCTCCAAGGCCAATTGTCGAAGACCTTGCGAGGACGCCTCGTGGATGAACAGACATAAATACAGGGCTCCAATGGCGACGGCGAAATACCGCGCGCATGAAGACCTATGTCACCGATCGTCGTCCCGGTCCTTTCCCTCGGTTCGCTCACTGGGCAGGACCGGCTCAAGGGTCGCGCTACGCATAACGTAGCCGATGTTGGCCGCATTCTGGCTCAGCCCATATGCCACGGAAAGGCGGTCGAAACCAGTCTCGTCACCACCGACAATATCACGCGGCCTGACGATCTCCGAGACCTGGAACTTCATACGAAAGACACCTTCCGATTCGCCGGCAATTCGTCCAAACCGCTCCCTCAACGAGCCAATACGACTTCCGCCACCGCACAAGAAGAGGCGGAGCCTACCCCGGCCCTGAACGGCCGGGGATGTCGGGTAGATTCTCATTGCATCGCTTGTCGCCTTGTTGAACACAGCGGCGACAGCGCTCAAGTAGAGGGAGCGGCGGCTCTCAACTTCATCCTCGGTGCAGCCAATCTTCTGCGCCACGCGTTCATTTGATAAAGATGACTCACCATCCTCCCAGTCGCAGCCATTGCCATGGCCCGCAAGAGCAGCGATTAAATAATGGGCTCCAAGGCGCTCGACCTCGGACGAAAAGACGGGAAGAAACTCTTCCCCTTCCTTGTTGAAGACATTGAAGTACGCAACGTCAAGCGTGCCCGCGCCTACATCCACCAGCGCATGCAGATCCTCCCTTCGCTCGGCTGACCGAAGGTAGGAATAGAGTTGACAGGCAAACTCGGGAAGCACGTCAACGGCCGGACGGTCGACTTGATCGATCATTCTCAACGCCCCAACTGCAGCCGCCCGGCTTATCGGGCCCGGCGCAAGCGCGAGTACTCGACCAGCCTGTGCCGCGGCACGAAAAGCGTCGGTGGTGGGATTGTCATCCCATGACTTCGTCGGCAGCCCAACGTGCAGCCGCCACCGAATACCGGTCGTCGTGGCGATGCCGCTTGACGACAGCCAGCTCCCCACGTAGCGGAAGGCTAGCGCAATGAAAATCACTGCATCTGCCAGGGTGTTCACTCTTAAGGTGTCTTGGCTTGACTCCAGTATCTTGACCTTGATTCCATCGTGAACCGTCCAGTTTGGCGCCTCGACGGCACCAAGCACGCATGTACCACCAGGGCCTTCGCTAAACACCGAAGCCAGCAGGTGACGATCCTCTCCTTCCACTGCAGCAGACCAATCCACTGCGTAGTGCCGACCTGCCCAACGGACCACGGCCTTCGTGAAAGCCGTCCCAAAATCCAAGCCAAGGATTGCCAGCTTCCCAGCCGCGTCCTCCGCAACTGGGGCCGGACTTGTTCGGTTTCGCGCCTTAGACATCGCCGCTGAAATGCGCATTCTGTCCGGATCGGCCGACGCGTCGGCTAATCGTTCCCGAAGAGGCTTCGGCATGGGCGGGGCTACAGGCGTTTGTATCGCAGGCGCCACGGGCAGGTACTCTTTGGCACGCCCGTTCGCGGGCTCAATTCGCTCGGCTTGCCCCGGCTTATCACGCCTTTTCCCGTGATCGACTCGCCCAACTGAAACTCCCTTCCGAACGGCGACATCCGGCGCGCCTTTCTTCCAGCTCCGAAGGGTCTGTTCGATTTCCGTTGCATCCCGGGACAGGACCTCCCCCTCGGCTGGCCCTGCTGCGGCATTCGCCCCGCCTGTCTTCACTGATTTCCACTTGGCAAGGAAATCAGGGGCCAAATCACCAAGTTTGTTCCCACCCCTTCCCCTGGATCTTTCCACGAGCTCAACCCCTGATTCGAACGAAGCCGGACACCAAGCCGCTACGCATGACCTTGGGCTCCTCCCTCTGGTCCAGTGCTGCGACCGCCACATCGTGCTTCTGGCGCAACTCCCGGATTTGTCCTTCTGCCATGCGCTTGTAGTTCACACGATGGGACTCACTCACCCTGGCCATGGCCACCCGTAGCGCGTCAGTTCGCCGCTCCAGATGGCGCCTTAGGCTCTCGCGCTGGATTCGAATGCGGTCGGTGTTCTCTGCCTGGAAGAGCCTCCTGGCATCCCGAAACTGCCGCAACAGTGCGGCCTTTGCATCCTCCAGCAACCTATTGGCATGTAGCTTGTCGGTCAGGCATCGATTCACATCGATCCAGTCCCTTGTCTGTGACCGCAGCGCATTGATTAGGTCAAATCCAGGCTCTCCGCTGATCTCCATTCCGCCAAGGACCGGCAGGAAGAAGGCGCGTATCGTCTCCTCGCGCCGAGCTCCGTCGAACTGCCAGGTTTCTGCGGCGAATGCGTAATCCCCGGGCACGACTTCAGGCCCAAGTTCGCCTGCATCTACCTCTGCAGCCACCACCAAGTCCCTGTGCTGGGTCCGACTCTCATGCTCGGCAATCATGCGGACTAGGGGGTGGTACTGATTGATCAGCTCATACCTTGCCGCATGTACTCCGCGATTGACGTGGTTCCTGATGACGACATCAGACTCGCTTCCACTCTCTAGCCTTGATCGCGGGAGCTGGCGAGCTTCCCGGAAACGAATAAGCCTCGCGGTCGCTTCGGGTCCGAGCTGGATCGATCCCGTTTGGCTGCCTGGATCCATCCGCATTGAGTACCCAGGCGCGTTTTCTTCCAAGTACTCCCGGATGTGGAGCTGGAGGTCTTCATCCGTAATTCTCCGCTGGGTGCTCTTGGCATGAGCGACCTTATTCCGGACGAACTCACCAAGTCCGACGAAGTCAGCTTCATGCGCCTGGATCGCCTCAAGATTGCGCCGATTCTGCTCCATCACGGCCCTTGCCTGGTCGATACGGAGTTCCTGTTGTGCCGGCGTGAGGTGCTCGTTGAGCAAATCCCGGGTGAGCAGGCTTATCCCGTCCTGCAGGACATCCTCGGTACAGCCGAGGGCATCTTCGAAGATTTGCAGCTTTTCGAACAATCTCGTCAGGATGCGATCGTCGATCGTATCTTCATAGACTAGGTTGGCGATTGATATGGCTTGCGCCTGCTGCCCAATTCGGTCGATTCGACCTATCCGCTGCTCGATCCGCATCGGATTCCAGGGCAAGTCGTAGTTGATCAACAACCTCATGAACTGCAGGTCGACGCCCTCGGCTGCGACCTCGGAGGCCAGAAGGACGCTATAGCGGCTTGACTCACGGAATTCATCAATCCGCGCCTGCTTGTCGTCGCCCCCCATGACCACAAGGTTCGAGATGCCCACTTCGCCAAGTCGCTTGGACAGGTAAGTTAGCGTTCCCCTGAAGTAACTGAAGACGATGATCTTTTCACCGGGATAGCTATGGATGTACTCGCGAATCAGCGCCTCGAGCTTCATGTACTTGGAGTCGTGCTCAAGGAGCGCTTCAAGGCTTATATGCCCGTTGAGCGACCTTGCAACATAGCTCGACACATCTGAAACTCCGGCGGAAACCTCGTCCTCGCCGAATGCATCGTATGCGAACTCCTCGACCTCTCCCTGCTCCCATTCGTCAGTTCTCGCAAGCCATCGGGCCGCTGCCGCATACATGCAGCTGGACATCAGCCTCTGCGGCGTGGCGAGCAAGAAACCCCTGGCGCCACCATTGTTCAGGGCGTAGGAAATGACGGATTCCGTGACGCGCTCATAGAACTCCCGTTCTGCGGCAGTCATCGGAACCGCAAAGTTCCTGACCTTCCTCTCCACCCGGTTCTCCAGAACCTCTCGCTTCCGTGACCTTACGATCACTTGTCCGAGAAGGTTCACTCGCTCCAGGCGGTGATTTACGTCTACTCGCTCTTCCGGTGAAAGGACTTCGTCGTCCGATCGGTCCTCAAGTGATTGCGCGAGGAGCTTTATGCTTTCGCTCTCACTGAAGAGCCAGTGCTCCCCTGCTTCTTGGAGCGCATCCCGCACGTTCTTTATGCTCGCATCAGGCCTCTTGAGTTGATTCGCCAACCGAACCAAGGGCCGGTTCGCGCCCAAGATGCTCTCGAACTCACCTTCGAACCTGAACTGGTCGGGGTCGACAAGCGAAACGAGATTGAAGAGGTCCGTGCTGCGGTTGTTGACGGGTGTTGCGGACAGCAGGACAAAGTACTCAGCCACCGGCCTTAGCAGTTGTCCAAGCAATGCCGAGGATGTCTGATGGTTCCGCAGGTAGTGGGCTTCATCGATCACCACTAGATCGAACAAGGTTTGCCCCTGGGACTCGTTTAGGAACCTCGCTAGGCGCGCTACGGCGGAAGTGGCCTCTGAATCGGGGTCCAGTGCGTCCGACGGCGGCCTTATGCCCTGAAGGCTGCAAATGACGGCCGGAACCCTCGGAGCCGCCTCGCCCTGCTGCATGTGTTGCAGGAGCTCCTTGGCGCTCATGACTTGGGCACTCGTGCCAAAGCGCCGGTGGAGTTCCTGCCTCCATTTTTCCGTCAGCACTGCCGGACAGACGACCAGGAGCCGATTCGCATTGATCCTGAAGCGAAGCTCCGTCCATATCAGGCCTGCCTCGATGGTCTTTCCGAGACCTACTTCATCGGCAATCAGGACGCCCTTCGACGGCGAATCCAGTAGCGCCAGGAGCGGCTTGAACTGGTGCGGCATGAACTGGGTTTCGGTCGTGTCCAGACTGTAGATCATTTCCGAGATCTGGCCGGCAAGCTGGACAGATGTCAGTCGCTTCCTTAGATGGGTCGCGCTGGCGAACCTGCCTGCAAGGACCTGCTCCATGTCGTCCAGCTCGACCTCTGCCGGCTCGAGGTCCTCCGCCATCTCGAATCTCGGCTGTTGGCCCGGGAACCGGACCTGCACCATGAGACCGTCCCCATCCTCGCGAACGCGCCCAGTGGATTCACCGACAAGGCCAGAATCGTGGCAGGAGCGAACTCGCGTCCCCTGGGTCGAGAGACTCTTTTCAAATTCATCTCTGGTCATTGGATTTCCATCGATTCCGCAGTTCTCCACAAGGACGAGCAATATTCCCCGGGAGAGTTGGTGCGATACCGTCATGCTGGCATTCGCAGGCATCCTTGATGCAGCGATCCTAACTCCGGTGCCGCGCTCGACACTTGGTCGCTAGGACGAGATTACATGGCTGGGATCCTCCAGTCGGCGCGCCGTCCCGGTTCCGGCGCTGTGAGAGTTTTTCTCACTTGTCGGACTCGGATCTGATTCTTTCTCTCCAAGAACTCCTGTGGCCCCGCGCTCCGGTTGCATTCAATTCGGATCAATCGGTGCCGCATGTGCTCGCGCATCTGCCTTTGGCGCGAAGAGGAGCGGTCCCTGGTCATTCATAGGCGTGTTTGACAGCCCGCCTAATTAATGCCAGTCTTTATGACATCAATGGTGTCCTAATGAAATTATCCCTCCAACAGCTCAGCTCCCAGTCCGGCGTCCCGCAGCGCTCCATCCGCTACTACATCCAGCGGGGGCTGCTGCCGCGGCCGCAAGGCGAGACCCGCGCGGCCACCTACGGGGCCGACCACCTGTCGGCCCTGCTGCGCATACGCCAATGGCAGGAGGCCGGCCTATCCCTGGAGGCGATCGCCGACCTGCTCGACGCCCGCCGGGCCCCGCCCGTCAGTACCGCCCGCCCCGGGGGGGTCGAGGTCCGCTCCCACCTGATCGTGGCCGATGGCATCGAGCTGGTGGTCGCACCGGAGCGCGCCGGGCTGGATACCACCCGGCTACGCCGCTTCTTCCAGGCCGTCCAGGCGGCGCACGCCGAACTAACCCGGGAAGACCCCTCAGATGAAGACTGACCAGAAGGCCGCTTCCATGAACGCCCTTTCCCACGCTGGCGCCCCGACCCAGCCGCTCCAGCAGACCCGGGTCGATGTCCGAATCCGCGACCTCGTGTCCCGCTTCGAGCTGGAACACCAATTCCGCAATGGCAACGACCAGCCCATCGAGGCGCTGCTCACGTTTCCGATGCCACCGGATGCAGCCTTCCTCGGTCTCGACGCTGAGATCGGCGGGAAGCGGCTGGCCGCCAAGGTCATCGCGTCGGGAGCCGCGGAGGAGCGTTACGGCGAGGCCCTGTCCGAAGGCGACACCGCCATCCTGGTGCAGACGCCAGAGCCCGGCATCGTGACGCTGTCGCTGGGCAACCTGATGCCCGGCGAGGCCGCCACGGTGCGGCTGCGCTTCGCCGCCCGGGTGCCGGTGGCGGGTTCGTCCGCCTGGTTCCGCCTCCCCACCGTGCTGCGGCCCCGCTACGGCGAGTGGTCCCTCGAGGACTTCGAGCGGCCCGAGTCCGATATTGCCGCCGAACATCCGCTGACCGTGGCCGTCGAGATCGAAGGGCTGCTCCACGGCTCGGCGATGAGCTGCCCGAGCCACGCAGTCCAGTTCGAGGCCCGTGCCAGCACCACCCGGATCTCGATTCCGTCGGCCTATCTGGATCGGGATGTCGTCCTCCAGTTCGATCTTTTGGCCGTTCCGCCGCCTGCGTTGGACGTCATCCAACACGGCGACTTGTTCCTCGCCAACCTCACCGGCCCGGTCCCGGAGAAGGCGGCCACGCCTGGCCCGATGGACCTTTGCCTGGTGCTGGACGGCTCGGGCTCGATGGCGGGCGACGCCATCATGCAGAGCCGCGACGCTGTGCGAGCCATCGCCGGGCTGCTGGGCGCCGAGGATCGCATCCAGGTTCTGCGCTTCGGCTCCACCCTCCGACCCGTGTTTCGCCGCCTCATGCCCTGCAGGTCCGCCGTTCGCCAGGCGCTCGACGAACTGGCCGGAAGCCTCGAGGCCAATCTCGGGGGCACGGAAATGGGCGCCTCCCTGCTGCGCGCTGCCCAGGACCTCGGCGAAAGGCGTGAGAATCGCACCCGCGTGGTGATCCTGGTAACGGACGGAGCCGTCCAGCTCCGCGACCTTGCGGGAGCCAGGGAGGCGCTGGCCGAAGCCGGGATTCGCGTGTTCGTCGTTGCCGTCGGCAGCAGCGCGGGCGTCGAGGTCCTTCGGCCGCTGGCCCACGGCACCGGCGCGCTCATCGAGCGGTCCATCCTCGGGGAGCCCATCGACGCGGCCGCTGCGCGCATGGCCCGCCGGGCGCGACATCCTGCGCCGCTGCCGGTCACGCTGTCCTGGCCCGGAGGCAACGCAGAGGTCTTGCCGATGACCCCGGTCTATCCGGGCGACGCCCTTGAAGTCGCCGTAGTCGCCAACGCAAGGCCGACGGGCCCGGTGGTGGTGCAAGTCGGTGGCACCAGCCATTCGCTCGAGGCACGGAGGCCAGCCGGGGACGACGCCCTTCTGGCCATTCTCGGTCAGGCCCGCTACGAGGCGGCCGGCAAGGGTGCGCGACAAGCCATCGCCCTGGCACACGGCCTGCTGACCCGCGAGACATCGGCCATCCTTGTCCACGAGCGCGCCGAGGAGGACCGTGCCGGGTCGCTTCCCTTGATGGTCAAGGTTCCATCCATGATGCCGGCGGGGATGGTGGCCAAGGCGGGCCCGGTCCGTTCCATGGGATCCGCCCGTGTCGCCTGCTCCGTGCCAGTTCCGCATCCTTCGATGCTTAAGGGCGGTTCGTCCATGGATGCCAGCTTCTTCGACCTGGACGAACCGGTTTTCTCGCGTCGCCCGCCGGACAGTTTCGACTTCTCGGAAGTTCCGGCGCTTGTCGAGGCCATGGTCCCGGCCCTGCGTACCCTCATCGTTCGCGACGACCAACCAGCGGCCACCATCCACGATCTCCTTGGACTGCTACCTGCGGAATTGAAGAAGGCAGCAGAGTCCTACTTCGAGCACCTGCGGCTGCACCTGCACGACTCCGGGACGCTGGTCGGACTGGCCTTGGCGGTCTTCGACGGCCTTGGCGTCAAACTGGCCGACGAGGAGGAGGTGGCGCTTGCGCTGGCGGTGGCTCGCTACGGGGAGCTCAACGTGGCCCTGCCTGGCGCATTTCCGGCGCAGTAGGACAAGAGGACTCGGCGATGAACGGCATGGCCCTCCCAGATCCCCGGCGAATCCTGAGGATCCGGTTGTTCGAGGATTGCGTGGTCAGGCGACCACGCCGGCCGCTGCCTTCGAACCTGGTGCGATGGGCCAGCCAGCAGCCCATCCCGCAGGAGCTTCGCGAACTGGGACTGACCAGGGCCCTGTGCGAGGCTCTGGCGCGGATGTGGCCCGACCTGCTTGGTCGGTTCCGGCGCGGCTTCATCGTGGAGAGCATCGGCATCGGCCGGCGCATCACCTGCTTCGGATGCGTCCAGTACGACATCGCCGGCAACGGGACGATCGAGGCGCGGCACGCGCTTCCCGTGAAGCCGCCAAAGGCGTTCGGCTTTCGCTTGGATCGCCCGCTGAGTGACTGGGCATGGGTTGGCTGGGTCGCAATCCGCGCAAAAGCAGCCTTTGCCGAACTCGCGGATGCGCTGCGGACCCGGCGACTGGCAGGAATGATCCCGCCAGAGTTTCCAACAAACGCCGACCTGCTGGCCTGGGATTGGCTCGTACGAAACCTCATCAAACTTGCCAAGCGCTGCATTGACCAACGGAAGGCCGAACACCTGCTGGTGAATGCGTTCCAGCTTGATCCTGCCTTGGTACTGGCCTTCAGTCGATCCGTGCCGAAACTGTTGCGCCGGAGATCCTGGTTCCTCAAGACGTTCTGGTGGAACCGCTGTGTCCAGTTCAGGGACCCGCTGTTGACCCTTCAGGCTTGTGCGCCCGCACTGCTTCCCTACTACGGAGAACTGATGGTGCCCGGCAGGGAGGCTTCGAAGACCGACTACTTTGGGCAGATCCGGGCCAAGCTGGAGGAAGAGGGCCTCCAAGACCAGCACTGGCACGTCCTGCTTTTCGACAAGGCGAAGCCGATCTGGCGACTGTGGTACTCGGATCGCATCCGCGCGAAGGATTGCCTGCACCGGGCCCTCGTCGACTGGGGACAGCGTCAGCTATGCGGGCGGGGCATTGTCCCAGCCGATGAGACTGCAGGCACCTGGTCTTGAGTTTCGCCGCAAGGAGCCATCGCCGGTTCAGGGGACAACGTCCGGAGCGATCCACAAATACTGGTAAAGCGTTCCAGGGGGCTGGCAACGCCCATCAGGGCATTGCGCCTCGCATGGGAGCGCGGCGACCTACCCGACCCCTGGTTCCCGTTCCCGCAGGCGCGCGCCAACATCTGCGGGTAAGCCCTGAAGCCCCTCCAGGCGAAAGCCGCCAAACTCAATCGTTTCTCCAAGCCGCCGATTTGAGCCACCAGCTTGCGGGCGGGATACAAGTGCAGCTAAAGCGGACCATCCCCGGATGGCTGTGCTGGCGGCAATCACCCAAAAGGAGATGGCCATGAAGCCTTTCACCAGCGACACCCAATTCGTCGAGAGCCTCGACGCCGCCCAGCGCGAATACTTCCTCGGCCGCCTGGCCGGGATCCAGCAATCCCTGCAGGACATGCTCCGGCACCTTGCCCGGGGCATGGGGCCTCTCGCCTCCCTGAACGGCGACTTCCTTGCCCTGCTGCCCAGCGATGCCCTGGCCGCCCAAGGGCTCATCAGCGTGTCGGCAACCGTTTACCGGGTGCAATCGATACCGGGGAGCGGGCGGCTGAAACTCAGCACATTCGACGACACCCCCATCTCGATGTGGGACGGTACGTCGTCGCTGCCCTGGGTGCACCCGTTCGAAGGGTTTGCCGCCTTCAAGCGTGCTCGGCACGCCGACGGTGCACACAAGGCACTCATCCAGTGGGACAAACGACGACGCGGCAAGGCCTGAGCGCGAAGGAGCGCCACCCGGCTGAGAAAAAGTCTCTGGCTGCCACACACCCGTGGGTGAGTCAGGAGCCACGGCCTTGCTAACCTCGCCCCATGCCAACCGCCGCCGAACTACGCGAACGCTTCAAGGCCATCCCGCAGGAGGCCACTCCGGACGCCTGGCGCGTCCGCATCCACCGCGCCCTGAGCTGGCTGGCGCGCGCGGAGGCGGAGCCGGACGACCCGGATGCCCGGTTCCTGTTCCTGTGGATCGCCCTGAACGCCGCGTACGCCCGCGAGATTGGCGCCGGTGAAACCGAGCGCGGCCGGCTGCGCGAGTTCCTCGCACGGCTGGTTGCCCTCGACCAGGACGGCCGCCTGCATGCGGCCATCTTCGGCCAGTTCAGCGGCCCAATCCGCACGCTCATCGAGAACAAGCACGTCTACCAGCCCTTCTGGATGGCCCAGCAAACATGGGACCAGACCGAGTCCTGGCGAGAGGGCTTCGAGGCCGGCAAGCGCGCGGCGCTTGGTGCGTTGATGGAGAAGGACACCACGAAGGTGCTTTCGATCGTCTTCGACAGGCTCTACGTCCTGCGCAACCAGCTCGTGCATGGCGGCGCGACGTGGAACAGTGGCATCAATCGCCAGCAAGTCAAGGATGGGGCCACGATCCTTGGCACCCTGTTGCCGATGGTGGTGGATCTGATGCTAGTCCATCCCGACGCGGACCATGGCGAGATCCTCTACCCCGTTGTGCGTTGATGGCACGCTGGAGAAACCCATGCATTGCCCACAGACCCCGTTCCAGGCGATGGCCGACCACTTGGTGGAACAGGTGGTCACTTTGGCTGACATGGCAGAGATGAAGATTGACGTCTTCTTTTGCCTCCAAGAGCTGCCAGGGCCCGCTCCGTGCGAGGAGTTGGCCTACCTGCTCTCCAGCGGGGATTGTGAAGTCTTTCTTGCCACTGATTCCCGCGGCCGCATGTGGTTGTGCGACGACAGCGGGCG
The DNA here is from genome assembly GCF_003024235.1 of Arenimonas caeni. GTDB lineage: Bacteria > Pseudomonadota > Gammaproteobacteria > Xanthomonadales > Xanthomonadaceae > Arenimonas > Arenimonas caeni. The sequence goes on along the minus strand of NZ_KZ679104.1, from coordinate 18,064 downwards.
CGTTGCACGGGAGCTAACGACCACTACTGATATCGCGGCCGTGACCTCGGAGATGATGGATGCGCTCGACTGCCCGATTCTGGGGCGCGAGTACGTTCATGCCCACTAGGGTTCTGGCTTAGCCACGAGGCCGGGAGATCCTTCGATGACCATCACGCGTGAAGGCCTTCCACAATCTAGGACGCGGAACAATGAACACGAAAGCAGCGGTTGTTTCCAGACAGATCGCTTGGGCGAGATCAATCGGCCTTGAGCCTGACGACAAAGGCTATCTGGCCAGCTACGAGGAGAATCTCTTCCAGTCCATGAGGCCAGCCACGAAATCAGCCTTCCTCAGTGGCAGCGGCTCCGAACTCCAGGACTCGCCCTCATCACCCGCCAAGATGAGGGCGCTTCATTCCTCGTCTGCCCTTGCGGTGAACTTCTTCGATTTCTGGGCAGGAGTGGCGAACACCCATCTGCTTTCGGCTCTTGGATTGCCCGATACCAAAAATGCTTTGGTTCGATTCGAGGCCCAGTATCCGACAGGGCTACCCGGCAACCCTCCCAACCTCGACGTTGTCATTGAGCTCTCCGGCGGAGACGTCGTTGGCATTGAAAGCAAGTTCACGGAGTGGCTGACGCCGAAGAAGGGCAGCGCCCCCGTCTTCAAGGAGAAATACTTCCCAGCTGGCGAGGGCGTATGGAGCAGGGCCGGTTTACAGCAGTGCCAGAAGCTCGCCGGGAGCATGCAATCGAAGGATGTTCAGTTCACACATCTGGATGCCAGCCAGCTCTTGAAGCATTCGCTTGGGCTGGCCGTGAACTTGGGCAGGGCTTTCCGCCTCTTTTATATCTACATGGATTGCGAAGGGCCGGAGGGTACGCTGCACCGTTCGGAGATCAGTTCATTCGCCGATGCCGTGGGATCGGAGATCGGATTTATGGCCATGTCCTATCAGGAGCTCTTTTCCGCATTGAACGCTAAGGAAGCTGGCAGTGCGGATTACCGGAACTACCTCAGGGCACGATATCTGCAGGCGGCCTCTTGATCCGGCCCTAGGGAGTCCGACCACCGGGTTCATAGGTCATGACCCAAGGCGGGTACGACGCTCCGTACGCCCCTGATGGGACAAGGCATGGACGCACCGGATAAATCCATTCTCCCTGGGTCTCTTGTCACAGCCGCGGGCACCGCGGAAATACAACGCTTTATCGGCAATCAGAACGAAGCACTCACCGAGGCCTAGCCGAGGGGAACCAACTCGCTGCTGTCATCGTCAAGCCTGCACCAGCGCCAGGCGACCGGCGAATCATCTGCCCACGCCCCGCGGTTCCCCAGGATCAATAGGTACTCGGCACCATCTCCGTCCGCACCATGGACTTCGCGGAGCATGCCTCGTAATTGTTGGATCTTTCTAGGCGCCCAATCCCGCTTGGCTCCTGCCTGGCCGCGTCCCAGCTTTTCGTCGTACTCGTTTTCGCAGAAGTCATAGCCGATGATGACCTTCAGCTTGGCGTACCAGAAAAGCAGCTTCCACATCTCTTCTTCCAGATTTCCCTTATTCTCGTGCTCGACAAGCACGTCCAGCCGCGACGGATACCAAAGACGGTGTCCATCCGAAGCGACTGATCCGTCGGGATAGATCAGCTCCTTCCCAGAAACGAACAGCGCGTCAATCGTGTACCACTCCCGCTTGTATTCCAGCGCCAAGTCCAGCGTGTTGGCCAAGTGATGGCAAGCGTCCTGGAGGACACCGCCTTCCCCGAGCATGGTCTTGGTCCGGAGGGGCGGGACCGTATAACACTCCTTGATAGCTTCCCGATGGCCTGACTCCGCCGCCCGGAAAGCGGTGATGAACTCCTCTGACAGTCCGTTCGTGGCCATTTTCTCGCCTTTATCCTTGCCTTGATCCTGTGGAGCAACGGTTCTCAGTGTGCCTTCTGGAGAACACCAGCCCCGCTATCTTGCCCGCTCCCAATCATGAGCGCAGGAAGGTCCAAACGCTGACCAGGGCCAGCGTGTCCCGTTCGCAATAGCGCAGCAACTGAGCCTTGAGGGACTCCCTCCGCTCGAACGGGCAACGGGAATCGATTGCCTCTTGATATGCCGCCATGGCCATCCCTCCGTCCTGCACACCATCGAGGCCTTCGTAGTGAAGATCTGCCGCGATCGTGGGCAATAGAGCCTTGATGCTCCAACTCCCCTCCTGCGCCGGATGGTAGTAGTGGTCCATCACGACGGGTAGCAGGTCCCGCAATCGCGTGACCAGAGCAGTCAATGATCCGGAGAGTGCTGGGTACCGTTGGGCAAGCTCCATGATCCGCGCCCGCTCAAACCCCACGTTGTAAACGTAAATCGGCCCGCGCTTTCCGCAGGCTGCCACCAGCGCCTCCGCAAACCCCCGCGACGGATCCTCGCCGCTCAGGTCCAGATGGGACGTGTGCTCCAGCGCGCCCGACATCGAGAGCCGATGCAGGCTGAACTGGAACGGGATCTGCTGGTAGGGCCGTTTTCCCGCCCATCTGGGAACGGCGAACATCACCGTCTCGAAGTCAAGGAAGTACGCCGGCCGGCCATCGCCTGCCAGCGCCCGCCGGGCGCCTGCCTTGTCGAAGTAGGGTTTGCCCGACAGCGTCACATCCTTCACCCGGCGCTGGCGCTCGTTTAGCAGCCCATCCGGCACATCGGCCATCTCGATGGCCGGGCCTGAATCAAGGAAGGCCCGCAGCGCTGCCGTCTGGACGCGCGGCAAGCATGCCGCCGGCACCGTGGCCGGGGGCTCCCTTGCGCTGCAGTACCCATGGAAACCGCACTCGTAGGGCGTGCTGCAATGCCGCCCGGTCCGGACGTCCGGCTCCTTGGGCTGGTCGACTATCGCGTGCGCCTCCTTGATCCACCGGCGCACCTCCTTGCCCCGGTCCAGCGCCTCGTTGCTCAGGTCCGCCTCGACCAGCAGGCCCGAGTAATCGCCGCGCCCCCGATAGGTCCATCGGCTGTCGATGTGCGCCACGGCGACCTCGGCCAGGTCCACGCCCGACTCCGTCGCCAGCAGCGCCTGGGTGGCGACGTCGTCACGGTGGTAGTCCTTCACCGAGGTCGAGGACTTGACCTCGACCATGCGCCAGGCCGTCCGGCCCTTCCGGCGGACCGGCAGCAGCACGTCCGCGAAGGCCCGCACCCTCCTGGCGACAAAGCCGGCCTCGAAGATCGGCACGCGCGTTGGCAGCAAAGCCTTGGTCTGCTTGATCGCCCCGTCCACGCCGAGGACATCCAGGTCCAGCAGTGCGCCCTTGCCTTGGGGGTCATAGATGCGTCTCGCGATCTCGCCCACTTCGTGGCCGGCATCGAATCGCGCCTGCGAAGAGGCGGAGTCCTCGCGCAGGTCCGGCCGGTGCACCTCCAGCCAGAGCCTCCGGGGGCACTGGCGGTAGGCCATGAGCTTCGACTTGGAGAGCGTTTTCTTGGCCATTACCCCAGGTCCTCGTCTTGGACAGGCCTCAACGTTGCCCTTTCGCTGCGACATCCGATGTCGCAGGCATGGCGCACCCTTCGCAACCCCAGCAATACAGAGGAAGGGCGATGCGCCACCGTCAGTCTCCACTCGTCGAAGGGTTCGGCCTCGGCAAGGACTTCCTTGCCCGCATCTGCGGGAGCCTACCGCAGCTTTTCGTCTGCCGGGCGCTCACCGTCACGGGAGTGGTCGGCGGGACGGAGCTGGCGAACCAGCTGGCCGGGCCAAGCGGAAACGACCCGCTGCCCGCGCTTTTCGGTTACCTCGGCATCCGCGGTGAGTGCACAAGCAAGCCTTTTGAAGAGGTGATCGAGACAAGGATCCAGGCACTTTGTGCGGAGCCGGCGGACGGGGGCATCCTCCTTCGCAACCTTCAACTGCTCGGCCGCGAAGCCGGGCTGGGCGAACTCGAAACCCTGCTTCTCTTCCTTCGAATCGCCAGCCGGCTCGATGGCACGCTGCATGCCGCCATTCGCCCGCTGCTGCTGGACTGCATCGATACGGTCATGCGGCTCAACCTCGACATCCTGCTCGGCGTGGAAGCAGGAACGTCGGAATCGTTGCTAGACCCGAAGGCACCGCTCGCGCGATCTGGCCTGCTCGTGGCCCGCCGATCCATCGGCTCGCCGCTCGAGGCCCGGCTGGAGATTCCCCAGGGCCTGATGGCGGGCCTGCTCAGCCCCCTCGAGTCCGCCGCCGAGGCCATTTCGCGGCTGGTGCCGCGGGCGCCGAAAGGCAGCCTGGAGCGCTCCGACTTCGCCCACATCGACCAGGATGTGCGGATGCTGCAACAACTGCTGGGCAAGGCCATCGAAGACCGGCGCGTGGGCGTGAACGTACTGCTGCATGGCCCTCCCGGCGTGGGCAAAACTGAATTGGCGGATGTGCTGGCCCGCGCGCTCGGAGCCTCGCTTTTCGTGATCCCCGCCTTCGCTGATGGCGACACGCAGGACCCGATGGAACGGCTGCGCCAGTACCGCATGGCCCAGGGCCTGATCCAGTCGGCCGGGCGCTCGCTGGTACTGCTAGACGAGGTCGAGGATCTGTTCCCCTATGCCCCGTGGGACCGGAAGGACATCCCCTCCAAAGCCCTGATGAACGACACGCTCGAATCCAATCTCTCGCCCGCGCTGTGGCTCTCCAACCGCATCAGCCATATGGATCCGGCCTACCTTCGTCGATTCGACCTGATACTCGAGATCAAGCCACCGGGGCGGGAGCTACGCAAGGCCCTGCTCTGCCGATCCCTGCCCGAGCTGAGAGACAACGAACCCTGGTTGACCGAGGCCGTGGCCGACCGGCGCATCAGTCCCGCCACGCTGGTGCGGTTCGGGCGATCGGTCGCCAGCATGAAGCCCGCCAGCGCGCCGGAAGCGGCCGCTTGCTTCAGCCACATGAGTCGGCAGTTCCTGTCGGCGCTGGGAGGCGCGACGGAAACGCTTGGATCCGGCCGCCTGGCCACCGGCGACTTCGACCTGTCCTGGCTCAACCCCGACGCCGACCTGGGACGCGTGGCCAGCCGAATCCGCAGCGTCCCCGGTGCCCGGATCCTCCTGCATGGCCCGCCTGGGACCGGAAAGACACGCTTCGCGCACCATCTTGGCCAACTGCGGGGCGTCATGGTGCGGGCCAAGAGCGCATCGGACCTCCTCTCGCCCTACGTGGGGGAAACCGAGGCGAACCTCCGGCAGATGTTCGACGAGGCGGCACGCGAAGGCGACCTGCTCCTGCTCGATGAGGCCGACAGCTTCCTGTCGGCCCGCCTGGGCGGGCAGCCACGTTGGCAGAGCACCCAGACCAACGAACTGCTGACCTGCATGGAGCGGTTCGAAGGCGTTTTCGTCTGCACCACGAACCGCCTGGACCAGCTGGATCCTGCGGTGATGCGCCGCTTCGACCTCAAGGTGGGTTTCGCGGCGCCAACGCCCGACCAGCGGGCCCGCATGGTGGCCTGGCTGTTCTCCCAATTCAGACTGCCCTGGGACCAAGCCACCCAGGCGACCCTGGGGCCGCGCTCGGGCAGGCTCTCAGGGCTGGTGCCAGGCGACATTGCCACCGCAGCGCGAAAACTTCGCCTCGTTTCCGATGCGCCATCGGCCCAGGATGTGCTGCAGGCGCTGGAGGAGGAGTGCGCCTACCGCTCCGGCAATGCGCGTCCGATTGGCTTCGTCTACTGATGGGAACCCAAGCCCCCGGTGTTACCGTACTCCTGAGTCCCTTGCATATCCTGCCCTCGATGTCCTCCGCCAAGGAAACCCTCCACCGCCAGTGGCTGATGCTCCAGTGGATTCCCCGGCATCCGCAGCGCACGACGGCGCGCGAGCTGTCCGAGCGACTGGCGGCCGAGGGCTATGAAGTGAGCAAGCGGACAGTGGAGCGAGACCTCGACTCGCTCAGCGCTGCTTTCCCGTTGGTGGCCGACGAGCGTGAGAAGCCATTCGGCTGGAGCTGGCAGCGCGATGCGCCGGCGTTCTCCCTTCCCGGGATGTCGCCGCTGCAGGCGATGGTCCTGCAGCTGGCCCGCTCGCACCTCCAGGGGCTGCTGCCCACGCACCTGATGGACCAGCTGGCGCCTTACTTCGACCAGGCCTCGCTGACCCTGTCCCAGGTGCCCAACCGAGGACTGGCCAGCTGGAGCGACAAGGTCGAAACCATCGCCCCCAACCAGCCGCTGCTGCCGCCGCTGGTGGATGAGGCCGTGCTCGCCACGGTCCACCTCGCGCTGCAGCAGGATCGGCAAGTAAGGATCGAGTACCGCGCGCGTGGCAGCGGCGAGGCCAGGACCCACCGGATCCATCCCCTGGGTTTGGTCCAGCGAGGTCCGGTCACCTACCTGATCTGCCGGTTCGGCCAGCACGAGGACATCGCCTCGCTGCCCCTTCACCGCATGCTGTCGGCCGAGGCCGTCGAGGATCCCGTGGAGCGGCCGGATGGCTTCAACCTGCATGACTTCGTGCACGGCGGCGCGATGGGCTTCTTCGATCGCGGACCGATCCGGCTCGTGCTTCGGATGGAAACCCCCGCGGCCGAGCACCTGCGCGAAACCCGGCTCAGCGAAGACCAGGTGATCGTGGCCGATGCCGATCCGGATTGGGTCGTGATCACGGCCACGGTGCGCTACACCTCCCAGTTGGTCTGGTGGATCAACAGCTTTGGTGAGCAGGTCGAAGTGCTCGAACCCGAAGATCTCGAGGCATGAGCAGTTCCAGCCAATGGGTGCTGCAGGATCGCCTTGCCGGCGGGCTGGTGGGTTTGCTGGTGGGGGACGCTGTTGGCGTGCCTTACGAGNCCCCCCCCCGACGAGTTGGACATGGTGCCGCCGAAGGGTTTCCGCCGGGCGCACCTCGGCGTCAGTCCGGGCACGTGGAGCGACGACGGCGCCCAGGCCCTTGTCCTGCTCGACAGCCTTCTGTCGCGTTCCGGCCTCGAACTGACGCACTTTGCCGACGGCCTGCGACGCTGGCTGCACGAGGGGTTCTATGCCGTTGGCGGACAAGTCTTTGATGTTGGCATCCAGACGAGCAAGGCCATTAATCGGCTCGCCCAAGGCGTCCCGCCCGAGCAAGCCGGGCCCTGCGAGGAGGGCAATAACGGCAATGGCAGCCTCATGCGTGTGCTGCCCCTGGCACTCTGGCACCAGGGCCCGGACGAGGAGCTGGCCATCCTGGCCGGCCGGCAGTCGCTGCCCACCCATGGGCATCCGCGCTCCCAGGTAGCCTGTGCGTTCTACTGCCTGTGGGCACGGGCCACCCTGGCCGGCCAAGCGGATGCCTGGGCCTGGGCAGATGGCAGGCTGCGCGAGCTCGGCGCGGCGGCCGGATTGCCTTCGAACGAGATCGAGCTTGTTCTGGACCCGGCCCATGCCGCCAAGGCAGGCGGTACCGGCTATGTCGTGGACTGCCTTTGGTCCGCCCGCCAGGCGGTTGAGACGACCGGGGATTTCCGGGAATGCATCAGGCGGGCGGTCGCCTTCGGTCATGACACCGACACCACGGCCGCCGTGGCCGGCGGCATCGCCGGCCTTCGCCATGGGTTCAAGGGCATTCCGTCGACCTGGCGAGACGGCCTGCTTGGCGTGGGGCTATACCAACCGCTGCTCGATGGCTTGCTCAAACGCCGATTGCCGGCCCGCCCCGTGGACGTCGCAGTGAAGACCTCGGCGTCGCATCCGATCCGGGTGGCCACGTTGAAAGCGGGGGCTGGCCGAATCGGTGTCACCTTTTGCCCCGGCAAGAAGCAGCGCAACGCGATCTCCGGTGCCTGGGACCGGGACCTGGCGACGGACCTCGCGGCTCTCGGCTCGTGGGGCGCCAGGCATCTGGTCACCCTGATCGAGGACCACGAATTCGTGGAGCTGCAGGTCGAGGACCTGCCGCAGCAGGCGGCCGCACACGGGATGCGCTGGCATCACCTTCCGATCGTCGATGAACAGGCACCCGATCGACGCTTCGAGCAGGCGTGGCGCGCGGTTTGCCCGCAGTTGCTGGAGGCCCTGCGTACCGGCGACGGCATCATCGTCCACTGCAAGGGCGGCCTTGGCCGTGCCGGTACCGTTGCGGCAAAGCTGCTAATGGCCGCCTTGCCCGATGTCGAACCCGCCGAGGCGATGGCCCGCGTGCGGGCCGTACGCCGAAATGCCATCGAAACGCGGGTACAGGAGATTTACCTGCACACGCAGCGCTAGCGCGGACCCGGCGATTGCTGCGACATGGACTGACGCAGGCCAGCCCGAGAATGGGCTCCCAAGAGGAGAGCCCCATGCGGAAGAAGCGCGCACGCATCGAAGAGTCGGTAGTGGAAGACCCGATGGCGGTTGGTCTGCCGGAGGTGGTTCGGGCCTGGATCCTCCGGACCCTCATCAAGCTCGGCGCGCGACGCCGGGTCGTCGATCCCGACGAAATGGGGGCGATCGTGATCCTGGAGGCATTGGGGCTCGACACCCTGCCCGGCGACTCGCCGGCCAAGCCACTCGCCCTGCTGTCGAAACTCAGGGCCATGGCGGCCCGCTACCCCGATGACATCTCTGGCATGCCGCTGCCGTCGCAGCTGGCGATCAACATCGACCGCGTGGGCGACCTGTTGGGCCTGACCCGGGTCGAGCGCCTGCTGCTGGCGTTTGCCGTGCTGGTGCAAACCGAGCCGGTGCTGGGGGAAACCCTTGACCTGCTGGGCTCGCTGGCGACGTCCCGCATTCCGCGCGCCCTGGCCGTGATCCTCTGCGTCCCGGAGCCGGAGGTCCGCGAAGCCCTGGCCGCGCGCGGCACCCTCTGCCGAACGGGCCTGCTGACCGTCGACAGGGAAAACACCACCTACCTCCAGCACAAGGTGGACGTGCTTTCCGGTGGCTTTGCCGAACGGATGACCACGCTGGATGCGGACCCCGTGGACCTGCTTCGCGACAAGGTCTTTCCTTCACAGGCGCCGACCCTTGGGCGGCCCGACTTTCCGCATGTCGACGAGTTGGCCGGACTGGCCCGGGACCACCTGGCGAACGCGCTGGAAACACGCCGCCTCGGCACGAACCTGCTCGTTCACGGCGTGCCAGGGGTCGGAAAGACCGAGTTCGCGCGCATGCTGGCCGCCGAGCTGGGTGTCGAGCTGTTCGAGATCAGCTCGGAGGACGAAGACGGCGATCCGATCGATGGCGACCGGCGGCTTCGGGCCTACCGGGCAGCACAAGGCTTCTTTGCCAATCGACGACTGCTGTTTCTGTTCGATGAAGCGGAAGACGTGTTCCTGGGGGATGGCGGCTTCTTCATGAGCCGGAGCTCCGCACAGCGCCGCAAGGCGTGGATGAACCGCATGCTGGAGTCCAACCCCACGCCGACGATCTGGGTGACCAATCGCGTCGACTGCCTGGACCCTGCCTTCGTACGTCGGTTTGATGTGGTGGTCGAACTTCCGAACCCTCCGCAGTCGAGACGCGAAGAAATCATTCGACGGACGATCGAGGAGCCGATCGAGGACTCGCTGGTGGGGCGCCTTGCGGGCAGCCAACAACTCACGCCGGCCATCGTGCACCGGGCGGCATCGGTGGTGGCCGCCTGCAATTCAGAGACCTCTACGACGGAAAGGTCTCGCGCGATGGAGCTCCTCGTGGACGCCACGCTTCGCGCGCAGGGCCATGCGGGACTCACCAATGGATCCACGCCCGAACTCCCCGAACACTACGACACGCGCTACATCAATGCCGACGAGGACCTCGGCGCCCTTTCCGGCCAGCTGGGACCGAACTCCAGTGCGCGGATCCTGCTCCATGGTCCTCCCGGCACCGGAAAGACGGCATATGCGCATTGGCTCGCCAGGAAACTGGCGGCGCCGATCATCGTGAGGAGGGCATCGGACCTGCTTTCCATGTACGTGGGGCAGACTGAGCAGAACATTGCGGAGTCCTTTGCCCAGGCCGCAAGGGAAAGCGCCGTCCTGCTTATTGATGAGGTGGATGGATTCCTCAACGATCGCCGCCAGTCTCGATTCTCCTGGGAGACCACACTGGTCAATGAAATGTTGACCCAGATGGAGTCCTTCCCCGGCATCTTCATCGCATCGACAAACCTCGACGGGGCGCTAGACCCGGCTTCGTGGCGCAGATTCGACCTCAAGGTTGGCTTCCAGCACCTCCGTCCGGAACAAGCATGGGCCCTCTTTCAGCGCGCCTGCGAGTCGGCGGGCTTTGCGACAGCCGAGCCCGAGCTTGAGTCATTGGTTCGGGGGCTATCCCGTCTATCTGCAGGAGATCTTCACGCAGTGTTGCGCAGAAACCGAATTGCGCCACTCAGGGACGCGAGGGCGCTTTACGCCCAGTTGCTGAAGGAACAGAGCTACAAGGGACCCTGCGAACGGAAGATGGGTTTTATTTGACGCGCGCAAAGCGGTCCCAGCCTTGTGAGGCTAGGGCCACTCCATTGACTCCTGTTGAAGCCCTCTACTCAGTATTCCGGCTGAGGCCCTAGACCGGTTCAGTCTCCTCCATCCAGAGATCCATTGATCCACTAGGCAGGGCCAATAGATATTGCCATCATCGAGACCAGATGAGATTTGGCAGAAGACAGATCTAGCCTCGTCAACGCCCGACGCCGGCGGGCCGTATTCAGCGCTGAGATCTCTAATGGTCCATGCGCCCAATCTTTTGAGGGTCCGATGTCTAGAGGAATTCCACGCCATGAGATTTCTCGCGCCGTCCTTCGTGGAATGAAGCACGCCGCGAAATCATGGCATGCGCTTCACGGCACTTGGGCCAACAAGGCACCAGAGTACTGGTTCACTGTTAGCGTCGCCCAATCCTTGCAGGGCGAACTCGACGACTCGCGAAAATGGGTCTGTGTAGAGCCCAAAATCAGCGAAATGGTAGATGCCAGATCGAGCCGGCTAGTGGATGGTCATTCCTCTGATCTCAGGCTGAATGGTCGTTGCGACCTCGCAGTGCAAAGAGTGAATGAAGATTTCTTTGCCGCCGTTGAGATAAAAATTCGCGCTTATGCATTCACAAAAGCGATTGAGAAGGACATTCGCCGCCTCTGTTTTCTACTTGACCGGCGAGTGGACAGCAAGCTTTCGATTTGCTGTCTAGCCATTTACACGGACGCCTCCAGGGCAAGCAGGGGTGGTGCAAAGAAGAAGATTGCAGAACGGTTTGATGATTTCGCGAGCCGCACGAGGTCGATCGCCTCCAGCACTGGATTGCGAGTGACCTGCGACTCAAGAATAGGTCGCGATCCAGATGCCGGGAAGCGTCGCGCCGATCTGGACCACTGGGGAGTTCAATGCTTAAGCATTACCAGATGAGAATCCAGCTATGACAGCCTCGCAAGCAGATGCCGAGAGTGGAACGATGACTGACGTTGGAAGAATCGCGGCCGCGATTATCGCAAGATTTCCGCAGTGCATATTAGAACGTCACCTCGAGAGATTCGAGTGGAGAGGCGATAGCTGGGAGTCTGCATGGTTGAAGAGAGAGGAGCTATCGAAGCAACTTTGCCTAGCCCTTGAGTCTGCGGAACAGGAAAGCCTTTTGGCAGCGCTTCGTGCTATCCACTCTTGGGGATTCGCGAAGGCATCCGTGTTTCCCGCAGCCATTGAGAGGAGAGTTGACGAGGCTGGGGCCGTCCTTATTGAAATCAGGAGCGAACTATCCCTGAACAAGGTCAATGGACTACTTAATGTTCCTGGCGTGGGGATTGCTACAGCGAGCAAGTGGATATGCCTTCTCGATCAGTCGGCATTCGCGATCTACGATTCCCGAGTGTCAGTAGCGCTCCGAGAAATCTGCGTGGACGAAAAGCGATGCTTCCCCATACTCCCTCCTTGGAAAGGAAGTAACTCATGGCCTCAGGACTATGTCACGAAAGAGAGGATGGCGACCTACTACCTGAGGTACATTGAGGCGCTTCGGGAAGTTAGCGAGTCCTACACGGCCATGAGTCCGGCAAGAATAGAAATGGCCTTGTTCATGGCCGGAAAGGAGCCATGCCCGAGCCAGAGTGCTTGGAAAGCCGATCGAAAGCCGCTGGCTCGTTGACTCTCGGCGGCTTGCTCTCGACTTTCCGCTAATCGTCTTATCGTCGGCGAACACCGTGCTTCCGCCCATAGGGATCGGACTCCTGGCCTGAGACGGATCGTGTAGCCAGCTGGATTCTGAGCGTCGAGCCTGATTCTGGCGGATCAGCGCCTACCCGCCGGACAGGAGGCGGTTTTCCACCTCCACTCCCATGAAACTACTCGTCCACAACCCACTCGGCCTGCAAAGCCAACGTCGCCTTCAGATTATTCGCGACCGCCGTCGCAGTCAGGCGATTCTCGCCGCGGTTCATCTGCTGCGCGATCTGACGAGTGGTCGTCATTCGGACCTCGGGGACATCACTTACCTGGGTCACAATCACCTTCACCTCATCCTCGGCCCTGAAGAGGTCGCCCTGATTGGTCCATGCCTCTCGGTAGCCAATGATCATCGCCCAATCGATGGTCTTAGGTGCCTAGAAGACCCTGGTCGTTTCAAATTACCGAAGATTGCGATGTTGGATGCGCTTCGATATGCCTGCTTACGGCCTCATTAGCCATCCGCTTATGCGTTGGAAAATCAGTACCATAGGATGGGGATACTGTCCGGCGGGGAAACATGACCATAGTCGTCCACGGCGAGAAGGCCAGCCGAACCCACGAGAACCAGATGCTTCAAGCCTTCTTGGAAAGGCTGGAGCCGCGGTGGGGAACCAGTACCGATTGGATTGTCGTCATCGCCAATTCCTTATGGAATGGCGCCGAGATTGACCTAGTTTGCATCCTCCCGTCCGCTATCTACGTCGCCGACTTCAAAAGCCACGGCGGCAAGCTGACCGGTACGGAAAACGGCCCCTGGCTTGCAGACGGCGTATTGGTCAAGGGCGGCCGCAAGGACAACCCCTATCAGCAACTCCGCGACAACAAGTTCTCCACCCTGAACTGGTTGCAATCCAAGGGACTGCTGTCGGGTCGAAATCTGGGCCATATCTCCGCAGGCGTCCTCTTCGCTGGAGACATCCATGACCAAGTAGACCTTTCGCCCAAGGTCCGCTCTTGGTTCTATCCAACAGACCTGAATAGCTGTGCCAGCTTGCTTGAGCGCCTCGCCTCCCCCGAACTGCTGATCGACCGAAGGGAAGCGCTCGATATCGTACATCGACTTGGCGCACAACCCATTGAATGGGTTTCGAGTCGTCCGGCGTTACGGGACATCGATCCAAGGCCGGCGGCACCACATAGGCGCACGCCCTTGACGGAACAACAGCGGGACGCACTAAAGGCGCTCTTAAGTTTCGTCTCTGCGGATAACCTAGTCAGCTTCTCAGTGCTCGGGATGACTTCGACAGGCAAGAGTCGGTTGTTGGTCGATGCTTGCACGGAGATCGAGAAGTTGGGAAGAAGGCCCATTGTGCTTGCACCCAATCGCCGCTTGGCCATGCATGCGCCCGTCGAATCCGAAAGCATATATGCACACCTGTATGGCGGTGCAAAGGCTGAGAACGAGGGGGACGTCGAGGAGAAAGCGAAGTTCGATGTCATCCCCATGCGTCTCTGCACGGACGACGAAGATTGTGTCTATTTGCTGGATGATGCCCATCTGCTAGGCAATTCCCGCTTCACTACGCCTGATGGAAAGCAATACGGATCGGGCTACTTGCTCGACGATTTCCATGCCTTCACGGAGCTGGGAAAGGGGAAACGCAAGGCGGTCTTTTTCGGTGACCCTTACCAGATCCAACGCTCGGGCGATGATGAATCGACATTGCTGGGTGGGTACCAGAAGAGCAGGGAGCTGAAGCACCAATTCCTGGAGCTTTCTCAGGTGATCGATACCACCGGCGGATCCGCCAAGCTGGCCAATGCCGAGCGCTTGGTGAAGGCCATTCGCTCGGAACGATTCGCGGAGCTTGACCTGCTGAAGGACGATGGATTTCGGCAGGTCTATAAACAAGATGGGGCCGCGGAGATACAAGATCGCTATCGTTCTGATCCGTTGTCTGTCTGGTACCTCGCGGAAACCCACGCAAAGGTGAACGCATTCTCTCAATGGGTCCGAGAGCGGCTGCACGGCAAGAAGCTGCTTGCTAGCTTGGAAGTGGGCGATCTATTGGAGATCTATGTCAGTCCCGAGAGCAAGGACGCTATCCTCCCCTCTGGCAGCCGTCGACTAGCGGCATCGGTCGGTGCCAGAGAAACATACGAACAGCCACTGAAAGGTCGTGACGCCCCAATTGCCTTTCATTCGGTTTCTTGCACCCTAGAATTTGGCGAGCCGCATCCGATGGAGATTCTGGAGGAATTTCTCCTCTCCGAGAAGCCGGAACTGAGCGCCAATACTGCCATTGCGGAACGAGTGCGACGCAAGTCGGGAAAACCGACGCCATTGCCGGACTTTGCCTATGTGCGCTATGGCTATGCTTCAACCGTGCACCACGCCCAGGGGATGTCCCGGTCGATTTGTTACGTGAACTGCGATCATGCAGCTGGCCGTCATTCGGAGGGTTTTTTTCGTTGGCTGTATTCCGCGCTCACGGTCGCCGAGCGCGAACTGGTGCTATTGAACTTCACAGAAATCCATCCGTTCGACTCGGCGGTCTGGAACACTGGCGCCGCCGCTATCGCCACGGACATCCCGATTGGCGCAGGCTGGTATTTCGAACCCAACGGCATCGCATCCGAGCGGGACCAGCAGCGCGATCTCCCTCACGGACTGGATCAATCTAGGAACGTGCTCATTTCGGCGGCGGTCTGGTTGCGCGTCGCCAATTCCGCAGAACGCCTTGGCTGGAAGGTGGTCAGGGCCGTCTGTCACCCCTATCACGAGCAGTACGATCTGGCCGGGCCGACTGGTGAGCTTGAACAACTTCGTGTTTCCTACAACGGGAAGAACGTGATATCGGCCATGCACGTCAAGAATTCGGCGTACTTCTCGTTGCTTTGCGAAATTGCGTCCGGATGCCTTGATTTGAATGCCTATTCGGCTGAAGCAGATGCGTTGCGTCGCTCGGCTAGCTCGCGGTTGGGTGCCAAGGGCTGGAAGATCGTATCGGCAATTGAGACTGCCTATCGGCTCCAGATTACAGCGGTTCGCAGCCATGACGAGCGTGCATCGGTTGAGATCAATTTTGACAAGCAGGGGCTCGTCTCCAGCTTGCGTCCCCTCCTAGCCAGCGACCTGAAGTTGTTTGAGGAGATCAAGGAGGCTTTGCTGTGAACTGGGAGGATGTCCGGGACCTCCGCAAGGCCGGGAAACTGAAAGATGCCCGTGATGTGGCTTTGGAGATCCTTATGACAAATCCGGATGACTTCAAGACCCGCTCTCAACTGGAGTGGGTAACTTTTGACGAGATCAAGCGGGTTGTCGCCCGGATTGAATCGGCATTGAAGGACAGCCAGCGCGCTAGTTCTCAAGATCTCAATTTTGTAATGACGCGTTGGGAGGAGTATCAGCAATCCCAGCCTCGCGTTCCGGAAATGGCTTGTTCGATGATCGTCGGGCAGATCATTAAGGTTGCCCATTTGCTACCGAAGTTCGCGGACATAATCTACTGGCTTCGGTTGGACGGGCTCCGCGACGAAGATTGGCAGCCCAATGAGTACCAAGGAAAATCCTATCCCTCCCTAGCCACGAAGATTGCACTGGCCCTGTGCAAATGGATCAAGTCCCACCCGGATACGTCGACGGACGAAGACGTGGATATGGCTTTGGAGTGGATCGACGCCACTAGAAAGGCCGCTACGGGCGACATCCCGCTTTGGCTGAATTGGAATGCTGCAATCCTGTTTCGCAAGAAGGGCGAGTTCCAGCGGGCTACCGAACTTTTGACCAGCGTCATCAAGGCCAAGCGGAACGAGTTCTGGGTCTGGGCGGAAGCCGGGAGGTTGTACCAATCCGAACAGCCAGAACTTGCGTTGGCCTGCTTCTGCCGCGCGCTGGAATGTCCCGCCGAATCCAAGTTTCTGGTGAAGGCGCACCGCGAGTTGGCTGAGTTGCTGGCTGAGCTGGAGGAGTACGCTCAGGCCAGCCGGGAAGTCGCCACCACAATCGATATCCGGCAAGCCGAGGGCTGGCCGATTGGACGGGAGATGGAAGCGTTGATCGCCAGTCCATGGTACGACCCGTCAGCAGAAGGGGCCGAGGACCCGAAGGAGTTCTATGGACGTCATTCGCCTGCTGCGTTGGCGCTCTGTTTCGACATCGTGGAAACGAAGGCAGCCAGCTACCTGGGGCTCCTGATTCCCCACACGCCCAAGGATCCACGTCCAGGCTGGAAACCGAAGCCCCTGTCGCGTTTCGCCATCAAGGATGCACAAGGCCGATCCTGGAGCTTGGTCGGTCCGGGGATAAGAAAGCCGAAGTTCGAGACGGGGGCTCCGCTGACGGTCGTCATCGGGCGCCAGGACGGGGATGACAGGCAGACCATCGTCCACGCTTCAGTCAGATCCGACGGCGAGCAATGGGACTGTCTCGAGCGGGGGACAGGCGTGGTTGTGCGCGAAGCCGCCGATGGAAAGCCACTAAAGGTATTCATTGCGGGGTCTGGCGATGAATTGGGTGTTGATGCTCCCGATGGCAACGTCTTACGAGTAGGAGACGGTATCAAGCTCGGCATGACCCGGAATCCCAAGAACGATCGGCTGGATGCGTTCAACGTGGAGCGGGGCGAATTGCCCGACAGGGACGTCAAGCTTGTCCAGGGCCAGCTTCGCCGAAACCCCAAGGGATTCGCATTCATTGACGATGCCTTCGTCGCGCCCGCGCTGGTTGATTCCATCGACAGCGCCATTGATGAGGTGATGGCCGTGGCTGTGTACGGGAAGCACCCCAAGGAAGACAAGCGCGCGTGGCGCGTAATCTCCCTCAAGCCGCTTACTTGAGGGACTCGAGGTGGCGCACTTGATCGATCAAGTTGCCGATAGGCACGGAACGTCCGCTATTCATGAGCGGACGACAGGCCGGTTTTTGCGGGGAGCGGTCTTCATATGTAATTCTGAGATAGCTGGTCTATCTGCGCTGACCCGCCCCCCATTTTCCGGTCCAGAGTGATGTAGGCGGAGCCCGTCCCAAAGAGGAAGGGGGACATGAAGAAGCGTTACACGGATGAGCAGATCATTTTGGTTCTATAGATCCAAGCCGCCCTGTGCGTTAGTTTCGAACGCAGCATCTCTGAGATAGAGAACCCCACCCTCTTCGACCTTTGTGCCGGTGACGCGACAGCCATCGAGCATGTACTTAGCTGCGTCGGCCACAGTCATGTCTTCAACGATCATCGGCTTCCCCCTCGTGACCTCCACACGACACGACGTTGCGCCTTGGATACCGACCCCCGTCAACTGACCAATAACCTGATTCGGGTCCTTGGCCAACTTGGGTAGCGCATCCAGGTCATCCTTGCTGGGCAAGGGCAGTTCGATCTCGGTGCCATCGACGTTGCACCGAAGGGTCACGCGCGCGCCGGCTTCGCGGAGATGGGCCAGATTCCACAGCAAAGCCATTCGCGAGTCGGGGATATGTAGGGCACGATGGCTCAGGGGCTCGTCGAGAAGTGCGTTTGCCGCAAGTTGCCGCCGGTTCTCCGACAGCGTGCTGATCAGCACTTCCAGCGAGCTCTCCCCTTCAATCAGGGCAACTTGCGGTTCATCGGCCCAGCACAGGTCCTGCTCGTAGCGACCATCTGTGGAGAAAATGCCGCCCAAGAGCGCTGGACCTGCCTTTTCAGCGGCGAGGCTGCTGACGGCTTTGCCGGAGAACCGCAGGATCTCTTCATCGGTGCCTAGCCGTCCCCGGCTTTCCCGCTCCAGATGCGGGTGGTGAACAACGAGGGAGTAGGGCGGATCCTCGGCGGCCACCTGTTCAGGGTGATGGCTCTGGTCGAGCGGGTCGCTCGAGATCTTATGAATTGCGGTTACTGAGGAGTCGGTGATCGGCATGGCAGCTCTTCCTTGAGCCAAGACGCCGGCGGGATGCCGGCCGTGAAACTTGGCCGACACCTATTCAATCTCATGGAAGTCCAATTTGGCGGACCTAACCCCCCCAAATTATGGTTCTTCACCCAAGTCCGGGGAAGGCG
>NZ_KZ679103.1 GCF_003024235.1 Arenimonas caeni | reverse complement strand
CGCGACGACAACTTCGGCAACCGCGCCGACGCCGGGCGTCCCGGCGGCGGCAAGCGCGGCCCGGGCGGCAAGCCCCGCGGTCCGCGCGGCGACGCCCAGCCCACCCACGGCCACGACCACAACCCGGCCGCCTTCCGCAGCTGGTACGTGCCCGAGGGCGTGGAAACCGGCTCCAAGGTCGCCCCGCCGCGCGCCCCGCGCGGCGCCAAGCCGCCGCGCCCCTATGGCAACAAGCCGGCGGGCGCGGCCGGTGCCGGCGCGCGTGGCCCCAGCCCCTACGGCGGCCCGAAGAAGCCCGGCGGCGGCGGTCCGCGCAAGGCCGGTGGCGGCGGTGGCGCGGGTCGTCCCGGTGGCGGTGGCGGTGCCCGCCCCGGCGTCGGTGGCCCGCGTCCCGGCGGCGGCAACCGCGGCTTCAAGCCGCGTCGTCCGGAAGGCCTGCCCTCGGACGACTGAGTTCAGTCGAGCAGCGTGAACCGGTCCGCGTCGAGCTGGGCCGGGAAACGCTCGCGATGCCCGGCCAGGGCCTCGGCCGACAGCACCACGGTGCGCACCTGCGCCTGGTCGTCGAGGTCGGCCAGGTCCATTCCCAGGAAATCCAGCGCGGCGCTGTCGCCGCTGTAGGCGAAGCCGTTGCCGTCGGTGCCCACCCGGTTCACGCCGGCCACGTAGGCCAGGTTCTCGATCGCCCGCGCCCGCAGCAGGGTGCGCCAGGCGTGCCGGCGCGCGGCTGGCCAGTTGGCCACGAACAGCAGCAGGTCGTAGTCGAAGCGCCCGGCTTCGAAGCGGTTGCGGATGAAGACCGGGAAGCGCAGGTCGTAGCAGACCAGC
This sequence comes from Arenimonas caeni, assembly GCF_003024235.1. GTDB lineage: Bacteria > Pseudomonadota > Gammaproteobacteria > Xanthomonadales > Xanthomonadaceae > Arenimonas > Arenimonas caeni. The sequence continues at coordinate 32,288 of NZ_KZ679103.1, read as the reverse complement.
GGCCGGATCCGCCAACCCGCCAGCTCCACCGTGATCGCATCCCTGCCCGCCGCATAGCGCTCGTGCTCGCGCGCCATGCGGAACAGGTGGCGCTTGTCGTACCAGCGCAGGCCGCCCTCGGGCGTGGCCCAGAGCATGCGGTTGTAGACGCCCTCGCCCTCGCGGACCTGCACGCTGCCGGTGACCACCGCGCCCAGGCGCGCGGCCTGTTCGCGCAGCCAGGCCACGGTGGGGCCGTCCATGGTTTCGGCGCTGGCCAGGGCCTCGTTGCTGAAGCCCGAGGTGAAGGTCTCGGGCAGCAGAACCAGGTCGGTCTGGCCGGCCAGGGGCGCGACGAGCCCGGCGTAGTAGTCGCGGTTGCCAGCCGGGTCGTGCCAGCGGGTGTCGCCCTGCACCAATGAGACGCGAAGGTCGCGCATGGGCTCAGAGCGCCTCCAGCCGCGAAATCGCCGCATCCAGCGTGGCCTCTTCCTTGGCGAAGCACAGCCGCGCCAGGCGCTGGCCCGCGGGCGGCGTTTCGTAGAAAGGCGACAGCGGGATCGACGCCACGCCCTTTTCGATCGTCAGCCAGCGGCAGAACTCCGTGTCGGGCAGGTCGCTGACGGCCGAATAGTCGACCAGCTGGAAATAGCCGCCAGGCACCGGCAGCGGCCTGAGCCTGGTGCCCAGCAGCTGCCGGCGGAAGCGGTCGCGCTTGGCCTGGTAGAAGGCGCCGAGCTGCTCGTAGTGCTCCGGCTCGTGCTCGATCATGGCCGCGAACGCGAACTGCGCCGGGGCGAAGGTGCAGAAGGTGTTGTACTGGTGCACCTTGCGGAACTCGGCGCTGAGCGCGGGCGGCGCCACCACGTAGCCCACCTTCCAGCCGGTGCAGTGGTAGGTCTTGCCGAAGCTCGAAACCACGAAGGCGCGTTCGGCCAGTTCCGGGTAGCGCAGCACGCTTTCGTGCCGGGCGCCGTCGAAGACGATGTGCTCGTAGACCTCGTCCGAGAGCAGCACGATGCCGGTGCCGCGCAGCAGCCCGGCCAGCGCGGCCATGTCGTCGGGCGAGAGCATCGCGCCCGAGGGGTTGTGCGGGCTGTTGATCATCAGCATGCGCGTGCGCGGGCTGATCGCGTCCTTCACCCGCTGCCAGTCCACCGAGAAGTCGACCGGGTCGAGCGGCACGTGCACGGCGCGGGCGCCGGCCAGCTCGATCGCCGGCTCGTAGCAGTCGTAGCAGGGGTCGAGCACGATCACTTCTTCGCCCGCCCGCACCACGGCGTGCACGGCATCGAAGATCGCCTCGCTGGCGCCGCTGGTCACCGTCACTTCGGCGTCGGCGTCGACCTTGCGGCCGTAGCAGCGCTCCGACTTGGCGGCGATGGCCTGGCGCAGGGCCGGGATGCCGGTCATCGGCGCGTACTGGTTACGGCCCTCGGCCATGGCCCGTGCCAGCTCGTCCACCAGCCGCCCCGGCACCGCGAAGTCGGGGAAGCCCTGGCCGAGGTTCACGGCCCGGTGTTCGAGCGCCAGCTGGGACATCACGGTGAAGATGGTGGTGCCCACCTTGGGGAGCTTGGTCTCGGGGTTCATCTCGGTTCCTGTGTCGGCGAACGGCGATTATGCAAAAAACGGGGGCTTGACCGTGGTCATGGCCGCGCCCGCGGGGCTGCCGGTAGAATCGCCGCGCAATGGATGCTTCCCTGCCCGCCGACGAGCCGCTGCTGCAAGCCCGCGGGCTGTGTTTCTCGCGCAACGAGGAGCCCGTGTTCGGCCCGCTCGACTTCGAGCTCGGGCGCGGACAGGCCCTGCTGGTGCTCGGCGGCAACGGCGCCGGCAAGACCACCCTGCTGCGCGTGCTCGCCGGCCTGCTGGCGGCCGGCGCCGGCGAGGTCCACCTGGCCGGCCAGCCGGTCGATCGCGACCATCTCGCCCGCGGCAGCGCCTACCTGGGCCACCTGCCCGGCCACAAGGCCGAACTGTCGACGCTGGAGAACCTGGAGTTCGCCCGCGCCCTCGCCGGTGCGCCGGCCGGCCTGGACCTGGCCGCGGCCCTGGCCCGGGTCGGGCTCGCCGGCTACGAGGACACCCCGGCCCGGCGCCTTTCCGCCGGCCAGAACAAGCGCCTGGGCCTGGCCCGGCTGGGCCTGCAGCGCGCGCCGCTGTGGCTGCTCGACGAGCCCTACGCCAACCTCGACCTCGAGGGCATCGCCCTGGTGAACCGGCTGATCCAGGACCACGTCGCCGAAGGCGGCGCGGTGCTGCTGACCACCCATGGCGCCTACGCCGCGCCGCCGGTGCCGGTGCGCACGCTCGAACTCGCCCCCGCCCGGAGGCCGGCATGAGCGCGCCCTCGCTGTGGGCGGTGGCCCGCGCCCAGGCCCGGCGCGACCTGCGCCTGGTCTGGCGCCGGCGCGGCGACGCCGCCCAGCCGCTGCTGTTCGCGCTGATGGTGGTGGCCCTGTTCCCGCTGGCGGTGGGCTCGGAGCCGGCCCAGCTGGCGCGCATCGCCCCGGGCGTGCTCTGGGTGGCGGTGCTGCTCGCGGGGCTGCTCACGCTCGACACGCTCTACCGCGGCGACCTCGAGGACGGCAGCCTCGAGCAGATGCTGCTCGCGCCGGTGCCGCTGGCCTGGCTGGTCGCCGTGCGCGTCGCCGTGCACTGGGCCACCTCGGCCCTGCCGCTGGTGCTGCTGGTGCCGCTGCTGGCCGAACTGCTGTTCCTGCCGGGGGAACTCCTGCCGCTGCTGCTGGTCTCGCTGTTGCTGGGAACGCCGCTGCTGAGCCTGCTCGGCGCAGTGGTGGCGGCGCTCACGGTCGGCATACGACGCTCTGGTATGCTGCTGGCCCTGCTGGCGCTGCCGCTTTTCCTGCCCGTGCTGGTGTTCGGCGCCGGAAGCGTGATGGCCGCCGCCCAAGGGCTGCCCTGGGCCGGAGCGCTGCTGCTGCTGGCCGCCGGCCTGGTCCTGTGCCTGGTGCTTGCCCCGCTCGCCGCCGCCGCGGCGATCCGAATCGCCCTGACCTGAAAACGCCGCCGTGAATCCTGTCCTGCTCTGGTTCCACCAACTCGGATCACCCCCCACCTTCGACCGCTTCGCCGCGCGCTGGACCCCCTGGGGCTTCGGCCTGGGCCTGCTGGGCATGGCCATCGGGCTGTACGGCGCGCTGTTCATGGTGCCGCCCGACTACCAGCAGGGCGACAGCTTCCGCATCCTCTACATCCACGTGCCGGCCGCCTGGATGAGCCTGTTCGTCTACGCGCTGATGGCCTTCTACGCCACCATCGCGCTGGTCTGGCACATCAAGCTGGCCGAGATCCTGGCCATGGCCTGCGCGCCCGTCGGCGCCTGGTTCACCTTCGTCACCCTGGCCACCGGTTCGATCTGGGGCAAGCCGATGTGGGGCACCTGGTGGGACTGGGATCCGCGCCTGACCTCGGAACTGGTGCTGCTGTTCATGTACCTGGGCGTGATCGGCCTGTATTCGGCCATCGAGGACCGCCGTGCCGCGGCCCGCGCCGCCGGCTTCCTCTCGATCGTCGGCGTGGTGCTGCTGCCGATCATCCGCTACTCGGTGGAGTGGTGGAACTCGCTGCACCAGGGCGCGACGATCAAGCTCTTCGGCGAATCGACCATGGACGCCTCGATGGCCTGGCCGCTGTGGGTGATGGTGTTCGCGACCAAGTTCTGGTTCGTCGGTTCGCTGCTCCAGCGCGCCCGCGCCGACAACCTCGAGCGCGAGGCCGGCAAGGACTGGGCCCGCGCCGCCGCCGCGGAGGATGCCCGATGAGCTACATCGAGTACGTCGTCGGCGCCTACGCCGTTTTCGCGGCCTACCTGGCCTGGGACTTCCTGGCCCCGCGCCTGCGCATCGGCCGCACCCGCCGCGCCATCGCCCTGCGCGCCCGCCGCGAGGCCGCACGCAACCAGCAGGACAAGCCCGCATGATGCATCCCACCCGCAAGCGTCGCCTCTGGCTGGTGCTGGGCCTGGTCGCCGCCTCGGCGGTGGCCGCCGGCCTGGTCACCCTGGCCCTGCGCGAGAACATCACCTACCTGTACACGCCCAGCGAGGTCTACGCCGGCGAGGCGGCCGACCAGGCCGTGTTCCGGCTCGGCGGCATGGTCGCCAAGGACAGCCTGCTGCGCGAGGAAGGCACGCTCAAGGTCAGCTTCGGCGTGACTGACGGCGACGCGGTGATGACCGCGCGCTACGAGGGCATCCTCCCCGACCTGTTCCGCGAGAACCAGGCCGTCATCGCCACCGGCCGCCGCGTCGGCGACGAGTTCCACGCCACCCAGGTGCTGGCCAAGCACGACGAGCAGTACATGCCGCGCGAGGTGGCCGAGGCCATGGGCAAGGCGCACGAGAAGCACAAGGTCGAGACCGGCAAGTCCGGCGACGATTCCGAGGGAGGCTACTGAGTGCTTCCCGAGTTCGGACTGGCCAGCCTCGCGCTGGCGCTGATGCTCTCGCTGCTGCTGTCGGTGCTGCCGCTGGTCGGCGCGCACCGCGGCAACGCGGCCTGGATGGCCACCGCCCGGCCGCTGTCGTACGCGCTGCTGCTGGCGGTCTCGGTCTCCTACGCCCTGCTCACCTGGGCCTTCCTGCAGCACGACTTCTCGGTGGCCTACGTGGCCCAGAATTCGAACACGCTGCTGCCGGTGGCCTACCAGTTCACCGCGGTCTGGGGCGCGCACGAGGGCTCGCTGCTGCTGTGGGTGCTGATCCTGTGCGCCTGGATCGCCGCGGTCGGCGTGTTCTCCAAGGCGCTGCCGGCGACGGTGGTTTCGCGCGTGCTGGCGGTGATGGGCATGGTCGCGCTGGGCTTCCTGGCCTTCACCCTGTTCACCTCCAACCCCTTCGAGCGCCTGCTGCCGGCGGCCGTGGAAGGCCGCGACATGAACCCGCTGCTGCAGGACCCGGGCATGATCTTCCACCCGCCCCTGCTGTACATGGGCTACGTGGGCTTCGCGGTGGCCTTCGCCTTCGCGGTGGCGGCGCTGATCGACGGCAAGGTCGATGCGCAGTGGGTGCGCTGGAGCCGGCCGTGGACCAACGTGGCCTGGGCCTTCCTGACCCTGGGCATCGCGCTGGGCAGCTTCTGGGCCTACTACGAGCTCGGCTGGGGCGGCTGGTGGTTCTGGGACCCGGTGGAGAACGCCAGCTTCATGCCCTGGCTGGTCGGCGCCGCGCTGCTGCATTCGCAGGCCGTGACGGAAAAGCGCGGCAGCTTCCGCGGCTGGACCCTGCTGCTGGCCATCGCCGCCTTCTCGCTGTCGCTGCTGGGCACCTTCCTGGTCCGCTCGGGCGTGCTCACCAGCGTGCATGCCTTCGCCTCGGATCCCGAGCGCGGCATGTTCATCCTGGTGTTCCTGGCCATCGTGATCGGCGGTTCGCTGCTGCTGTACGCAGTGCGGGCGCCGCGTGAGGAAACCGGCAAGCCCTTCGCCGCCGCCTCGCGCGAGACCTTCCTGCTCGCCAACAACCTGCTGCTCACCGCCTCGGCGGCGATGATCCTGCTCGGCACGCTCTACCCGCTGCTGGCCGAGGCGCTCGACCTGGGCAAGATCTCGGTGGGTCCGCCCTACTTCGGCCTGCTGTTCGTGCTGCTGATGGCGCCGCTGGTGGCCCTGGTGCCGTTCGGGCCGCTCAGCCGCTGGCAGCGCGAGGACCTCTCGCAGCCGCTGCGCTGGCTGGCGCCCTGGGCGGCGCTGGCGGTGCTGGTCGGCGTGCTGGCCTTCTTCGCCTGGCCGCACGGCACCGCCAAGACCGCGTTCGGCCTGCTCGGCGCCACCTGGGTGGTGGCCGGCACGGCCCGCTTCGCCTGGCAGCGCCTGAAGTCCAGTTCCAGGGGCACGCGCTTCACCGCCGAGATGACCGGCATGCTGCTGGCGCACGCCGGCATCGGCATCTTCGTGGCCGGTGTGTTCATCACCGAGTCGACCAGCATCGAGCGCGACGTGGCGGCCCGGCCGGGCCAGGTGTTCGAACTGCGTGGCTATGACTTCGCGTTCCGCGGCGTGGAAAAGCGTCAGGGCCCCAACTTCGTCGCCGACCACGGCACCGTGGTGGTGAGCCGCGACGGCCGCGAGATCGCGGTGATGCACCCGGAAAAGCGCGCCTACCTGGCCGGCGGCCAGGTGATGACCGAGGCCGCGCTCGACGGCGGCCTCAGCCGCGACCTGTACGTGGCCCTGGGCGAGCCCACCGACCAGACCGGCGGCTGGGCGCTGCGCCTGTACGTCAAACCCTGGATCCGGCTGATCTGGCTCGGCTCGCTGTTCATGGCGGCCGGCGCCTTCATCGTCACGCTCGACCGGCGCTTCCGCCGGCCGGTGGCCGCGGGGGCCGGCGCATGATCAAGCGCCTGCTGCCGCTGCTGGCCTTCGCCCTGCTGGCCCTGCTGCTCGGCGTGGGCGTGATGATGAACTCGGGCAAGGACACCAGCATCCTGCCCTCGCCGCTGCTGGGCAAGCCGGCGCCGGATTTCGCGCTGCCGGTGCTGGGCGAGCCCGACCGGATCATCCGCAAGGCCGACCTGCTCGGCGCGCCCTACCTGCTCAACGTCTGGGGCAGCTGGTGCCCGGCCTGCCGCGACGAGCACCCGGTGATCACCCGGCTGGCCGAATCGGGCCGCATCCGGGTGGTCGGCTACGACTACAAGGACGAGCCGGAGGACGCCTTCCGCTGGCTGGCGCAGTTCGGCAACCCCTACGACCTGGTCATCGCCGACGTCGAGGGCCGCGCGGCGCTCGACTGGGGCATCTACGGCGCGCCCGAGACCTTCCTGGTCGATGCGCAGGGCATGGTGCGCTGGAAGTTCGTCGGCCCGGTCACCGACGAGGTCGTGCAGCAGCAACTGCTGCCGCTGCTGGAGACGCTGGAATGAAGACCTGGCTGCTGGCCGCCTGCCTGCTGCTGTTCGCCTCGGTCGCCGCCGCGTTCGAGCCGATCGAGTTCCGCGACGCCGCCGAGGAAGCGCGCTTCCGGTCGCTGAGCGCCGAGCTGCGCTGCGTGATGTGCCAGAACCAGTCGCTGGCCGACTCCAACGCCCAGATCGCCGCCGACCTGCGCGCCCAGGTGCTGGAGCTGATGCGCGAGGGCAAGTCCGACCGCGAGATCAAGGATTACCTGGTCGCGCGCTACGGTGAGTTCGTTCTCTACAACCCGCCGGTGAAGCCGGCCACCTGGCCGCTGTGGTTCGGCCCGGCGCTGATCCTGCTCGGCGGCGCCGCCGCGGTGGTGGTGGTCGTGCGCCGGCGCGCGGGCAAGGCGCCGGTGGCGGCGCCGGCCGACGACGGCCAGGAGTGGTGATGTCCGGTTTGGTGATTGCCTCTGTCGGCCTGCTGGCCGTGGTGCTGGCCATCGTGCTGCGGCCGCTGTGGAAGGCGGCGCCCCTGGTCGCGCTGGCGGTGGCGCTCGTGCTGGGCCCGGGCACGCTCGGCCTTTACGCCCTGCTGGGCACGCCCGACGCGCTCGACCCGGCCATGGTCAAAACGCCGACGACGCTCGACGAAGCCATCGTGCAGCTGGAACGGCGCCTGGCCGAGGAGCCCGGCAGCGTCGAGGGCTGGGTGCTGCTGGCCCGCAGCCGCGCCGCGCAGGAGCGCTGGGCCGACGCGGTCGAGGCCTTCGGCCGCGCCCAGGCGCTGCTGCCCGACGAGCCCGACCTGATGGTCGAACTGGCCGACGCGCAGCTGCGCGCCGCCGGCGACGGCCGCTACCCGGCCACGGCCGTGGCCCTGCTCGAGCGCGCCGTGCAGATCCGCCCCACGCACCAGCGCGGCCTGTTCTACCTCGGCGCCCACCATCTGCAGTCGGGCAACCCGGCCGAAGCCGCGGCGCTGTGGGAGCGCCTGCTGCCGGTGGTCGAGGCCAGCACCGCCGCCGCGCTGCGGCCGCAGATCGACCAGGCCCGCGCGCTGGCCGGCCTCGAGCCGCTGGCGCCGGCCCCGGAGGCGACGGCCGGCCCGACCCTGCGGGTCACCGTCCGGCTCGACCCGGCCGTGGCCGGCCAGCTCGCCGAGGGCGACACGCTCTACGTCTTCGCCCGCACCCTCGAGGGCGGCCTGCCGGTGGCGGTCAGGCGCCTGCCGGCCAGCGGCTTCCCGCTGGAGCTCACGCTGTCGGATGCCGACGGCCTGATGCCGGCCCAGAAGCTCTCCGGGCAGGCGCGCGTGCGCCTGCTGGCGCGGGTGTCCAAGTCCGGCGACGCCGGCGCGGCCCCGGGCGACCTCGAGGCCGAGGCGATCGAACTCGATGTCGCCGACGGCGCCACCGCGACGCTGGTGGTTGCTAAAGTGGTGCAATGACCGAAACCATCCCGCCGGGCACCCGTTTCGCCCGGCTCCCCTCGCCCTTCCACTTCAAGCGCGGCGGCAGCCTGTCCGGCGCCGTGCTCGCCTACGAAACCTGGGGCGAGCTGTCGCCCTCGGGCGACAACGCCATCCTGATCCTGCCCGGGCTGTCGCCCAACGCCCATGCCGCGGCCAACGCCAGCAACCCGGAGCCGGGCTGGTGGGAGGCGATGCTGGGGCCCGGCAAGCCCATCGACACCAACCGCTGGTTCGTCGTCTGCGTCAACCCACTGGGCAGCTGCAAGGGCAGCACCGGCGCGGCCTCGGTCAACCCCGACACCGGCCGCGCCTACCGGCTCGATTTCCCCGACCTGTCGATCGAGGACGGCGCCCGCGCCGCGCGCGAGGTGCTGCGCGAGCTCGGCATCGAACGCCTGGCCTGCGTGATCGGCAATTCCATGGGCGGCATGGGCGCGCTGGCCTTCCTGCTGCTGCACCCGGGGCTGGCGCGCAGCCATATCCAGGTGTCGGGCGCACCGCAGGCGCTGCCGTTCTCGATCGCCATCCGCTCGCTGCAGCGCGAGGCGATCCGGCTCGACCCGAACTGGAACCAGGGCCTGTACGACGACCACGCCTACCCCGAGAACGGCATGCGCATCGCCCGCAAGCTCGGCGTGGTGACCTACCGCTCGGCGATCGAGTGGGACGGCCGCTTCGGCCGCGTGCGGCTCGACAGCGAATGCCGCGAGGACGACCCCTTCGGCCTGGAGTTCGAGGTCGAGCGCTACCTCGAGGGCCACGCGCGCCGCTTCGTGCGCACCTTCGACCCCAACTGCTACCTCTACCTGAGCCGGTCGATGGACTGGTTCGACGTGGCCGAATACGCCGGCGGCGACCTGATGAAGGCGCTGGCCTCGATCCGGCTCGAGCGCGCGCTGAGCATCGGCGTGCACACCGACATCCTGTTCCCGCTGCAGCAACAGGAGCAGGTCGCCGAGGGCCTGCGCGCCGGTGGCGCCAATTCCGAATTCCTCGCGCTGGAATCACCGCAGGGCCACGACGCCTTCCTGGTGGACATCGCCCGCTTCGGACCCGCCATCGGCGGCTTCCTCGCCAAGCTCTGAGCCTCGCCGGCGGGCCAAAAAAAATCCCGCGAAAGCGGGATTTTTGGTACCGGTGATAGGACTCGAACCTACACGCCATTGCTGGCAGCTGATTTTGAGTCAGCCGCGTCTACCATTCCGCCACACCGGCACGTGGGCGGCGCGAGTATAGCTCAGGCGGCCGCGTCCAGGCCCAGCTGGCGCGGGGCGCGCAGGTACCAGCCGTCGGCCTCGGGCTGGAACATCGAGCAGCAGGTCAGCGCCTGCTTGTAGATGTGCAGGGAAATGGCCACCGCGTCGGCGCTGGGGTTGCGGATGGCGTGGTACTCGTGCGGCGGGATCAGGCTGCCGGCCGAACCGACGCCGGCGATCTGGGTGCCCACCGGCTCGAAGCGCACGCGGTCGTCCTGCTCCTCGCGCAGCTCGTACTGGGTGATCTCGAGCTGGCCCTGCCAGACGCCCTCGACGCACCACACGCCCGAATGGTCGTGCACCGGCGTACCCTGGCCCGGGCCCCAGGTCATCGCCACCACGCTGTAGCCGCTCTTTTCGCAGCGGTAGAGTTCGCGGCGCGCGTAATGGTCGGCGACCGGTTCGAGCACGCAGGCCGGCATCTGCACCGCGTGGGTGCGGATCAGCTCGGCCAGGCCGTTGCGGATGCAGTCGGTGGTTTCGCGCTCGCAGCCCGAGGCCACGGCGCGGTCGATCATGGCGAACAGTTCCCGGCAACCGGGGAAATCCAGGGCCTGCATGCGGGCATCCAACGTGACTGGAATGTGACGGACAGTCTAGCAGCGCCGCCGGGCCCGGGTTTGTCCCCGGTCAATGCCCCGCCGGCGGACGCGGCCAGGGCCACCAGCCCCGGCCCTCGCGGGCGTAGCGATCGGCGGCCTGCTCGAAGCGGTTGCGGTGGCTGACGCCGCCGCAGGCCAGGTACAGCAGCGGGAACAGCGGCCCCAGCACCATCGCCTGGTAGACGTGGGCCCGCTCGTGGTCGCCCAGCCGCACCCGCACGTCGAAGCGCCCGGCCGCGGCGCTGGCGTAGGTCGCCGTGGTCTCGTCCAGGCTCGCGCCGGTGTGCAGGATGACGTTGCCCAGCGCCAGGGCGCCGCCCGGGCCCCAAGGGAACCGATGGAACACCAGCGCGCCGTCGGACCAGCGCGGCCGGGCCCCGAACGCCAGGGCCAGCACGCCGGCCAGCGCGGCCAGCAGGCTCAGCGGCAGGGCCCAGGCCACCCCGAGCGCGAACCCCAGCGCGCGGGCGGCCCGCCCCACCGGCTCAGCCTTCCCCGCCCCAGAGCAGGCGCGAGAGCGCCTCGGCGCTTTCCGGGTCGAGCTGGGTGGAGGTGTGGGTCATCGAATTGATCGCCCAGCAGGCATCCTCGTCGCTGGCCCGCAGCGGGTCCCTGAGCACGCCGGCAAGCCGCTGGCCGAACGCGCCCGGATAGGCCTCGCCCAGGTGGACCAGCGCGCGCTCCCGAGCCGCCGGGTCGCGCGCCACGCGCGGCGCGTCGTGCACCTCGGCCTGCAGCGCGCGCAGGTAGAACTCCAGGAAGTTCTTGTGGTGCCGCGGCGGCAACCGCTCGAAGGCGGCGCGCACGTCGCGCTCGAGCTCGGGGTCGAAGTCGTCGCGCGGGCGCATGAGCTTGGCGCAGCTGCGCTCGGGCAGGCGCGGGATCACCGCGGCCATCGCGCGGGTGGCGCTGACCACCATCGGCCCCTCCAGCGACTGCGCACCGCGCGCCAGCGCCAGCTTGAGTTCGGCGAACAGGCCCTTGCTGGTCATGATGCCGGCGAAGCGCTTGCGCAGCTTCTCGTCGGCGTTGGCGCGGTCGATGAAGTCCTGGTGCTGCGCATGCAGCGGCGAACTCGCCGGATAGGGGTTCTCGAACCTCGGCGGCGACATGCCCGGCAGCGATCCGCCGCCCGACAGAAACTCCTTCGCGCCCACCACCACGGCCACCAGCACCACGAGCCAGACCAGCTTCTTCATTTCCGGGTTCCTCCGGGCTCTCCCCGTCCCGGGTCGGCGAATGCTAGCAGCCGCGGTCACCTTGTTGGCCCCGGCAGCGTCTGACAGGCTAAGTCTCCTTCAAGGCGCCCCCGACACCATGGCCGAACCAACCGACAACCTGCCCCTGCCCAAGCGCACCACGCCCACCTGGGAAATCGAACTGCTGCTCTCGGGCGCAACGGTGTTCGCCCTGGTGCAGCTGGCCGGCGCCCTGCCCGCCTGGGGCAACTACCTGCTGCCGCGCCTGGCCGACCCCTGGCTCGAGCTGGGCCGGCTGATGCTGCTCTACGGCAACAGCGCGGTGGTGCTGCTGTGCCTGGCCTTCCTGCTGCATCTCGGCCTGCGCGGCTACTGGGTGGCGCTGGTGGGCATGGATTCGGTCTTCCCCGGCGGGCTCAACACCGACCGCCTGCAGGCCGGGCCGATCGCCAGGTCGCTGCTGGAAAAGCGCTGGACCAACATGGACGACGCCATCGAGCGCGCCGACAACCGCGCCACGGTCGTCTTCGGCCTCGGCCTGGGCCTGGCCCTGGTGCTGGCGACGGTGACCGTCGCGGCCTTGCTGCTGTTCCTCGTGTCGCTGGCCATCGCCTCGCTGCTGGGCGACAGCCGCCTGGCCACCGGCATCCTGCTCGCGCTGATGGCGCTCTGGATCGGGCCCCAACTGGCGGCTGGCTACGCCGACCGACTGTTCGGCCACCGCCTGCGCCCCGGCGGCCTTCCCTGGCGGATCCTGCGCGGTACGCTCTCGGCCTATTCCTGGGCCGGGATGAGCCGCGAATCGAGCCCGCTGGTCACGATCTACTCGAGCAACGTCGGCGAGAAGCGCAGCACCTGGGTGGTGGCAGTGGTGATGGTGTGCGTCACCGTCCTGAGCATCGCACTGGCGGCGGCCTACGACGACGACCTCGGCCCGGGCAGTTACGGGCTGTTCCCCGAAGGCCAGCGCGACGCGACGCGCGCCGTTCGCCACCACCACTACGCCTCGCGGCACGAACCCGGGCAGACGCCCGGCCTGCCCTTCATCCCCGACCTGGTGGCGCGCGACCGCTACCTGCCGCTGGTGGTCCCCTACGTGCCGACCGCGCACGCGCACCTGCTCGAGCGCTGCGACCGCGGCCCGGTGCCACGGGACGGGGCCGGCCGCGACGCCCGCCACCTGGCGACGCTTGGCTGCCTGGAAGCCGGCTTCACGCTCACGCTCGACGGCGAACCACTGGCGCTGGCACCGGAGGCGTTCTCCGATGCCGGGCGCGACCTGCGCGGCCTGCTCTACATGGTGCCGCTGGGCGGGCTGGCGCCGGGTCGGCACGAATTGCAGATCACGCTCACGCCGGCCGAGCCGCCGAAGGATGGCGCCGGGCCGCCAGCCTGGCGCATCCCGTTCTGGCGCTGATCAGGCCTCGCGCGCGGGGTCGGCCAGGGCCAGCGCGCCGAGCAGCACGCCCGCCTGGGTGCGGTTGCGCACGCCGAGCTTCTCGAAGATGGCGCTCATGTGCGCCTTCACCGTGCGCTCCTGGATGCCGAGCTCGTCGGCGATCTGCTTGTTGAGCCGGCCTTCGGCCACGCGCGTGAGCACCTTGAACTGCTGCGGGCTGAGCGTGGCCAGGCGCGCCGCGGTTTCGCGGTCGCCGGGTTCGGGGGCGGCGCTGGCGACGGCTTCGCGCAGCGCCGGTGGCAGCCATTCCTCGCAGGCCAGCACCGCGCGCAGGCCGGCCTGCAGTTCGGCCAGGTCGGCCCGCTTGGTCAGGTAGGCCGCCGCGCCGTAGGCGAGCGCACGGCGGATGGTGGCCGGGTCCTCGTGCGCCGAGATCATCGCCACCGCCACGCCGGGGAACTCGGCGCGCAGCGAGGCCAGGCCCACGAGGCCATGGCTGCCGGGCATGTGCAGGTCCAGCAGCACGAGGTCGGTATCGGGATTCGCGGCCAGCGCCGCCTGCACGCCGGGCAGGTCCTCGGCCTCGTCGATCGTCGCCTCCGGCAGCACGCCGCGCACCGCCTGCGACAGCGCGAGCCGGTAGAGCGGGTGGTCGTCGGCGATCAGCAGGCGGGTCATGCGGGGATTCTAGCCCTGTGCCGCGCCTCCTGTAGGAGCGCCTTCAGGCGCGAAGGCGCTCCTTGGCCGAAGGCAAAGGCAAGAGCAAAAGATTCGCGCCTGAAGGCGCTCCTACGGTGAGCGCTGAGCGCTCACTGGCTGGTCCAGCCGCCGTCGACGGGCACGGCGGCGCCGGTGAGGTTGTGGGCCTCTCGGCGGCACAGGAACAGCACGGTCGCGGCGATGTCCGAGGGCAGCGACATGCGGCCGCTGGGCTGCTTCTCGGCCAGCAGCGCGCGCACGCCGGCGTCGCGGTCGCCGCCGTGCTCGGCGGCGCGGGCGGCGATCTGCGGCTCGATCAGCGGGGTCTCCACCCAGCCCGGGCAGACGCAGTTCACCGTCACGCCGCCGCTGTCGCGGCTGCCGGCGCCGGCGCATTCGAGCGCCGCCACCTTGCTCAGGCCGACCAGGCCGAACTTGCTGGCCACGTAGGGCGACTTGTTCACCGAGGCCACCAGGCCGTGCACCGAGGCGATGTTCACCACCCGGCCGAAACCGCGCGCCACCATGCCCGGCAGCGCCAGGCGCATGGTGTGGAAGGCGGCGCTGAGGTTGATGGCGATCAGCTTGTCCCAGGTCGCCGCCGGCATCTCGCCGATCGGCGCGGTGTGCTGCACGCCGGCGCAATTGACCACGATGTCGACGGCGCCGCGCTCGCCCAGGCGCTGCATCATCGCCTCGATGGCGGCCGGATCGGACAGGTCGGCCGCCTCGAGCCAGGCATCCTCGGCGCCGGCGGCGCGCACGGCGGCCAGCGCCGCTTCGATTTGCTCCGCACTGCCCAGGCCATTGACCACGACCCGCGCACCGGCCGCGCCCAGGGCCTCGGCGATGGCCAGGCCGATGCCCGAGGTGGAGCCGGTGACCAGGGCCGTGCGGCCGGCGAGGAAACGATCACTCATGACGGGCTTTCCACGTGCTGGAAGACAGGCCGCCACCCTAGCAGCGCCGGCCCGCCCGCCGCGTCGTACCAAGGTACGATGCCCGCGTCGCGCGCCATTGCTAAGGTCGGACGATGAACGACACCGCCCACGCCCCTGCCCGCCCCCGGAACGCCCGGGAACGTCGCCACGCCGCGCTGCCGCTGGCCCTCGCCCTCGCCGCCGCCCTCGCCGGCTGCGCCGCCGACGGCGGATCGCGCGCCGCGCCGGAACTGGCCATCGAGGCCGGCATCGACCTGCGCACGTACCGCGACGGCAATGACCTGCTCACCGCCGGCCTCGGCGCCGACGGCCTGCGCAGCGCCGCGCCGCCCGCCTTCGCCAATGCCGACGCGCCCACGGCGGAAGAGCTGCGCCGGCGCGCCATCTGGGCCAACTGGCGCGGCATTGCCGACCTCGCGCCCGGCGGTGGCTACGGCGAGCTCTATGGCTCGCTCGCGCCGGTGCCCGGCCGCGAATACCAGGCGCTGGTGCGCCTGCCCGGCCGCAAGCAGCCGCACCGCGTGCTGGTGCAGGTGCCGGACAACTTCGACCTGCAGGCGCGCTGCGTGGTGGTCACGGCCTCCTCGGGCTCGCGCGGCATCTATGGCGCCATCGCGCTCGCCGGCGCCTGGGGCCTGCCGCGCGGCTGCGCGGTGGCCTACACCGACAAGGGCGCCGGCACCGGCTACGTCGACACCGCCGACGGCCGCGGCATCGGCCTCGACGGCCGCGTCGCCGCGCCGGGCGAGCCGGTGGAATTGAGCGTGCCCGCCGCGCCCGCCGGCGACGGCGTGGCGCCGATCGCGGTCAAGCACGCGCACTCGGGCGACAACCCCGAAGCCGACTGGGGCCGCCACGTGGCCCAGGCCTCGGACTTCGCGCTGCAGGTGCTCTCGCTGGCGCACCCCGACGCCGGCCCGTGGACGCCAGGCAACACGCGCATCGTCGCCGTCGGCGTGTCCAACGGCGGCGGCGCGGTACTGCGCGCGGCCGAACTGCCCGACACGGGCATCGACGCCGTGGTCGCGGTCTCGCCCAACATCCTGCGCACCGGCAGCGGCCGCGCGCTCTACGACTACTCGACCGAGGCGGCGCTGTGGATGCCCTGCGCGCTCAACGCGGCGGCCTACGACGGCGTGCTGCTGGCGAGGCCGAACGGCGGCAAGTCGCCGGCCGGCACGGCGCGCTGCGCCTCGCTCAAGTCGATGGGCTGGGTGCAGGCCGACGAGCCCGCGGCCCAGGCCGAAGCCGCGCGCGAGCACCTGCTCTCCACCGGCTGGACCGACGAAGCCATCGCCGCCGGCGTGCTGAGCGTGAACTTCGACCTCTGGCGCGCGGTGAACGCCACCTACGCCTCGGCCTATGCGCGCGCCGGCGTCGACGCCATGCCCTGCGGCTTCTCCTTCGCCGTGGCCGGCCCTGACGGCCAGCCGCGTGCGCCCACCGCCGCCGAACGCGCGGCCTGGTGGAGCGACGCCAGCGGCATCCCGCCGGGCAACGGCATCGCGCTGCGCGGCGGCGTCGAGGCCGGCGCCGACCCGACCCTGCCGGGCAACCAGTGCCTGCGCGCGCTGTGGGAAGACGCGGCCAGCGTGGTGCGCGCGGGCATCGCCGCCACGCAGGCCGGTGCGCCGCGCGAGGGACTGCCGGTGATCGTGGTGCACGGCACCGATGACGGGCTGATTCCCGAGGCCTTCAGCGGCGCGGCCTACGCGCACGGTTTCGCGAGCGAAGGCGCGACGCTGCGCTACTGGCGCGTGCGCAACGCGCAGCATTTCGATGCCTTCCTGGGCCTGCCGGTGCTTGGCGCCCGCTACCTGCCGATGCTGCCCTACGGCTACCGCGCCCTCGACGCGGCCTGGAAGCACGTGGCCGAAGGCGCGCCGCTGCCGGCCGACACGGAGTTCGCCACCACGCCGCGCGGCTTCGCCGACGGCGCGGTGCCGCCGCTCACGCCAGCCCACCTCGGCAACCTGCCCTGACGACTGCGCTCCTACGGTGTTTTTTCGGCCAGCAGGCGCGACATCACGGACTTCAGCGCCAGCGGCTTTAGCGGCTTGTGCAGCAGCACGCAGCCGGCGGCCGCGACGGCGTCGCGCACCTCGGGGCCGTGGTCGGCGGTGATGATCACGCAGGGCCGCGCGGGCATGCGCGCCAGCAGCTGCTCGCGCAGCGCCAGGCCGGTCAGGCCGGCGTCGAGGTGGAAATCGAGCAGCACCAGGTCCGGCACCGCGGCCGCGATGCATGCCAGCGCCTCGTCGGCGCCGCGCGCTGACTGGACTTCGCAGTGCCAGCCTTCGAGCAGCGCGCGCATGCCGCGCAGCACGTCCGGGTCATTGTCCACCACCAGCACGCGGCCGCGCGTGGGCACCGGCGCCGGGGCGGCGGGCTCGGCCGGCGGCTCGGCGACGGGCGCGGCGATCGGCACCGTGATAGAGAAGACCGTGCCACGGCCCGGCCACGAGCGCAGGCCCAGCGGATGCCGCAGCAGCCGCGCCACGCGCTCGGCGATGGCCAGGCCCAGGCCGAGGCCCTGCCCGCCTTTGTCGAGCCGGCGGAACTCCTCGAAGATCGCCATCCGGTCCGCCTCGGCGATGCCCGGGCCGGTGTCCCAGACTTCGATCGCCAGCTGCCCGCCGCGTCGGCGGCAGCCGACGACGATGCGCCCGCGCGTGGTGTAACGCACCGCGTTGCCCAGGAAGTTCTGCAGCACGCGGCGCAGCAGCTGCGGGTCGCTGTGCACCCAGGCGCCGCTGGGCACCAGCTGCAGCTCGAGGCCCTTCTGCGCCGCCAGCACGCCGAACTCCGCCACCAGCGGCTGCAGCAGGCCGGCGAGTCGGAACGCCGCGGGCTTGGGCGCCATGCCGCCGGCATCGAGGCGGGAAATATCCAGCAGGCCCGAGAGCAGGCCCTCGGCCGAGCCCAGCGCGCCATCGATGTTGTCCAGCGCTTCCTGGTGCGGCGTGCCTTCGAGCTTCGGCGCCAGCGCGTGCACGAACAGGTGCGCGGCATTGAGCGGCTGCGCAAGGTCGTGGCTCACGGCCGCGAGGAAGCGCGACTTGGCGCGGTTGGCGCGCTCGGCCTCGGCCTTGGCGCCGGCCAGTTCGGCGGTGCGCTCGGCCACGCGCTGCTCGAGCGTCTCGGCCACCGACTTGAGCTCGGCCTCGTTGCGGCGGAATTCCGTGACATCGGTGAAGGTGGCCACGAAGCCGCCACCGGGCATCGGGTTGCCGCGGATCTCCACCACCGCACCACCCAGCCGCCGCTCGGCCACGTAGGGCGTGCCGGCGCGCATGTGCTCGATGCGCTTGGCGACCTCCACGTCCTCCGGCCCCGGGCCGGCCAGGCCGCGGCGCACGTTGTGCGCCACCAGTTCGGCCACCGGCATGCCCACCTGCAGCAGCGCGTCGGGATAGTCGAACAACTGGGCGTAGCGCCGGTTCCAGGCCACCAGGCGCAGTTCGGCGTCCACCACCGAAATGCCCTGGCTCATGTTCTCCAGCGCCGCCTCGAGCACGCGCTGGTTGAAGCGCAGCGCCTGCGACGCCTCGCCGACGATGGTGGCCACCGTGTCGAGGTCGGTGCCCTGCGCGCGCCACGCGGCGTCGAGCAGCAGCCGCGCCGAGGCCGCGCCCAGCACCGCGCCCAGTTCGCGCTCCACCGCCTGCCTCGCCTCGGCCGGCACCGCCTGCCCCGCCGGCACGCCGGCCAGCAGCGAATCCACGCGCTCGGCCGGCAGGAAGCGCACCGCCACTTCGCGCAGGGCCTCGCGCGAGAGCGCGCCGGTCTCGGGCGTGGCCACGTCCAGGCGCGAAGCGAGCATCCAGGGCAGCAGCGCGCCGGCCACCAGGCTGATCACGGTGGCGCGGCCCACGCGGCTCCAGTCGCCCAGGCCGAACATCTGCTCGGGCGAAAGCCAGGCCCAGCCCAGCGGCCCGTCCACCAGCCAGCCCGGCGCCTGCCCGGACGCCTCGGCGAAGGCCGGCACCAGCAGCACCCAGCACCACAGCGCGAAGGCGACCACCAGGCCCGCGAGCACCGCGCGCGCCGGCAACTGCGGCCGCCAGACCGCGAATGCGACGGCCGGCGCCAGCGTCGCCAGCGCCGAGAACGAGAGCGCGCCGATGTCGGCCAGCGCATCGGAGCCGGCCACCAGCCGGCTGTAGCCCCAGGCCAGCAGCACCACCACCAGGATGCCGATGCGGCGCTGCGCCAGCACGGCGCCGCGCAGGTCGGCGCCGGCACCGCCACCCCAGCGGCCGCGCACCAGCAGCGGCGCCAGCCAGTGGTTGGAGATCATCACGCTCAGCGCCAGCGTGGCCAGGATCACCATGCCGGTGGCGGCGCTGAGCCCGCCGAGGAAGGCCAGCAGCGCCATCACCTCGGCGCCCTGGGCCAGCGGCAGGGCCAGCACGTAAAGATCCGAGGGCACGCCCACCGGCGCCAGCAGCTGGTCGCCGGCCCGGGCGATCGGCAGGATCGGCAGCGCGATCGCCAGCATGTACAGCGGGAACAGCCAGCGCGCGGTGCGCAGTTCGCGCTCGCCGCGGCACTCGACCACGCCGACGTGGAACTGGTGCGGCAGCGTGAACATGGCCAGCGCGCCCAGCAGCACCAGCGCCGGGAAGCCCGAGGCGCCATCGGCGGGCGGCGGCGGCAGTTCCACATCGGGCAAGTCCAGCCCGAAGACGACGAACGCGCCCAGCGCGAGCATCGCGCCGAGCTTGAGCAGCGACTCGACCGCCATCGCCAGCACCAGGCCGCGGTTGTGTTCGGCGGCCGACACGCGGCGCGTGCCGAACAGCATCGCGAACAGGCCCATGGCCAGCGCCACGTACAGCGCACTGTCCTGCCAGGCCGGCGGCGCGAGGTCGGACGCCCGCGTGAGCAGGCCGTAGCTCATCGCCACCGCCTTGAGCTGCAGCGCCAGGTAGGGAACGATGCCCAGCAGCGCCACCAGGGTGACCACGGCGGCCAGCCAGGAGTTGCGGCCCAGGCGCGTGGCGATCAGGTCGGCCAGCGAGGTCGAACGGTTTTCGCGCGCCAGCCGCAGCAGCTTGAGCAGGAAGCCGAAGCCCAGCACGTACAGCAGGATCGTGCCCAGGAAGGTGGGCGGGATCGGCCAGCCCGAGCGCTGGGCCTGGGTAACCGTGCCGTAGAAGGTCCAGGACGTGCAGTACACCGCCAGCGACAGGCTATAGACCACCGGCCAGTGCCGCGCCAGCAGGCCCGGACGGCGCTCGGCCCAGAGCGCGGCGCCGAACAGCAGGCCCAGCCAGAGCAGGCCGGCGCCGACGACCAGGGCGTCGGTCAGCACGACCGCGCCCGCGGCTTCATGGCATCGGTGCGCCGAGCGCGCCCATGGCGGCGGCCAGCCAGCGCGGCTGCGCGCCGCGCCGGGTGTCGTAGTCGGCGCCCGTGTAACCCCACCAGTCCCAGCATGCCTTCGGATTCAGCGGCAGGTAGCTTGATCGCGCCTGAGGATACAGCACCGCCACGCCGTGCACGTCCGCCCAGCGGTTGAAGCCGGCGTCGCGTACGAATGCCTCGCCGACGTTACCGGCGTGCTGCTGGCAGCCGTGGAAGACCACCAGCAGCCCGCAGCGCCCGCCGTCGGCGCAGGCCGGCGGCAGGTACAGGTAGCCCTCGTCGGCCAGCAGCGGGTCGGCGTCCGCGGGCACGTAGGCGGACTGGTCGAAGCGGCGCAGCTCGCCGGCGGCCTCGCCGGCCTCCCCCGGGGCCGGGCCGAACAGGTGCGCCATCATCGCGCCGGCGGCGTCGAAGCCGCAGCGGCCCAGCCAGGGCTCGCCGCCAAGCGGGCAGTCGACACCCTGCCCGACGGTGGGCAGCAGGTGCGGGAAATCGCGCTCGAAGTCGGCTTCGATCGCGACGCCCCCGACTTCGTCCGACAGCGCCGCGTAGAGTCCGCCGGCGGCACGCGAAACCTCCTCCGAGACGACGGCATCGGCCTTGCCGTGCAGCACGTAGACCGCATCGCCAGCCAGGCCCGACAGCGGGGCGATGTCGCCGGTGCCGGCGCGTTCGCGCGCGGTCGCCGCCAGCGCCGCCACGTCCGGCGTGCCGACCATGCAGGCACCCAGCGCCGTCTCCAGCGAGCCACCCGCGCAGCCGTAGGGGCCGCCGGCCGCCAGGGCCGCGCCGCGCAGCCGGTCGGAATGGATCAGGTGCACCTGGGTCGCCATGTAGGCGCCGGAGGAAAGCCCGGCCACGGCGATCCGGTCCGGATCGACGTCCAGCGCCGGCAGCGGCGGCGCGGTGCCGGCGGCACAGGCGCTTACGACTGCGGCCAGCGCCGTGCAGATAAAAACACGGGCCGCTTGCGCGGCCCGGCGGGAACACTCCCGGGGAAAGTCAGCCATCACTCGGTGCTTCAGAAGTTGTAGCGGATCGATGCGTAGTAGTTGCGCGGCGCGCCGTAGTAAACGGTCTGGATGCCACCGATCGACGAGAACTCCTGGCCGTCGGTCTTGTAGACCTCGTCGGTCAGGTTGCGCACGCCGAGGCGGCCCTGCCAGCGGCCGTCGGCCGAGTCCCAGCCGCCGAACAGGCCGGCCACGGTGTACGCGCCCTGGCGCAGGCCCGGGGCGTTGTCGACGCTCAGCCAGGTCTCGTCGCGGTAGGACACGTCGCCGCCGATGGTGAGCAGGCTGCCGTTGGCCAGCTCGAAGCCGTGCTGCAGGGCGATGCGGGCGGTGAAGTCGGGCGAGAACGGCACGTTGTCGTGCAGGTTGGCCAGGGCCGGGTTGACGGCCACGCGCGGGTCGATGAACTCCTCGTAGCGCGCGTTCATCCAGCCCAGCTGGGCCGACAGCAGCGTGCCTTCGCCCAGCCGCGCCACGCCCTCGAACTCGATGCCGTCGATGGCCAGCTCGGCGGCGTTGAGCACCGGGAAGGCGAAGTTCGGGATCGGGTCGTTGGGGTTGATGACCTCCGAGACGCGGGCCTGGAAGTCCTTGTACTGGCTGTGGAAGGCGGCGATGCGGCCGGACAGGCGGCCATCGCCGGAACGCATCTTCAGGCCGGCCTCGTAGGTCCAGACATACTCGGGCTCGAAGGCGCTGATCTCGGTGGCGGCGTTGGCGCGGCCGTTGAAGCCGCCCGCCTTGTAGCCGCGGTTGGCCGAGACGTAGCCCATCATGTTGTCGCTGAAGGCCTTCTGCAGGCTCAGGCTCGGGGTGAGCGCGGTCCAGCTGTCGGAGATGCTGAAGGCCAGCGCCGGGTCGGCGTTGCCCAGCACGTCCGAGAAGGTCGAGGTGGTGCGGTAGTAGTCCTTGCTGTCCTTGGTGTAGCGCAGGCCGGCGGCGAGGGTCCAGGTGGGGGCGAAGTCCCAGTCGACGTGGACGAAGCCGGCGACCGACTTGTTAGACAGGTCGTCGTCGATGGTGCGCAGGAAGCTGATCGGGGTCGCGCCCCAGACCAGGAAGTCGTCGGCGTAGGCCTCCTGGTGCGAGGGCACCTGCTCGTCCATGTAGTACAGGCCGAAGATCGCGCGCAGGTTGTCGCCGTTGTCGTACTGCAGCTGCAGTTCCTGGCTCAGCTGGCGCTGGTCGACGCCCACGAAGACGTCACCGAGCTCGAACTCCGAGGCGTCGATGTCGATGAACGAGGCGGTGTCGAGCTTGCGCCAGGCGGTGATGGACTTGGCGGTCCAGGCGTCCGACAGCTGCCACTGCAGGTTCAGCGCGGCGCCCTTGTGGGTCATGTCCTGGCCCTGGTCGGGCGCGAACGAGGTGCGGGTGCGGAAGTCGTACTCGCCGGTCTCGGGCAGGCTCAGCAGGACGATGCCGCCGGCCAGGTTCACCGAGTACAGCGGCGCCACCGGGCGGCCCAGGGTGAGCGCGTTGTCCTGGCGGGTGTAGTCGAGCGAGAAAGTGCCTGTGAAGTCGTCGCCGGCGCGGAAGCCGAGCTTGAAGCGGGCCGCAGCGGTGTCCTCGTCGTTGTAGTCCTTGCCGGTGGGCGGGTCGGTGACGTAGCCGTCGCGGCTGATCTTGGCGGCGGCCAGGCTCATGGCCACCGAGTCGCCGAACTGGCCGGAGACGTAGGCGCGGCCCTCGAGACGGCCGTAGTCGCCGACGGTGAGCTCGACCGCGCCGCCCTGGTCCTCGAACGGGTCGCGGGTGCTGATCTTGACCGCGCCGCCGGTGGAGTTCTTGCCGTAGAGCGTGCCCTGCGGGCCGCGCAGCACTTCGACCCGGTTGACGTCGAACAGCGAGAACAGCGCACCGTTGATGCGCGAGTAATAGACGTCGTCGACGTACATGCCCACGCCCGGGTCGAAGGTCTGCAGCGCGTCGGGCTGGCCGATGCCGCGGATGAACACGTTCACCGAGTTCGAGGAACCGCGGCCCTGCACGATGTTCATGTTCGGCACCGCGCCCTGGAGGCCGTCGATGTTGGTCGCCTGCAGGTCGCGCAGGGCGGACTCGCCGAAGGCGCTCACGGCCACCGGCACCTCGTCGATGGACTCCGCGCGGCGACGCGCGGTGGTGACCTCGATGGTGTCGAGCGTGGTGGCGGTGGCCTGGCCCTCGCCCTCCTGCCCGTCGACGGCCTCCTGCGCCTGCGCCTGCAGGGCGACGAGGGACAGGGTGAGGCCGATGGCCAGGCTCAGGTGGTTGCGCTTCATGTGTTCCCCTTGCAGGACGTTCGTGCGGCCGGACGGCCGGTTGCACGGCAGACTAGTCCGCCGCCACCGCGACGGCACCTGTACCTTGGTACAAGTGGCCCGCGGCACGGCCGCGCCCGACACTCGGACCCTGGCAAACCCCCGGGAAACCGAAGGCATGTCCTTCCTGATCGTGCTCGCCGCGCTGTGCTTCCTGATGTTCGTCGCCTACCGCGGCTACAGCGTGATCCTGTTCGCGCCCGTGGCGGCCCTGGGCGCGGTGCTGCTCACCGATCCCTCCCTGGTGGCGCCGATGTTCACCGGCCTGTTCATGGACAAGATGGTGGGCTTCCTCAAGCTCTACTTCCCGGTATTCCTGCTGGGCGCCATCTTCGGCAAGCTGATCGAGGTCTCGGGTTTCTCCAAGTCGATCGTGGCCGCGGCCATCCGCCTGTTCGGCCCGGACCGGGCGATGCTGGCGATCGTGGCGGTGTGCGCGGTGCTGACCTACGGCGGCGTGTCGCTGTTCGTGGTCGTGTTCGCGGTCTATCCCTTCGCCGCCGAGCTCTTCCGCCAGGCCGACATTCCCAAGCGCCTCATCCCCGGCACCATCGCCCTGGGCGCCTTCACCTTCACAATGGACGCGCTGCCGGGTACGCCGCAGATCCAGAACATCATCCCGGCCGGCTTCTTCGGCACCGACACCTGGGCCGCGCCGGTGCTGGGCACCATCGGCGGCATGTTCATCCTCGCGCTCGGCATGGCCTACCTCGAGTGGCGCCGGCGCGCGGCCCGCGCCGCCGGCGAAGGCTATGGCACCGACCTGAAGAACGAGCCGGCCCCGTTCGCCGGCGACAAGCTGGCCAACCCCTGGGTCGCGCTGCTGCCGCTGGTGCTGGTGGGCGTCACCAACAAGGTCTACACGGGCCTGATCACCCGCCATTACGGCGAGAGCCACAGCTTCGAGCCCTCGGTGATCGGCAATGCCGCGCCGGTGGTGCAGGAAGTCTCGAAGGTCGCCGCCATCTGGGCGGTGGAGGCGGCGCTGCTCACCGGCATCCTGGCGGTGGTGGTGCTGGGCTGGAAGGCGGTGAGCCGGCACTTCGCCGAGAGCACCCAGCCGGCGATCGGTGGCGCCCTGCTGGCCTCGATGAACACCGCCTCGGAGTATGGCTTCGGCGCGGTCATCGCCGCCCTGCCCGGCTTCCTGGTGGTCGCCAGCGCGCTCGGCTCGATCCCGAACCCGCTGGTGAACGAGGCGATCACGGTCACCGCCCTGGCCGGCATCACCGGCTCGGCCTCGGGCGGCATGTCGATCGCGCTGGCGGCCATGGCCGACACCTTCATCGCCAACGCCAACGCCGCCGGCATCCCGATGGAGGTGCTGCACCGCGTGGCCTCGATGGCCAGCGGCGGCATGGACACCCTGCCCCACAACGGCGCGGTGATCACCCTGCTCGCGGTCACCGGCCTGACCCATCGCCAGGCCTACAAGGACATCTTCGCCATCACGATCATCAAGACGATGGCGGTGTTCGTGATCATCGGCGTGTTCTACGCCACCGGCTGGGTCTGAGCCTCAGGGCGAATCCGGCGGCTCGGCCAACGGCAGCCGCCAGCCGCGGCGGATGGCGAACAGGCGCAGGCCGGTGCAGGTGAGCACGCCGGCCACGGCCACCGCGGTGAGCGGCAGCTCGAGCGCCTTGCCCAGCACCACGACGCCGGCGCCGGCCAGCGCGGCGACGGCGTAGAGCTCGGCCTTGAGCACGGTGGGCACCTGCGCCACCAGCACGTCGCGGACCATGCCGCCGCCAATGCCGGTGAGCATGCCCAGCAACATTGCGCCCACTGGCCCGAGGCCGAAGGCCTGGGCCTTGAGCGCGCCGGCCACGGCGAACACGCCCAATCCCACCGCGTCGAGCGACTGCACCGGGTTGCGCCAGCGCTCGATCGCGCCGGCGCGCCAGAAGGTGAGCAGGCCCGCGGCAATCGCGACCGCGATGTAGCGCCAGTCCTCCAGCGCCGCCGGCGGCGTCGCGCCGATCATCGTGTCGCGCATCAGGCCGCCGCCGCAGGCGGCGACGAAGGACAGCACCAGCACGCCGAACAGGTCCAGCCGGTGCCGGACGCCCACCAGCGCGCCGCTGAGCGCGAAGGCGAAGGTGCCCAGCAGGTCGAGGATGACGATGATCAGGTCCATGGAGCGTCCTTCAGTCGGGCACGTGGATGCGCGTCTTGATGTGCTTGAGCCCGGCGACGAGGGTGAAGGTCATCACCACCAGCAACGCCCACGAGCTCCACTTGCCCAGGTGCACCATCGCCCAGGCGCCCATCTGGTCGGGGTAGCTCCAGACGCGGAAGAAGGTGCTGATGTTCTCGGCAAGCCAGACGAAGAAGCCGATCAGCACGAAGGCCAGCAGCAGCGGCATGCGCCGCACCCGGTCGAGCGGACGGAACTCCACCGTGGTGCGCGCGTACAGGCCCAGCGCGAGCGCGGCCAGGTACCAGCGGTAGTCGCCGATGAAGTGGTGGGTGAAGAAATTCGCGTAGACCAGCCCCGCCACCAGCACCGCCATCCAGTACGGCGGATGGTGGCGGATGCGCAGGTCGAACAGGCGCCAGGCCTGGATGACGTAGCTGCCCACGGCGGCGTACATGAAGCCGGCGAACAGCGGCACGCCCAACACCTTGGTCAGCGCCGGATCCGGGTAGCTCCACGAGCCGATGCCGGGCGAGACCTTGAAGGCCTCGAGCGCGAAGCCGAAGACGTGGAACAGGCCGATGGCCTTGGCCTCGTCGCGGGTCTCGAGCCCCGTCCAGAGCATCCAGGCCTGCACGGCCAGCGCCCAGAGCAGCAGCAGGTCGTAGCGGGCCACGCCCGCCAGGCCTTCGCGCGGCACGGTGAACACGGCGGCGAAGAACAGCACCACGAACAGGCAGGCCCGGGCCTCCTTGGCGCCGAAGTACAGCAGCTCGCGCAGCCAGCGTGGCAGCGCGGCCAGCGGCGGCCAGGGGTGGGCGGATTCGAAGTGGCGGTCGATGGCGTCGATCATCGCGGACACCAGCCTGAAGGGACTTGCATCCTGGGGCAAGCAGGTGGCGATTCGCGGGCAAAGAAAAAGCGGGCCGGAGCCCGCTTTTCCTTCAAGCCTGGGTTGAAAGCGGGGCTCAGCCCTCGCCTTCCTCCACGGCCTTCATGGACAGGCGGATGCGGCCCTGCTTGTCCACTTCGAGCACCTTGACCTTCACGGTCTCGCCTTCCTTGAGCTTGTCGGAAACCTTCTCGACGCGCTCGTTGGAGATCTGCGAAACGTGCACCAGGCCGTCCTTGCCCGGGGCGATCGTGACGAACGCACCGAAGTCCATGATCTTGGCGACCTTGCCTTCGTAGATGCGGCCCGGCTCGACGTCCGAGGTGATCTGCTCGATGCGCGCCTTCGCGGCCTGGGCGGCGGCGGCGTTGACCGAAGCGATGACGATGGTGCCGTCGTCCTGGATGTCGATCTGGGTGCCGGTTTCCTTGGTGATGCCCTGGATGGTGGCGCCGCCCTTGCCGATGACCTCGCGGATCTTGTCCGGGTGGATCTTGATGGTCAGCAGGCGCGGGGCGAACTCGGACAGCTCGGCGCGCGGGGCGCTCAGGCCCTTGGCCATTTCGCCGAGGATGTGCAGGCGGCCCTGCTTGGCCTGGGCCAGCGCGACCTTCATGATTTCCTCGGTGATGCCGTCGATCTTGATGTCCATCTGCAGGGCGGTGACGCCACCCTCGGTGCCGGCCACCTTGAAGTCCATGTCGCCCAGGTGGTCTTCGTCACCCAGGATGTCCGACAGCACGACGTAGTCGGCGCCTTCCTTGACCAGGCCCATGGCGATGCCCGCCACCGGCGACTTCACCGGCACGCCGGCGTCCATCAGGGCCAGCGAGGAACCGCAGACCGACGCCATCGAGGAGGAACCGTTCGACTCGGTGATCTCGGACACGACGCGGATGGTGTACGGGAAGGACTCCATCGACGGCATGATCGCGGCGACGCCGCGCTTGGCGAGGCGGCCGTGGCCGATCTCGCGGCGCTTCGGGCCCATCATGCGGCCGGCTTCACCGACCGAGTACGGCGGGAAGTTGTAGTGGAACAGGAAGTGGTCCTTGGACTCGCCTTCCACGGCGTCGATGATCTGGCCGTCGCGGGCGGTGCCCAGGGTGGCGACCACGATGGCCTGGGTCTCGCCGCGGGTGAACAGCGCCGAGCCGTGCACGCGCGGGAGCACGCCGGTCTTGACGGTGATCGGACGCACGGTGTCGAGGGCGCGGCCGTCGATGCGGACCTTGGTCTTGAGCACCGAGTCACGCATGGTGCTGTACTCGAGCTCGCCGAACTCCTTGCCCAGGTCGGCCAGGTTCCAGCCGTTGGCCTCGGCCTGCGGCTTGAGCGACTCGAGCACGTCCTTCTTCAGGGCCGAGATCGCGTCGCGGCGGGCCAGCTTGTCCTTGATCTGGAACGCGGCCGACAGCTTGTCGCCGACGGCGGCCTTGAGCGCGTCGATCGGGGCCTGCTGCTTCTCGGGGGCCTTCCAGTCCCAGGGCGTGACGCCGACTTCGGCGACCAGCTCGTTGATGGCGGTGATGGCGGCCTGCATCTGCTGGTGGCCGAACACCACGGCGCCGAGCATCACGTCCTCGCTCAGCTCCTTGGCTTCCGACTCGACCATCAGCACGGCGTTGGCGGTGCCGGCGACGACCAGTTCGAGGTCGGAGGTCTTGAGCTCGGTGACCGAGGGGTTGAGCAGGTACTGGCCGTTGGCGAAGCCGACCTTGGCGGCGCCGATCGGGCCCGCGAACGGGATGCCCGACAGGGCCAGCGCGGCCGAGGCGCCGATCAGGGCCGGGATGTCACCCGGGACTTCCGGGTTGAGCGACATGACGGTGGCGATGACCTGCACTTCGTTGCGGAAGTGCTCGGGGAACAGCGGGCGGATCGGCCGGTCGATCAGGCGCGAGACCAGGGTCTCGCGCTCGGTCTGGCGACCTTCGCGCTTGAAGAAGCCACCCGGGATGCGGCCGCCGGCGTAGAACTTCTCGAGGTAGTCGACGGTGAGCGGGAAGAAGTCCATGCCCTCCTTCGCATTCTTGTTGCCGACCGCCGTCACCAGCACGACCGTGTCCGCCATCTTGACGATGACCGAGCCCGAGGCCTGGCGGGCGACTTCGCCCGTCTCCAGGGTGACCTGGTGCTGACCGTACTGGAACGTCTTGGTTACTTTCGCCACGTTTATCGCTTCCTTTGTCTCTGGATTCATCCCCACGGGGCACCCTGCCCCGCGGTTGTCGCATTTCCGTCCCGGATTCTTTCCGTTCCCCGAAAATGCACACGGCGCATTTCTGCGCCGTGTGGGGTCTTGCTCGTCTTAGCGGCGCAGGCCCAAGCGCTCGATCAGCGTCTGGTAGCGCGCGGCGTCCTTCTTCTTCAGGTAGCCCAGCAGGCTGCGGCGCTGGTTGACCATCTTCAGGAGGCCACGACGCGAGTGGTGGTCCTGCTTGTGGGCCTTGAAATGGTCCGTCAGCTGGTCGATGCGGGCCGAGAGCAGCGCGACCTGGACTTCCGGCGAACCGGTGTCGTTCGGGGTGCGCTTGAACTCTTCGATGATCTTGGCGGAATCAATGGACATGTCTTTTCTCTGGTGATGCGCAGCCCGCAGGAACGCCGCCTATGGCGACGACGCACCGCGAAGGCCCGCCGGTTGGGGGATTGCTTTCGTTAAAAAGCCGCAAAAGTCTACCGGACAAGGGCTTGCCGGACAAGGTTCACGTTGTGAAGACGGTCCCGGAAGCGCGGGCTCAGGCGGCACTGCCCCAGCGGAACAGGCGCCGGGGCCAGGCCTGGCCCTGCTCGTCGCGCCGGCCCAGGCCCAGGGAGCGCCCGTCCGGCCCCACCAGGTTCAGGGTTTCCAGGACCGGGCCGGGCGACGGCACCGGCTGGCCGTGGGCCACCCGGGCGGCCCCGGCGGTGTCCAGGACGAGGGCCGGGAAGCGCGCCAGCCCGGCGTCCACCGGCAGCAGCCTGGCGTCGAGCGCGGCCTCCCCGCCGGCGGCGGCCAGGGCCTCGAGCTGGTCGAGGCTGGCCATGTCGGGCTGGTCGAAGGGCTCGACCCAGGTGCGGCGCAGGCTGGCGATGTGGGCGCCGCAGCCCAGGGCTTCGCCCAGGTCGCGGGCGAGGCTGCGGATGTAGGTGCCCGAGCCGCAGGTCACCGCCAGCCGGAGCCGGTCGCCGTCGAGGGCCAGCAGCTCGATGGCCTCGACCTCGACCTCGCGCTCGGGCACCTCGATCGCCTCGCCGCGGCGGGCCTTGGCGTACAGCGGCTCGCCGCCCTGCTTGAGCGCCGAGTAGATCGGCGGGCGCTGCCGGATGCGGCCCAGGAAGGACCGCAGCGCCGCCTCGACCGTGGCGCGGTCGAGCGCCGGCACCGGCCGGGTGCGCAGCACCTGGCCGTCGGCGTCATCGGTGTCGGTGGTGGCGCCCAGCACCACGCCGGCCTCGTAGGCCTTGCGTCCGGCCAGCAGCAGGCCGGCGATCTTGGTGGCCTCGCCCAGACAGACCGGCAGCAGGCCGGTGGCGAGCGGGTCGAGCGCCCCGGTGTGGCCGCCCTTCTCGGCGCGGTAGAGGCGGCGTACGGCCTGCAGGGCCGCGTTCGAACTCATGCCCGCCGGCTTGTCGAGCAGAACGATGCCGTCGACCGGGCGCCACGCAATACGGCCCATGCGAGGGCCTCAGTCGGATTCGGGCGGGACGGGGCTTTCGCGCAGCAGCTGTTCGATGCGCTCGCCCTTGTCGACCGAGTCGTCGTAGTGGAAATGCAGCTCGGGCACGTGGCGCATGCGGATGGCCTGGGCCAGGCGATGGCGCAGCTCCGGCGCCAGTTCCTTGAGCGCGGCCACCGCCGCCGGACCCTGCTCGGCCAGCAGCGCGGTGACGAAGACCTTGGCGTGGGCCAGGTCGCGGGTGACCTCGACGTCGGAAACCGACACCGAAGGCAGGGCGTGCTCGCGCACGGCCTGGTGGACGATCTGGCCGAGGTCGCGGCGCAGCTGCGCCGCGACCCGGTCGGTGCGATGGAAGCTCTTGGTCGCCATGGCGTGGGCCTCCCTCAGAGGGTGCGCTGCACCTCGATGCGCTCGAAGCACTCGATCTGGTCGCCCGGCTTGACGTCGTTGTACGCCTTCACCGCGATGCCGCACTCGGTGCCGGACTTGACCTCTTCGACGTTGTCCTTGAAGCGGCGCAGCGACTCGAGCTCGCCCTCGAACACCACCACGTTGTCGCGCAGGACGCGGATGGGCTTGCTCTTGCGCACCACGCCCTCGATGACCAGCGAACCGGCGACGGCGCCGAACTTCGAGCTGCGGAACACGTCGCGGACCTCGGCGATGCCGATGATCTCCTCGCGCACTTCCTTGCCCAGCAGGCCGGAAGCCACCTGCTTCACCTGGTCGATGACGTCGTAGATGATCGAGAAGTAGCGCAGGTCCAGGCCGTTGGTCTCGATGACCTTGCGGGCGCTGGCGTCGGCGCGGACGTTGAAGCCGATGATCACCGCCTTCGAGGTGGCGGCCAGGGTGGCGTCGGACTCGGTGATGCCGCCCACGCCCGAGCTGACCACGTTGATCTTGATCAGCTCGTTCGAAAGCGCCACCAGGGCCTGGCGCAGCGCCTCGACCGAACCCTGCACGTCGGCCTTCACCAGCAGGTTCAGGGTGACCTGGCCGCTGTCCTGGCCCATCTGGGCCATGATGTCTTCCATGCGGCTGCCGGCGGCGGCGACCAGGCGCGACTCGCGCTTCTTGGCGTCGCGCTGCTGGGCCACGTCCTTGGCCAGGCGCTCGTCGGCCACGACCACGAAGTCGTCGCCGGCGTCGGGCACGCCCGACAGGCCGAGCACCTGCACCGGGATCGACGGCTCGGCCTGGTCGACCTGCTTGCCGTTCTCGTCGAACAGGGCGCGCACGCGGCCGTAGTGGATGCCGCAGACCAGGAAGTCGCCCTTCTTGAGCGTGCCCTGCTGCACCAGCACGGTGGCGACCGGGCCGCGGCCCTTGTCGAGCGCCGACTCGATCACCGTGCCGGTGGCACGGGCGTCGTAGACGGCCTGCAGTTCCATCACCTCGGCCTGCACGCTGATCGCGTCGAGCAGCGCGTCCACGCCTTCGCCGGTCTTGGCCGAGACGTTGACGAACTGAACGTCGCCGCCCCACTCCTCGGGCACGACCTCGAGCTTGACCAGGCCCTGCTTGACGTTGTCGGGGTTGGCTTCGGGCTTGTCGATCTTGTTCACGGCCACCAGCAGCGGCACGTTGGCGGCACGGGCGTGCTGCACGGCCTCCACCGTCTGCGGCATCACGCCGTCGTCGGCCGCGACCACCAGCACGACGATGTCGGTGAGCTTGGCACCGCGCGCGCGCATGGAGGTGAAGGCCGAGTGGCCCGGGGTGTCGAGGAAGCTGATGACGCCCTTCGGGGTTTCGACGTGGTAGGCACCGATGTGCTGGGTGATGCCGCCGGCTTCGCCGGTGGCCACCTTGGTGCGGCGGATGTAGTCGAGCAGCGAGGTCTTGCCGTGGTCGACGTGGCCCATGATGGTGACCACCGGCGGACGCGACTTCCTGTCGCCCTGCACTTCTTCCTGCAGCGCGACCAGCGCGGTCTCGGCATCGTCCTCGGCCGACTTGCTGGCCTTGTGGCCCAGCTCCTCGACCACCAGCACCGCGGTGTCGTGGTCGATCACCTGGTTGATGGTGGCCATCACGCCCATCTTGAACAGCGCACGCACCACTTCGCCGCCCTTCATGGCCAGCTTCTGGGCCAGGTCCGCGACGGCGATGGAGTCGCCGATGAAGACCTCGCGCACGATCGGCGCGGTCGGGCGGGAGAAGCCGTGCTGGCCACCACCGCTGCGCGCCGGCTCGGCGCCGCGGACCTTGGACTTCTTGCGGTTGCCGGCGGCGCCACGGCGGGCGCGCTCGGACTCGGACAGGTGCAGCTGGCCGGCGGCGAAACGCGTGGCCTGGCCACCGTCACCCTCGTTGTCGACCATGGCGTGCGAGCCGCGGGCCTTGTGCTTGGGGCCGGCCTTGCTGGCCGGCGCGGCGGCCTTGGGCGCGGGGGCCGGCGGCGGCGCCTTGGGGCGCGGCTTGCGTTCGTGGATGACGATGGCGCCGGGCGCCAGCGGGGCGGCCTCGGGCGCGGACGCCGGGGCCGGC
>NZ_KZ679102.1 GCF_003024235.1 Arenimonas caeni | reverse complement strand
GCCGCGCTTGCCCTTGCCCGCGTAGGGCTTGCCGGCGCCGGCGCCGCCACCGGGGCGGCCGCGGCCGCGGCCGCGCGGCTCCTCGCGCACGTGGTCGAAGCGGCGCAGCTCGCGCGCCTCGTCCTCGACCGCGCCGTTGACGTAGGAGGCCTGCTTGCTGTCCTTGCCGACGCGGATCTGGGTCGGGCGCGACTTGCGCTGGCCGATCACCGGCTGCAGGGTCAGCACCGGCGGCTTGTCCTCGAGCTGGAACTGGCGGCGCAGCTTGTCGACCTCGGCGGCCGGCAGTTCCTCGCAGTGGCCGCGCTTGAGCATGCGGGGCAGGGGCACCGAGCCGTAGCGCACGCGCTTGAGGCGGCTGACCTGGTAACCCTGCGACTCCCACAGCCGGCGCACCTCGCGGTTGCGGCCCTCGCTGAGCACGACGCGGAACCAGGCGTGCGAGTCGGAGCTGCCGATGCGCTCGATCTCGTCGAACTTGGCCGGGCCGTCCTCGAGCTGCACGCCCGTGGCCAGGCGGGTGACGACCTCGTCGGGCACCTCGCCGTGGATGCGGCAGACGTATTCGCGCTGGATGTTCGACGACGGGTGCATCAGCGCGTTGGCCAGCTCGCCGTCGGTGGTGAGCAGCAGCAGGCCGGTGGTGTTGATGTCCAGGCGGCCGACGGCGATCCAGCGCGCGCCCTTGAGCCGCGGCAGCGCCTCGAACACGGTCGGGCGGCCCTCGGGGTCTTCGCGGGTGGTCACTTCGCCTTCCGGCTTGTTGTACAGCAGCACGCTCGCCGGCTCGGTGAGCGCGCTGGCCACGAAGGTCTTGCCGTCGATCTCGACGCGGTCGCCGCCCTTGACCGACTGCCCGGTCTGCGCGACTTCGCCATTGACCTTCACCAGGCCCTGGGCGATGCGCTCCTCGAGCGCGCGGCGCGAACCCAGGCCGGCCTGGGCGAGCACCTTGTGCAGGCGCTCCTCGATCTTGCCGGCGTTGCTGCTTTCGCCGCCTTTCGCCTTGAGGGAAAGGACTTTGCGGTTGTCGCTCATTGCATTTGCTCCGGCGCGGCGTCTTCTTCGCCTGCCTCATCGTTGGAAGGGGTGTCGTCGGCCATCGCCGCACCGGCGACGCCGGCCGGGGTGATGGTGTCGAAGGGCAGCTGCGGTTCGAGCTCGGGGATGTCCTTGAGCTCGGCCAGCGGCGGCAGTTCGTCCAGGCTCTTGAGCCCGAAGTAGTCGAGGAAGGCCTTGGTGGTGCCGAAGAGCGCCGGCTTGCCGGGCACGTCGCGGTGGCCGACCACGCGGATCCACTCGCGCTCCTCGAGCTGCTTGATGGTGTTGGTGTTCACCGCCACGCCGCGGATCTGCTCGATCTCGCCGCGGGTGATGGGCTGGCGATAGGCGATCAGCGCCAGGGTCTCGAGCGTGGCGCGGGTGTACTTGGCCTGGCGCTCGGTCCACAGGCGCGCCACCCAGGCATGCACCTCGGCCTTGACCTGGAAGCGGTAGCCCGAGGCCACCTCGACCAGTTCGACGCCGCGGCCTTCGCAGGCCTCGCGCAGTTCGTCGATGGCCTGCTGCAGGCTGCCCTGGGGCGGCGCCTCGTCCTCGGGGAACAGCCCGGCCAGCTGGGCCAGGGTGAGCGGCTGCGGGGCGGCCAGCAGGGCGGCCTCGACGATCTGTCGGATCAGGTTGGGGTCCATGGCTCGCGCTTTCTCAGTCGTTGGGCGCTTCGGCGCCGTCCGAGGTCGGTTCGGGGAGGGCGGTTTCACCCTCTTCGCCGGCGGCGGCCGCCAGCGACTTGACGTAGATCGGCGCCAGCGGCGCCTCCTGCACGATCTCGATCAGCTGCTCCTTGGCGAGCTCGAGGATCGAGAGGAAGGTGACCACCACGCCGAGGCGGCCTTCTTCCGGGGTGAACAGGGTCTCGAAGGCGTGGAACTGCTGGTCCGAGAGCCGGCTGAGCACGTCGCCCATGCGCTGGCGGACGCTCAGGGCCTCGCGCCGGATGGCGTGGTGGCTGTAGAGCTCGGCGCGCTTGAGCACCTCGCGCAGGGCCAGCAGCATCTCGCGCAGGTCCACCTCCGGCGGCACCCTGGCCACGCTGCGGTCGGGCACGTGGGCCGAGGCCAGCGAGGTGTCGCGGTCGAGGCGGTCGAGCTGGTCGATATCCTCGGCCGCCTTCTTGAAGCGTTCGTACTCCTGCAGCCGGCGCACCAGTTCGGCGCGGGGGTCGGCCTCCTGGCCTTCCTCGGCCGGCGGCCGCGGCAGCAGCATGCGCGACTTGATCTCGGCCAGGATGGCGGCCATGACCAGGTATTCGGCCGCCAGCTCGAAGCGCATTTCCTGCATCACGCCGATGTAGTCCACGTACTGCCGGGTGATCTCGGCGACGGGGATGTCGAGGATGTCGAGGTTCTGGCGGCGGATCAGGTAGAGCAGCAGGTCGAGCGGGCCCTCGAAAGCCTCGAGGAAGACCTCCAGCGCGTCCGGCGGGATGTACAGGTCCTGCGGCATCTGCAGCACCGGCTGTCCCTTGACCACCGCCAGCGGCATTTCCTGCTGCTGCGGCGGAACGGGGAAGGCCGGGCGCCCGGCTTCCGGCGCGTTCGCTTCGCTCATCGACGGCTCATGCAAGGTAGGTGGGCTCTCATCGAGCGGGGGCCCCTCCGGCCCGTTTCGTTCAAACCGCCACGGGGTGGAAACCCTGGCGCACGACTTCGGGCTCGTCGCCCGTGCAATCCACGATGCTGGTGGGGCCGGGCTCGCAGTCCTCGGCGTCCAGCATCACGTCGACCCAGCGCAGCCAGCGGTCGGCGACGGCCTCGGCCTCGTGGCTGTTCGGATGCTCCTCGTCCGGCAGCACCAGGCTGGTGGACAACAGCGGCTCGCCCATCGCTTCAAGCAGCATCCGCGCGACACCGTGGTCGGGCAGGCGGATGCCGATGTCCCGGCGCTTGCTGCGGCCGACGTTCTTGATGCGCTTGGGCAGGTCCGAGGAGGCCGGAAGGATGAACGTGCATGGCCCCGGGGTCAGCGACCGCATCAGCCTGAAGGCCCGGTCGTCGAGCCGGGCCAGGCGGCCGGCCTCACTCAATTGCCGACAGAGTAAGGTGAAAGGGTGCCGCCTGTCCAGTTCGCGCAGGCGCAGCACGCGCTCCTCGGCCTCGCGGCCCTCCAGCGCCCAGGCCAGCGAATAGCCGGCATCGGTGGGCACCAGCACCAGGCCACCGGCGCGCAGCGACGCGGCCGCCTTGTCGATCAGGCGCTGCTGTGGGTTGACGGGGTGTACCGCGAGGCGTTCGGCCATGCCCGATTGTGCACCGACGCGGGCCGCCGGCGCGAGCACCGGCTTGGGCGATACTGTCGGCTGCAACCGGAGGGAATGAAGACGATGTGGTACATGATCCACGGCATCGACCGCGACAACTCGCTCGCCGCCCGCCAGGCCTCGCGGCCGGCGCACCTGGCGCGCCTGCAGGCCCTGGCCGAGGCGGGGCGCCTGAAACTGGCCGGCCCGCTGCCGGCCATCGACGCCGAAGATCCGGGCCCGGCGGGATTCACCGGCAGCCTGGTGGTGGCTGAGTTCGAGGACCTCGCCGCGGCCCGCGCCTGGGCCGACGCCGACCCCTACCTGGCCGCCGGCGTCTACGCGCGCGTGGACGTGCGCCCGTTCCGGCCGGTGCTGCCGTGAGCCTGCCGCGCGAGCAGCGGCCCGCGGCCATCCGCGCCGCGCTCGAGGCCGCGCTGGCGCCGGAAGCGCTGGAGATCGTCGACGAGGGCCACAAGCACGCCGGCCACGCCGGGGCCCGCGACGGACGCGGCCATTTCCGGGTGGACATCGTCTCGGCGGCCTTCGCCGGGGTGCTGCCGCTGGCCCGCCACCGCAAGGTCTACGCCGCCCTGGGCACGCTGATGGAAACCGATATCCACGCCCTTTCCATCCACGCCCGGGCCCCGGGCGAAGGCTGAGCGGGCCGCTGCTATACTGCTGGACGGCCGCGCACCGGGGACCGCGCTCTGCCAATGAAATCAATCAGTTGGCGTGGGCGGCGGACCGGTTCGCGGACTCCCCTTGACCCTGCGGCGGGGCGTCCCTGGCGCCCCGTGGCCGGCCGGTTCGCCCGGCCGACAGAGAACCCCGATCAATGCGCCTGACCACCATCAAGCTGTCCGGCTTCAAGTCCTTCGTCGACCCGACGGTGCTGCACCTGCCGACCAACATGACCGGCATCGTCGGCCCGAACGGCTGCGGCAAGTCCAACATCATCGACGCCGTGCGCTGGGTGATGGGCGAGAGTTCGGCCAGCCGCCTGCGCGGCGATTCGCTCACCGACGTCATCTTCTCCGGCTCCTCGGCCCGCAAGCCGGTCAGCCAGGCGCAGGTGGAACTGATCTTCGACAACTCCGAAGGCAGCATCGGCGGCGAATACGCGCGTTACGCCGAGATCTCGGTCAAGCGCATGGTCAGCCGCGACGGCCAGTCCAACTACTACCTCAACGGCGCGCGCTGCCGCCGCCGCGACATCACCGACCTGTTCCTCGGCACCGGCCTGGGCCCGCGCAGCTACTCGATCATCGAGCAGGGCATGATCAGCCAGATCATCGAGGCCAAGCCCGAGGAACTGCGCGTGTACCTGGAGGAGGCCGCCGGCATCTCCAAGTACAAGGAGCGGCGCAAGGAAACCGAGTCGCGCATCAAGGGCACGCGCGAGAACCTCGACCGCCTCAACGACCTGCGCGAGGAAGTCGATAAGCAGCTCGAGCACCTCAAGCGCCAGGCCCGCGCCGCCGAGCAGTACCAGGCCCTGCAGGCCGAGCGCCTGAACAAGGACGCCCAGCTCAAGGCGCTGGAATTCCGCCGCTACGACGCCGAACTCAAGCTGCTCAACGAGGCGCTGACCCAGGACGAGATCAGGCTGCAATCGCTGCTGGCCGACCAGCGCCAGGCCGAGGCCCAGATCGAGGCCTGCCGCAGCCAGCACGGCGAGGCCAGCGAAGCCCTGGGCCGGGCCCAGGCCGAGGTCTACCGCGTCGGCGGCGAACTGGCCCGCATCGAGCAGCAGATCCAGCACCAGAAGGAACTGCGCCAGCGGCTGGAAACGGCTCGCGCCGAGGCCGACGCGGCCTTCGCCCAGGTCGGCGAGCACATCAGCGGCGACGAGCGCCAGCTGGCCGAGCTGCACAACGCCATCGCCGCGGCCGAGCCGCAGCTGGCCACGCTGCGCACCGACGACGGCGGCCGGCAGGAGGCGCTCAAGGCCGCCGAGGCCGCGCTGCACGACTGGCAGCAGCGCTGGGACGCCTACGCCCGGGCGCAGTCCGAAGCGTCGCGCTGGGCCGAGGTCGAGCGCACCAAGATCGAATACCTGGAAAAGCAGGCCCTCGAGGCCGGTCGCCGGCGCGAGGCGCTGGCCGCCGAGCGCAGCGGCCTGGACACCACGGCCATCGCCACCGCACTGGCCGAACTGACGAGCCAGCACGACCAGCAGAAGGCCGGCCTCGATGGCCTGGGCGAGCAGCTCGAGCAGCGCAAGTCGGCGCTGGCGGGGCTGCAGGACCAGCAGCGCCAGCAGCAGTCCGAGCTGGCCGAGGTGCGCAAGCAGGCGCAGTCCGCGCGCGGCCGCCTGGCCTCGCTCGAGGCCCTGCAGCACGCGGCGCTGGGCCAGGAAAAGAACGTCGCGCTCGACTGGCTCAAGGCCCAGGGCATCGACGGCAACGCCCGCCTGGGCGAGGCCCTTGAGGTCGAGGCCGGCTGGGAGACCGCGGTCGAGACCGTGCTCGGCAGCCTGCTCGAGGCCGTCACCGTCGACGCGCCGGCCGACTGGCTCGATGCCATCGCCGGGCTGTCGCAGGGCCGCGTGGCCCTGGTCAGCGGCGCCGGCGGCGGCTTCGATGCGCCGGCCGGTTCGCTGGCCGCGAAGGTGCAGGGCCCGGACGCCGTGCGTCGCCTGCTGGCCGGCGTGCGCGCCGTGGACGACATCGCCGCCGCCCGCGCCCTGGCGCTGGGCGAGGGCGAGGCCGCCATCACCCGCACCGGCGAATGGCTGGGCGCCGGCTGGCTGCGCGTGCTGCGCAGCGGCGAGGCCCAGCAGGGCGCGCTGGCGCGCGAGCGCGAGATCCAGTCGCTGCGCGCCGAGATCGATGCGCTGGCGAAGAAGGAACAGGCCATCAACGAGGGCCTGACCTCGATGCGCGACCGCCTGCTCGAGGCCGAGCAGCATCGCGAGGACGCGCAGCGCGCGCTGTACCTGGCGCACCGCGGCGTGTCCGAGCTGGCCGGCCAGCTGCAGGGCCAGCAGGGCAAGCTCGAGTCGGCGCAGGCGCGCGTGGCGCGCATCGACGGCGAGCTGGCGACGCTGGCCACCACGCTCGAAGAGTCGCAGTCCAACGCCCGCGAGGCGCGCGCGCGCCTGGAGCAGGCGGTGGCGAAGATGGGCGAGCTCGAGGCCGAACGCCAGGCGCTCGACGCCCAGCGCCGCAGCCTCGGCGAGCAGCGCGACGCGGCCCGCAACAGCGCCCGCGAGGCGCGCGAGGCCGCGCACCAGCTGGCGCTGTCGCTCGAGTCGCAGCGCGCCCGCGTGGTCGCGCTCAGCCAGTCGCTGGCGCGCATGGGCAACCAGAAGGCGCAGCTCGAGGTTCGCCTGAACGAGCTGCAGGCCCAGCTGGCCGAGGGCGATGCGCCGGTGCTGGCGCTCGAAGCCCAGCGCCAGGCCGCGCTCGACCAGCGCGTGGTGGCCGACAAGGACCTGGGCGCGGCGCGCTCGGCGCTCGACGGCGTCGAGGGCGAGATGCGCAAGTACGAGCAGGTGCGCCAGCAGCGCGACCAGCAGGCGCTGGCCCAGCGCGAGGCGATTTCGCAGAAGAAGCTGCAGCACCAGGCGCTCGAGCTGCGCGCCACCCAGCTGGCCGACGCCATCGTCGCCGCCGGCCTGGTCGTGGACGAGGTGATCGCCTCGCTGCCCGGGCAGGCCGAGGTCGAAGGCTGGCAGAAGGCCGTGGCAGACATCGACGCCAGGATGCGCCGGCTCGAGCCGGTGAACCTGGCCGCCATCCAGGAATACGGCGAGCAGAGCGAGCGCAAGACCTACCTCGACGCCCAGAACGCCGACCTCACCTCGGCGCTCGAGACGCTGGAGGAGGCCATCCGCAAGATCGACCGCGAGACCCGCGGCCGCTTCAAGGAAACCTTCGACCGCGTCAACACCGGCGTGCAGGAGCTCTATCCGCGCCTGTTCGGCGGCGGCCACGCCTACCTCGAGCTCACCGGCGAAGACCTGCTCGACACCGGCGTCTCGATCATGGCGCGCCCGCCGGGCAAGCGCGTGTCGAACATCTCGCTGCTCTCGGGCGGCGAGAAGGCGCTCACCGCGGTCGCGCTGGTGTTCGCCATCTTCCGGCTCAATCCGGCGCCGTTCTGCCTGCTCGACGAGGTGGACGCGCCGCTGGACGAGGCCAACGTCGGCCGCTTCTCGTCCATGGTCACCGAGATGAGCGAGAAGGTGCAGTTCCTGTTCGTCACCCACAACAAGGCGACGATGGAGGCGGCCAAGCAGCTTTCCGGCGTGACCATGCGCGAGCCGGGCGTCAGCCGCCTGGTGTCGGTGGACCTGGCCGAGGCCGCGCGCCTGGCCGGCGCCGCCTGACCGGGGCGGCGAATTCGGGCATCATTTCGCGATGGGGCCGCGGCTGCGGCCACGACGGCACACAGGGAGGGGAGCATGTTCGAAGGACTCAGCGACACCGCGATGCTGCGCATCGCCATCGGCATCGCCGCCCTGGTCCTGTTCGCCGTGATCATCTTCACCAGCCGGCGCCGGCCGGGGCAGGGGCGCCGCGCGGCCAAGGCCGGCGACGGCGGTTCCCGCCAGGAGCCCACCCTGCGCGAGCTGCTCGAGGCCGATGCCAGCACCGGCGGCGAGGCCACGACCGTCGAGCAGTCCGAGCTCGACCTGCTCGAGAAGACCCTCGCCGGCGAGCCGGTGCCCGAGCGCAAGCCGGCCGGCCCGCGCGCGCCCGGCGCCCGCCCGGACGAGAACTTCGACAAGGTCGTCAGCCTGTTCCTGGCCGCCCGCGCCGGCCAGGCCTTCCACGGCCCGGACCTGGTGGTGGCGGCGGAAAAGGCCGGCCTCGTCTACGGCCACATGAACATCTTCCACCGCCTCGTCGACAACCACCCCGAGCAGGGGCCGGTGTTCTCGGTGGCGAACCTGGTCAAGCCCGGCCATTTCGACATGGCCTCGATCCAGGAACTGCGCACGCCGGGCATCAGCTTCTTCATGGCGCTGCCCGGGCCGCTGCCGGCGCTCGACGCCTGGGACGCGATGCTGCCCACCGCGCAGCGCATGGCCGAACTGCTCGACGGCGTGCTGCTCGACGAGGAGCGCAATGCGCTCGGTCGCCAGCGCATCGCGCACATCCGCGAAGACCTGCGCAACTACGACCGCAAGCAGACCAAGTGGGACCTGCGCACCACCCGGTGAGCGCGTCTTGCCGGGTAAGCGCTGGTTCCCGCGACTGCTTACGCAGGTAGCAAGTCTTGCGTTGAGAAACGTCCCGCGGCCGGTCTATACCGGACGGGCAGCGTCCCTGCTGCCTGATCATGGAGTTCGACCGATGCATCTGAAGAACCTCTTCCGCACCGCCTGCCTGTCCGCCGCCGTGCTCTTCGGCGCCTCGGCGCTCGCGCCCGCCGGCGAAGGCCTGGTGGGTACCGCCCAGGCGAACACGGTCTGCACCCTGATGTACACCTACATCGACGAGTACGGCGTCGAGTGGGGCGTCTACCGCTGCGGGCCGGGTCCGGGCAACGTCATCGAGCGTTCGTGCAACCGCGGCTGCCCGTGGCAGGTGTGGGACTTCCGCGAAGAGCAGTAAACCGCCCTTTTGCGGCATGAAGACCCCGGGGCTTCCCGGGGTTTTCTTTTTCTGGCGGAATGGCGGCATGGAGAAGTCCCCCGCCACCCCGCAAGCGCGTGCCGCCAGCCTTCGCGCGGCGATCGAAGACGCCAACCACCGCTATTTCGTGCTCGACAACCCGGCCATCCCGGACGCCGAGTACGACGCGCTGGTGCGCGAGCTGCAGGCCCTGGAGGCCGCGCACCCCGGGCTGCGCACGCCCGACTCGCCGACCCAGCGCGTCGGCGCCGGGGTGCTGCCCGGCTTCGAGACGGTGGCGCACGAGCTGCCCATGCTCTCGCTCAACAACGCCTTCAGCGACGAGGACGTGGCCGAGTTCACGGGCCGGATCAGCAAGGAGCTGGGCGAGCCGGAGCCGGAGTTTTCGGTCGAGCCCAAGCTCGACGGCCTGGCCATCAGCCTGCGCTACGAGCGGGGCGTGTTCGTGCGCGGCGCCACCCGCGGCGACGGCGCCACCGGCGAAGACGTGAGCCAGAACCTGCGCACCATTCGCGCCATTCCGCTGCGCCTGCGCGGCGAGGCGCCGGCGGTGCTGGAGGTGCGCGGCGAGGTGTACATGCCGCTGGCCGGTTTCCAGGCCTACAACGCCCGCATGCGCGAGACCGGCGGCAAGGTGCTGGCCAACCCGCGCAACGGCGCCGCCGGTTCGCTGCGCCAGCTCGACCCGGCGCTGGCGGCGGCCCGGCCGCTGGCCTTTTATGCCTATGGCCTGGGCGCGGTCGAGGGCTGGTCGCTGCCCGACCGGCATTCGCGGGTGCTGCAGGCGCTGCGCGACTTCGGTTTCCCGGTGTCGCCGGAAGTCTCGGTGGCGCGCGGGCTCGATGGCCTGCTGGCCTATTACCGCGGCATCGGCGCGCTGCGCGACAAGCTGCCCTACGACATCGACGGCGTGGTCTACAAGCTCGACCGGCACGACCAGCAGAAGGCCATGGGCTTCGTCTCGCGGGCGCCGCGCTGGGCCATCGCGCACAAGTTCCCGGCCCAGGAGCAGCTGACCACGGTCGAAGCCATCGAAGTGCAGGTCGGCCGCACCGGCGCGCTGACGCCGGTGGCGCGGCTGGCGCCGGTGCAGGTGGCCGGGGTCACGGTGACCAACGCCACCCTGCACAACGCCGACCAGATCGCCCGCCTCGACGTGCGCGTGGGCGACACCGTCATCGTCCGGCGCGCCGGCGACGTGATCCCGGAAGTGGTGCGGGTGGTGGAAGACCGCCGTCCGCGCGACGCGCGCGGCGAGCCGCTGCATCCGCCCTATGAGTTCCCGTCCGCCTGTCCCGCCTGCGGCTCGCACACCGAGGCGGTGCGCAAGGTGCTCAGGCAGACCAAGGCCGGCATCGAGTACGCCGGCGGCGCGGCCATCGTCTGCACCGGCGGGCTGTTCTGCCCGGCGCAGCGCAAGCAGGCGCTGGTGCACTTCGCCTCGCGCAAGGCCATGGACATCGAGGGCCTGGGCGAGCGCTTCATCGAGGCGCTGGTGGACTTCGATTACGTGCGCACCGTGGCCGACCTCTATCGCCTCACGCTCGAGGATTTCCTCGAGATGAAGCGCCGCGCCGATGAGCGCGACGACGCCGTGCCCGAAACGGTCAAGGCGGGCAAGGTGGCTACCAAGTGGGCCGAGAACCTCGTCGAGGCCATCGCGGCCAGCAAGGCCACCACGCTCGAGCGCCTGCTGTTCGCCCTGGGCATCCGCGACGTGGGCGAGTCTACCGCGCGCACGCTGGCGCGCTGGTTCGGCGCGCTCGATCCGATCATGGCGGCCGACCAGGCGGCGCTGGTGGAGGTGCCCGACGTCGGGCCGGTGGTGGCCGAGCGCATCGCCGGCTTCTTCGCCGAGGCGCACAACCGCGAGGTGATCGCCGACCTGCGTGCCGCCGGCGTGCAGTGGCCGGAGGGGGCGCCGCAGCAGTCGGCCGAGGGCCCGCTGGCCGGCCAGACGGTGGTGCTCACCGGCGCGCTTTCGGCCATGACCCGCGAGGAGGCCGGCGAGCGCCTGCAGGCCCTGGGCGCCAAGGTCGCCGGCAGCGTGTCGAAGAAGACGGCCTTCGTGGTCGCCGGCGAAGCCGCCGGTTCCAAGCTCGAGAAGGCGCGGGCGCTGGGCGTCGAGGTCTGGGACGAAGCCCGCCTGCTGGAGTTCCTGAACGCGCACCCGACGGTTTGACCTCCGTCACGCCCGGGCCGCGTGGCCCGGGCGTACAGTAACGAGCATGAGGAACAGCAAGCCCACCGCCACCGCCAAGGCCATCCGGCTGCGCGCCGAGCTCTATGCCCTGGTGCGCCGCTTCTTCGCCGAACGGGGCGTGCTCGAGGTCGAGACGCCGATCCTGTCGATGGCCGGCAACACCGACCCGAACATCGAGAGCTTCCACCTGGAGTTCAGCGGCCCGAAGTCGGCCGGCGCGCCGACGCGCTGGCTGCGCACCTCGCCCGAATTCCCGCTCAAGCGCCTGCTCGCCGCCGGCATCGGCGACTGCTACGAGCTGGGCCGGGTGTTCCGCGACGGCGAGGCCGGCATCCGGCACAACCCCGAGTTCACCATGCTCGAGTGGTACCGCGTCGGCTGGACCCACCACCAGCTGATGGACGAGACCGCCGAGCTGCTCAAGGCCGCTCTGGCCCTGGCCGGCCGCCGCGCGACGGTGCGCGACACCAGCTTCCGCCAGCTCTACCTCGACAAGTTCGGCCTCGACCCGATGACCGCGCCCGAGGAAGAGCTGCGCTCGCCGCTGGGCGTCTACGACATCGACCCGGCCGGCCTGACCCGCGACGACTGGCTCGACCTGTTGATGACCCACCTCATCCAGCCCTCGATCCCGGCCAGCCGCATCCTGCTGGTCTACGACTACCCGGTGAGCCAGTGCGCGCTGGCGCGGATCCGCCCCGGCAAGCCGCCGGTGGCCGAAC
This sequence comes from Arenimonas caeni, assembly GCF_003024235.1. Classification (GTDB taxonomy): domain Bacteria; phylum Pseudomonadota; class Gammaproteobacteria; order Xanthomonadales; family Xanthomonadaceae; genus Arenimonas; species Arenimonas caeni. The sequence continues at coordinate 21,714 of NZ_KZ679102.1, read as the reverse complement.
GTTTCGAGGTCTACCTGGGCCCGCTCGAGGTGGCCAACGGCTACCACGAGCTCAACGACGCCGACGAGCAGCGCGCCCGTTTCGAGCTCGACGTGGCGCGCCGCCGCGCCCGCAACGCCGCCGCGCCCGAGATCGACGAACGCCTGCTGGCGGCGCTGCCCAAGTTGCCCGACTGCGCCGGCGTCGCCCTGGGCATCGACCGGCTGCTGATGGCCCTGCTGGGCACCGACCGGATCGCGGACGTACTGGCCTTCCCGTTCGAACGCGCGTGAATCGAATCTGAGTCGTGCCCTGCGGGTTGCCCGCCCGTTCAGTTCCGGATTCCTATGTTGAAGCCGCCGGATCCCGAGCCGGCGCGAAGGAGAGATGACAATGACCCGTTGGATGCTTGCCTGCCTGCTGATCGCCGCGGCCCTGCCGCAGGCCGCCTTCGCCGACTCACGGCGTGGCCATGAGGATCGTTATTACGGCCAGGAGCAGGTGCTGCGCTGCGAGTCGCACGACAAGCGCAGCCGCCATTGCCCGGCCGACACCCGCGGTGGAGTTCAGCTGGTGCGCCAGCGCTCCAACGCGGCCTGCATCAAGGGCCGCACCTGGGGCCATGACCGCCGTGGCGTCTGGGTCTCGCATGGCTGCCGCGCCGATTTCGCCCTGGGTGGTGGCCGTGGCCACCGCGGCGACCGCTACTACGACCGCTACGACGACCGCTACGGCTACGGTGATGGCTACGATCGCGGCCACCGCGTCGTGCGCTGCGAATCGCGCGACCAGCGCTCGCGCTTCTGCCACGTGCCCGGTGGCGTGCGCAACGCCGAACTTCAGCGCGTGGTCAGCGACGCCCGCTGCCGCTATGGCTACAGCTGGGGCTTCCGCCGCGACGGCATCTGGGTGGACCGCGGCTGCCGCGCCGACTTCGTCGTCTTCTGAGTCGCCGGCCTGGCCTTCGAAGGCGCCCGCTTCGCGGCGGGCGCCTTTTTCGTGCCCGTCTTCCGGGCCTTCGTGGCCGCGGGCGGGCGGGGCAGGGCGAAGTCGGTGAGCTGGCGGCCCAGGGTGGTGGCCAGCTTGAGTGGCGGCATGGCCAGGCCCAGGGCCTCGGCGCTCCAGGCCTTGAGCGTCGACGGGGCCAGGCTCAGGGCGCTGGCCAGGGGCTTGGGCAGCCAGTCGGCGCCGGCCTTGCGCAGCCGGCACACGCTGTCGGCGTACCGGCCCGCGGCCCAGGTTTCGGCGACGGCGTGCACGGTCGCGGTGACCAGCGGCTCGAGCGGGGTGTAGCGCATCAGCGGGCCGCTCAGGGCGTCCGGCAGCCAGCCGCGCAACAGGCCGCGCAGGCCCTCGCGGGACGCCAGCGGGCTGAGCACGGCCTGGGTCTGGGCCACCGCCAGCACGCCTTCGACTTCCCAGGCCGCCGGCTTGAGCCGGTAGCGCCGGTAGATCTCCTCGACCAGCGCACGCTGCGTGGCCTGGGCCGACTCGCGGCTGCCGACGAAGCGCAGGCCCGCGGGCAGCAGCGGACGCAGCAGCGGCAGGCGGTCGAGCACCACCTGCATCGCCGCGCCGGCGCCGGCGCGCACGCAGGCGCCGTGCAGCAGCGCCTCGATGCCGGCGTCGGGCGTTTCCTTCTTGCCCCGCGGGGCGGTTCGGCTGGCCATGGCCGCAGCATAACGCCACGGCGGCGCGGCGTGGCTTGGTAAACTCGCACATTCACGTGCACAGGCCGCCCGAGATGGATTTCGACCGCTACGACCGCATCCGCCCGATCCGCTGGATGGGCGACCACCTGCTCCTGCTCGACCAGCGCCGGCTGCCCTTCGTGGTCGAGGACGTGCGCTGCGACGATTCCGACGCCGTGGCCGCCGCCATCCATGCGCTGGTGGTGCGCGGCGCGCCGGCGATCGGCATCTCCGCGGCCTGGGGCGCGGTGCTGGCGGCGCGCGGCGTGCAGGCCGCGGACGGCGCCGAAGCGCTGGCGGCGCTCGGCCCGGCCCTGGACCGGCTCAACGCCGCCCGCCCGACCGCGGTGAACCTGATGTGGGCGCTGGCGCGCGTGCGCCGCGCGCTGGCCGCCGCCGGCGCCGACTGGCGTGCCGTGCTGGAAGCCGAGGCGCTGGCGATCGCCACCGAGGACCTGGCCGCGAACCGGCGCATGGGCGAACTGGGCGCCGCGCTCATCGCCCCCGGCAGCGGCGTGCTCACCCACTGCAACACCGGCTCGCTGGCCACCGCGGGTTTCGGCACCGCCCTGGGCGTGATCCGCGCTGGCGTCGCCGCGGGCCGCATCGACCGCGTCTACGCCAGCGAGACCCGGCCCTGGCTGCAGGGCGCCCGGCTCACGGCCTGGGAACTGCTGCAGGACGGCATCCCGGCCACCCTGATCGCCGACGGCGCCTCGGCCCACCTGATGAAGGGCGGGGCGGTGCAGTGGCTGATCGTCGGCGCCGACCGCATCTGCGCCAACGGCGACGTGGCCAACAAGATCGGCACCTATGCCCACGCCATCGCCGCCCGCCACCACGGGGTGAAGGTGATGGTGGTGGCGCCCTCGTCCACCGTGGACATGGCCACCGCCCGCGGCGAGGACATCGAGATCGAGATGCGCGACCCGGCCGAGCTGCTGTCGGTGGCGGGCACCCGCACCGTGGCCGAGGGCGTGCAGGCCTGGAACCCGGTCTTCGACGTCACCCCGGCCGCGCTGGTGGACGCGATCGTCACCGAGAAGGGCGTGGTCGTGCACCCGGACGCAGCCGCCATGGCTGCCTGCTTCGGCGCTGTCTAAGTCCTTGTTTTTTCGTGCCTAAAGCCTGCCTTCGGGGCGCGGTTTCTGGTATGATTTCACGTCCCCTGAACGCCTGCCCGCAGGCTACTGAACGGAACCACGAATGGCAGACCTCGCGAAGGAAATCATCCCGGTAAACCTCGAAGACGAGATGCGCAAGAGCTACCTCGATTACGCCATGAGCGTGATCGTGGGCCGTGCGCTCCCGGATGTCCGCGACGGCCTCAAGCCCGTGCACCGCCGCGTCCTGTTCGCCATGAACGAGCTGGGCGCGCACAGCAACAAGCCCTATTACAAGTCGGCGCGAATCGTCGGTGACGTGATCGGTAAGTACCACCCGCACGGCGACCAGTCGGTGTACGACACGCTGGTGCGCATGGCGCAGCCGTTCTCGCTGCGCTACCTGCTGGTCGACGGCCAGGGCAACTTCGGCTCGGTCGACGGCGACTCCGCCGCGGCCATGCGTTACACCGAGGCGCGCATGTCGCGGCTCACGCACGAGCTGATGGCCGACATCGACAAGGACACGGTCGACTTCCAGCCCAACTACGACGAGAAGGAACTCGAGCCGACGGTCATGCCGGCGCGCTTCCCGAACCTGCTGGTCAACGGTTCGGCCGGCATCGCCGTGGGCATGGCCACCAACATCCCGCCGCACAACCTCGGCGAGGTCATCGACGCCACCATCGCCCTGATCGACGAGCCGGAAGCCAGCATCTCCGACCTGATGCAGTACGTGCCGGGCCCGGACTTCCCCACCGCCGGCATCATCAACGGCGCCGCCGGCATCCATGCCGCGTACCACACCGGCCGCGGCCGCGTGCGCATCCGCGCCCGCGCCGAGGTCGAGGTCAACGAGGACAACGGCCGCGAAGCCATCGCGGTCACCGAGATCCCCTACCAGGTCAACAAGGCGCGGCTGATCGAGAAGATCGCCGAGCTGGTGAAGGAAAAGAAGATCGAGGGCATCTCCGAGCTGCGCGACGAGTCCGACAAGGACGGCATGCGCATCTACATCGAGGTCAAGCGCGGCGAGTCGGCCGAGGTCGTGCTCAACAACCTCTACCTGCAGACGCCGATGGAGTCGGTGTTCGGCATCAACATGGTCGCCCTGGTCGACGGCCGTCCGCAGGTGCTCAACCTCAAGCAGATGCTCGAGGCCTTCGTGCGCCACCGCCGCGAGGTGGTCACCCGCCGCACCATCTTCGAGCTGCGCAAGGCCCGCGCCCGCGCCCACATCCTCGAGGGCCTGACGGTCGCGCTGGCGAACATCGACGAGATGATCGAGCTGATCAAGACCTCGGAGAGCCCGGTGGTCGCCAAGGAGCGCATGCTCGCGCGCACCTGGCAGCCCGGCCTGGTCGGCGCGCTGCTGGCCGCGGCCGGCGCCGAGGCCTCGCGCCCCGAGGACCTGCCCGAGGGCGTGGGCCTGCAGGCGTCGGGCTACCAGCTCACCGACACCCAGGCCCAGCAGATCCTCGAGATGCGCCTGCACCGGCTCACCGGCCTGGAGCAGGAGAAGCTCACCGACGAATACAGGCAGCTGCTCGATACCATCCGCGGCCTGATCGAGATCCTCGAGAGCCCCGAGCGCCTGCTGCAGGTGATCCGCGACGAGCTGAACGCGCTGCGCGCCGAGTACGCCGACGAGCGCCGCACCGAGATCCGCCCGAGCGAGGAAGACCTCGACGTGCTCGACCTCATCGCGTCCGAGGACGTGGTGGTCACGCTCTCGCACGCCGGCTACGCCAAGCGCCAGCCGCTCACCACCTACCGCGCCCAGAAGCGCGGCGGCAAGGGCCGATCGGCCACGGCGGTGAAGGAAGAGGACTTCATCGACCGGCTGTGGGTGGTCAACACCCACGACACGCTGCTCACGTTCACCAGCACCGGCCGCGTGTTCTGGCTCAAGGTCTACCAGCTGCCCGACGCCGGCCCGAACTCGCGCGGCCGCCCGATCATCAACTGGATCCCGCTGCAGGAAGGCGAGAAGGTGCAGGCGGTGCTGCCGGTGCGTGAGTTCGGCGACGACCACTTCGTGTTCTTCGCCACCCGCGACGGCACGGTCAAGAAGACCCCGCTTTCCGACTACTCGCGCCCGCGCTCGACCGGCATCTGGGCCATCAACCTCGACGAGGGCGACGGCCTGGTGGACGTGCAGCTCACCGACGGCAACTGCAACGTCATGCTGTTCGCCAGCAACGGCAAGGCCGTGCGCTTCGACGAGGGCGAGGTCCGCCCGATGGGCCGCACCGCCACCGGCGTGCGCGGCATGCGCCTGAAGGACGACGGCGAGGGCCAGGCCGCCAAGGTGGTCAGCATGATCGTGGTCGACGGAGACGGCGACATCCTCACCGCCAGCGAGAACGGCTACGGCAAGCGCACCCCGGTGTCGGAGTTCCCGCGCAAGGGCCGCGGCACCCAGGGCGTGATCGCCATGCAGACTTCCGAGCGCAACGGCGACCTGGTGGGCGCGATCCAGCTCACCGAGCAGCACGAAATCCTGCTGATCTCCGACCAGGGCACCCTGGTGCGCACCCGCGCGGCCGAGGTCAGCCAGGTGGGCCGCAACACCCAGGGCGTCACCCTGATGCGCGTGGCCGACGACGAGAAGCTGATCGCGGTCGAACGCGTGGACGTGATCGAGGTGGCCGACGAAGGCGACGAGGCGGCCCCGGCGGCCGGCGACGCCGCGACGGAGCAGCCCGGGGCCTGATCCCGGGCGCTGGCCGGGCCGCGCGGAACTCCCCGCGCGGCCTGTACCCTAAGGCCAGACACCTCCGGAGCCCACGATGATCCGCCAGACCACCGCCGCGCTGCTGGCTGCCTGCATCTTTGCCCTCACTCCGGCCCTGGCTTCGCCCGTGGCCGCTCCCGACGCGACCACCATCGCCGCCGCCCGCGACAAGGTGCTGCCGGTCGTGGTCAGCATCATGGTGGTGCGCGAGGACTTCAGGCAGGGCGAACCGGTGCTCAGCGTGTCTTCGGGCAGCGGCACGGTGGTCACGCCCGAGGGCCACATCGCCACCAACGCCCACGTCACCCAGAGCGGCAGGAGCTTCCGGGTGGTGTTCGCCGATGGCCGCGAGCTGCCGGCCCGCCTGGTCGGCGCCGACACGCTGTCGGACCTGGCCGTGCTGCAGGCCCTGCCGCCGGCGCCCGAGGTATTCGCCCACGCCCGCTTCGCGGACGAGCCCGACCTGGCGCCGGGCGACACCGTGCTGGCCATGGGCGCGCCCTGGGGCCTGTCGAATTCGATGAGCGCCGGCGTGGTGAACAACCCGCGCCGCCTGCTGGTCTCGCTGTTCGACGACGAGGCCGACTACGAGGACCGCCTGGGCGCCGACGAACCCACCGGCCGCTACTACGCCTGGATCCAGCACGACGCGGCGATCGCGCCGGGCAATTCCGGCGGCCCGCTGGTGGACCTGCGCGGGCGCATCGTCGGCGTGAACACGCGCGGCATGATCTTCGGTGGTGACCTGGCCTTCGCCATCCCGGGTCCCGACGCCCGCGACGTGGTGAACGCGCTGGTCGCGGGCGGCGAGATCAAACGCTCGCACCTGGGCTTCCGCCTGCGCTCGCTCAAGGGCACGGGCCTGGAGGAGGGCGTGCTGGTGAATTCGGTCGAGCGCGGCTCGGCCGCCGAGAAGGCCGGGCTGCGCGCCGGCGACCGGATCCTGGCCGTGGACGGCGAGGCCGTCACGGCGCGCCAGCCGGTGGAAGTGCCGGCGCTGCAGCGGCGGATCGCCGAACTGCCGGTGGGGGCGGAGGTGACGCTGCGGGTGGCGCATGCCGACGGGCGCCGCGACGTGAGGCTGCGCACCCGCGCCCAGCCCGAGGATCGCGGCGAGGAGCGCGCCTTCGCGCCCTTCGGTGCGTCCCTGGCCGAGCTGACCGCGGCCATGGGCCGGCGTCGCAACCTCGAGGGCGAGCGCGGCCTGCTGGTCACCGGACTGCGCCCGGGCGGCCCGGCGGCGATCGCCCGCCCGGCGCTCTCGGAAGGCGACCTGCTGCTGTCCGTGGACGGCCAGCCGGTGCCCGACCACGCCGCGCTCGAGGCCGCGGCCGGCCAGCCGCCGGCCGGGGGCAAGGCGCGCGTGCTGGAGTTCCGGCGCGGCGCCGAGCGCCGCATCGCGCTGCTGGTGCCGGTGCACGGCGACCAGCTGCGGGTGCCGCTGCCCGAACTGCCCAAGGCCTGGGCGGGCGTCGAGGTGCAGCCCATCACCTCTTCGCTGGCGCGCGAGCTGGAACTGGGCGGCGCCGGTTTCCGCATCACCCGCGTGTACCCGGGCAGCCCGCTGGCCGCCGCCGGCGCGAAGGTGGGCGACCTGCTGGCCGCGATCGATGGCGTGCCGTTGCGCGCGGCCAACGACAGCTCGGACGACCCCTTCCACCAGCGCGTGCGCGACATCGCGCCCGGCACCCGGGTGCGCGTGGACGCGCTGCGCGCCGGCAAGGCGCTGGCCTTCGACGCGCCGCTCGTGGAGGCGCCCGCCAACACCGCCTCGCTGCGCACGCTGGCGCTGGCCAGCCTGCGCATCCAGACCCGCGAGCTCGGCTTCTACGACCGCGCCGCCCGCCAGCTGCCGGCCGGCCAGCGCGGCGTCCACATCGACGGCGTCGAGTCCGGCGGCCCCGCCGGGCTGGCGCACCTGCAGCGCGGCGACATCATCGTGCGCCTGGGCGAGCGCGAGGTCGTCGATCTGGCCAGCCTGCAGGCGGCCCTCGACGCGGCCCTGGCCGGGGGCAACGGCCGGGTGATCCCGGTGCAGGTGCTGCGCGGGCCGGAAACGCGCATCCTCTACCTCGAACGCTACTGGCTCACGGAGACGCCATGACCGCCCGACTGTCCGCACTCGCCCTCGTCCTGCTGCTGGCCGCGCCGCTGGCGCGCGCCGAGGTGCCGAAGGAAGCCTTCGAGGACTACCGCGAAGTGTTCACGCTGCTGGGCCGGCAGCATGCCGATGCGATCGTGACGGTGAAGTTCGTCATGTCGGTGACCAACTCCGGCAACGAGCAGCGCATCGAGGACCGTACCCAGGCCGTGCTGGTGAGCGCCGACGGCCTGCTGCTGGTACCCGAGCGCACCATCAGCCTGGACTTCTCCAGCCTGGGCGAAGGCGGGCAGGGTGCGCCGGTGGCGACCTCGCGCGATTTCCGCGTGCGCCTGGCCGACGGCGACGAGTGGCTGCCGGCCGACCTGGTCACGCGCGACAGCGCGCTTGGCCTGGCCTGGCTGCGGATGCGCGACGTTACGGCGCCGCTGCCCTTCGTCGACCTCGCCCGCGGCGTGCGCGCCGAGCCGGGCATGGTCTATTTCTCCGTGCTGCGCACCTCCGACGAGTGGGGCGGGGTGCCGGTGTTCCGCCCCGGCCTGGTGCTTGGCGAGACGCACACGCCGACCTTCCGGCTGCTGGTGGACGGCGTGCCCGGCCTGGCGTTCTCGCACGACGGCCGCCCGATGGGCTACGTGGACGTGGACCTGGCCTCGATGATGCGCACGCGCAATACCGGCGTCGGCCTGGACATGGCGGACCTGGTGCTGCGCATGACCCCGATCGACAAGGTCGCCGCCGCCACCGCCCAGGCGGCGAAGTTGCCGGTCGCCGGTGCCGACTGAGGCCGCACCAAGCCGCCTATACTGGCCGGGTCCGAACGGGAGCCCGGCCATGTTTGCTTCGCCTGTCCTTCGCCGCGTTGCGGCGCTGTCCCTTGGGTTCGCACTGCTGCTGGTGCTTGCAGCCTGCCAGCAGGAAGGCGGCAGGGTGCCCGAACTGCAGGGCGCCACGCCCGTCGACGCGCGCCCGGCGCTCGAAGGCTTCGCGCTCGAGTCCGCCGGCCACGGCCGCCACGACGGCCAGACCGCCATCGAGCTGCGCTTCACCCGGCCGCTGGCCGCGGGCCAGGATTTCGACGCGCTGATCGCCGTCACCGGGCCTGAGGAGGCCGTGGTCAAGGGCAGCTGGGTGCTCGACGACAGCGCCCGCGTGCTGCACTTCCCCTACGTCGAGGCCAGCCGCAAGTACCTCGTGACCGTGGCGGCGGGACTCGCCGCCGCCGACGGCAGCACCCTCGGCAGCGAGCAGCGCCGCGAGCTCGACACCGCGCCGGTGGAGCCGGCGGTGGGCTTCGCTTCGCAGGGCAGCGTGCTGCCGGCGCGCGATACCCGCGGCCTGCCGGTGGTGTCGGTGAACGTGCCGGAGGTGGACGTCGAGTTCCTGCGCGTGCGCGACGCCGAAGTGGCCAATTTCTTCGTCAGCTACCAGCGCGGCGGCCGCCGCGGCGGCTGGGAACTCGCCGAGAGCCGCTGGCGGGGCCGGGTGGCGCTGACCCGGGTCGCCGACCCGGTCTACCTCAACCGTTTCGTGCTCGGCGGCGGGCCGAACGAGCGCCGGCTGTCCTACCTGCCGGTGCAGAACATCGCCGAGCTGCAGCAGCCCGGCGTCTATTTCGCGCTGATGCGCCGGGTCGGTGCTTACGAAGAAGACTACGACACCGCCATCTTCTTCGTCAGCGACCTCGGGTTGCACGTGCGCGCCTACGAGGGCCAGGTGTTCGTGCACGCGGCCTCGCTCAAGACCGGCCAGGGTGCCGGTGATGTCTCGATCGAGGTGCTCGACCGCGGCGGCGAGGCGGTGGCCAGGGCCGGCACCGACGCCAGCGGCAACGCCCTGGTTGCCTACAAGCTCGACGCCGGCCACGTGCTGGTGGCGCGCAAGGGCAACGACGTCTCGGTGCTGCCCTTCAACCAGCCGGCGCTCGACCTCTCGGAGTTCGCCGTCGCCGGCCGCGCCCAGGCCTGGTTCGATGTCTTCGCCTGGTCCGGGCGCGATCTCTACCGGCCGGGCGAGACGCTGCAGGTGTCGGCGCTGATGCGCGACCACGACGGCCGCGCGGTCAAGCCGCAGCCGCTGTACCTGGGCCTGCGCCAGCCCGACGGCAAGCTCTACCTCGAAACCCGGCTCGAGCCGGGCGAGGGCGGCTACTACCAGTGGCGGCAGGCCCTGCCGCCGGAGGCGCCGACCGGACGCTGGCAGGTCGAGTTCCGCACCGCGCCGGGCGCGAAGGACGTCGTGCAGGGCCTGGCGCTGCGCATCGAGGAGTTCCTGCCCGAGCGCATGAAGCTCGCGCTCGAGAGCCGGCAGCCCGTGCTGGCGCCGGGCGAGGCGCTGGCGCTCGAGGTCGAGGCGGCCTATCTCTACGGCGCGCCGGCGGAAGGCAACCGCTTCACCGCAAAGCTCGCGCTGGTGCCCGACCTGAACCCGGTGCAGGCGCTGCCCGACCACCAGTTCGGCGACCCGACGATCACCCTGCCGCGCGAACCGCGCGATGTCGTGGATGAATCGCTCGACGCCCAGGGCCGCTTCGCGACCGATCTGGCGCTGCCCGAGGAAGTGGCCAGTCCTTCGGCCCCGGTGGCGGTGCTGGTCACCGGCAGCGTGTTCGAAAGCGGCGGCCGCCCGGTCACCCGCAGCCTGCGCCGCAGCGTGTGGCCGGCGCCGGTGCTGGTGGGCGTGCGCCCGCTGTTCGACCCGAAGGAGGGCGCGCCGGCCAACGGCAATGCCGGCTTCGAGCTGTTGCGCAGCGACATCGCCGGCAAGCTCGCCTCCGGCACGCTGGAAGTGAGCCTGGTGCGCGAGATCCGCGACTACCACTGGCGCCAGGACGACGGCGGCTGGGCCTTCGATTTCACCGCGCGCTACGAAACCGTCGAGACCCGCGAAGTCGCGGCCCGGGCCGAGGGCGGCACGCGCATCGACTTCCCGGTGCAGTGGGGCGAATACCGGCTGGAGGTGCGCGATCCGGCCACCGGCCTGCTCACGCGCCTGCCTTTCGTCGCCGGCTGGAGCTGGGACAACCAGAACCGCGGCCTCGACGCGCGCCCCGACAAGGTCAAGCTTGCGCTCGACAAGACCGGCTACCGCGCCGGCGACACCCTGGTGGTCACGGTGACGCCGTCGCAGCCGGGCCCGGGCATCCTGGTGGTCGAGTCCGACAAGCTGCTCCACGTGCAGCCGCTGGAAGCCAGGGCCGGCGCGAGCTACGAGCTCAAGGTCACCGAGGACTGGGAGCGCCACGACGTCTACCTCACCGCGCTGGTGCTGCGCGGCGGTTCGGCGCTGGAGAAGGTGACGCCGGCGCGCGCGGTCGGCGTGGCGCACGTGCCGATGGCGCGCGGCGATCGCCGCGTCGAGGTGACGATCGAGGCGCCGGCGCAGGCCGAGCCGGAGCGTGAGCTGCCGGTGGTGGTCAGTGCACCCGCGCTGGCCGGCCAGACCGCCTGGGCGACGATCTCTGCGGTGGACGTGGGCATCCTCAACATCACCCGCTTCCCGGTGCCGGATGCCGCGGCGCATTTCTTCGCGCAGCGCCGGCTGGGCGTGGATGCCTATGACCTCTACGGCCGCGTGATCGAAAGCTTCGAGGGCGAAAGCGCCCGCCTGCGCTTCGGCGGCGACATGGCACTGGCGGCGCTGCCGCAGGCGCGCCGGCCGACCGCGCGCGTCAAGACCGTCGACCTGTTCAGTGGCCCGGTGGCGCTCGATGCTCAGGGCCGGGCGACGGTCAGCCTGCCGGTGCCGGATTTCAACGGCACGCTGCGGGTCTCGGCCCTGGTGTTCGGCGAAACCAGCTACGGCCAGGCCAGCGCCGAAAGCGTGCTGCGCGCGCCGGTGCTCGCCGAGCTCAGCGCGCCGCGCGTGCTGGCCCCGGGCGACCGCAGCACCGTCACCATCGACCTGCAGAACTTCACCGGCGAGGCCGGCGAGTTCCGCGTGGTGCTCGACACCGAGGGCCCGCTGGCGGTCGGCAACGGCCGGCGCACGGTGACGCTGGCGGCGGAGGGCAAGTCCACGCTCAGCTTCCCGCTCACCGCCACCGACGGCGTGGCCACCGGCGTGCTCAGGCTCTCGGTGGAGGGCAACGGTCGCAGCGTCAACCGCGCCTTCGACCTGCCGGTGCGGGCGGCCTGGGGCGGCGTGGCGCGTTCGAATGCGTATTCGGTCGAACCGGGCGCGACGCTTTCGCTCGGCCCGAACCTGGCCGAGGGGCTGCTCCCGGCGACGGTGTCGGCGCGGCTCAGCCTCGGGGTGCAGCCGCCGGTGCCGTTCGCGCGCGCCCTGCGCGAGCTGCTCGACTACCCCTACGGCTGCGTCGAACAGACCACCTCGCGGGGCTACGCGGCGCTGCTGCTCGACCAGGACCACGCCGCCCGCATGGGCTTCCCCGGCCTGTCGGCCGACGAGCGGCGCCGGCGCCTGGAAGCGGCCTTCAGCCGGCTGGCGGCGCTGCAGCTCGAAAACGGCCATTTCTCGATGTGGGGCGGCCGCGACACGGCGGCGGTGCTCACGCCCACCATCGCCGAGTTCCTGCTCGCGGCGCGCGAGGCCGGCTTCGCCGTGCCCGAGGCGATGCTGCAAAAGACGCTCGAGCGGCTCAACGAGGACCTGCTCACCGGTGGCCTGCCGTTCTACAGCTACGACCAGTCCGAGCACCTTCGCTTCGCCTACCAGGCCTACGCCGGCTACGTGCTGGCGCGCCTGAACCGGGCGCCGCTGGGCACGCTGCGTGCGCTGCATGACAACCAGCGCGGCAAGTCGCTGACCGGCCTGCCGCTGGTGCACCTGGGCCTGGCGCTGCAGCTGCAGGGTGATTCGGCGCGCGGCGACAAGGCCGTCGCCGAAGGCCTGGCCAAGGTGTCGAAGCGGCCGCGCTGGCTGGGCGACTACGGCTCCGACCTGCGCGACGAGGCCATGGTGCTGGCCCTGCTGCGCGAGAACGGGCATGCCGCGGCCGGCCAGGACGACCGCCTGCTGGCGCTCTCGCGCGACCTGCAGTCGCGCGGCCGCGAGCGGTACGCCTGGTACAGCACGCAGGAGCAGGTGGCGCTGGCGCGCCTGGGCCGCAGCCTGCTGCTCGACGCCGAACGCACCTTCGCCGGCACGATCAGCGTCGGCGGCGAGGCCCAGGCGCTGCAGCCCGACCGCTCGGCCAGCCGCACGCTCGGCTACGGCGACCTCGCCGCCGGCGTGCGCTTCGCGGCCGACAGCCAGGCGCCGGTGTTCGCCATCGTCGACGTCGCCGGCATCCCGCGCACCGCGCCGGCCTTCGACGATTCGTCCATCAGCATCGTGCGCAGCTGGCACACGCCCGACGGCAAGCCCTGGAAGCCCGGGCCGCTGCGCGAAGGCGAGGTGCTGGTGGCGGCCCTGCGCATCGAGGCGCGCGAAGCCATGCCCGATGCGCTGGTGGTCGACCACCTGCCGGCCGGCCTGGAGATCGAAAACCTCAACCTGGCCGATCCGGACCAGTGGGCCGGCGTGGTGATCAATGGCGTCACGGTCTCGGAGCGCGACTACGCCGCGCAGCTGCTGCACGAGGAGTTCCGCGACGACCGCTACGTGGCGGCGCTGCAGCTCGAGCGCGGCCAGGCGGCGCACCTGTTCTACCTGGTGCGCGCGGTGACGCCGGGCACCTACGTGGTGCCGCCGCCGCAGGCCGAGGACATGTACCGGCCCGAGCTGCGCGGCGTGGGTCGCGCCGCGCCGGCCACGATCACGGTGCAGCAGCCCTGACGTGAGCCGGGCCGGGCAGGGCGGGGCGGGGGCGGCGCCGGCCAGGAGGTGGCGCCGCGCCATGGGCGTGCTGGCGGCGCTCGTGCTGCTGGCGCTGCTGCTCGACCGCCTGTTTCCGCCGCCGCTGCCCGACGGCGGCGGGGCCAGCGTCGTGCTGGCCGCCGACGGCACGCCGTTGCGCGCCTTTCCCGGCCGCGACGGCGTCTGGCGCTACCCGGTGGCGCCCGGGGAAGTTTCGCCGCTCTATCTCGAGGCGCTGCTGGGCTACGAGGACCGCTGGTTCCACCAGCACTACGGCGTGAACCCGCTGGCGCTGGCGCGCGCCGCCTGGCAGCGGCTGCGGCACGGGCGCGTGGTCTCGGGTGGCTCCACGCTGACCATGCAGGTCGCGCGCATCATCGAGCCGCATCCGCGCACCTTCGGCGGCAAGCTGCGCCAGGCCCTGCGCGCGGTGCAGCTCGAATGGCGGCTCGACAAGCAGGAGATCCTCGCGCTCTACCTCAACCACGCCCCCTTCGGTGGCACCGTGGAAGGCGTGGAGGCGGCCAGCTGGGCCTACCTGGGCAAGTCCTCGCGCGAACTGTCGCGCGCCGAGGCGGCGCTGCTGGCGGTGCTGCCGCAGGCGCCCAGCCGGCTGCGCCCGGACCGCCACCCCGAGGCGGCGCGCGCCGCCCGCGACAAGGTGCTGGCGCGGCTGGCCGCGCAGGGCGACTGGGACGAGGCCGCGGTGGCGGCCGCGCGCATCGAACCCGTGGTCTCGCGCCGGCTGCGCCCGCCGATGTCGGCGGCGCTGCTGGCCCGGCGCCTGCAGGCCGCCCACCCCGGCCAGGCGCGGATCACCAGCACGCTCGACGCGGAGCTGCAGCGCACGCTCGAGGCGCGCCTGTCGGCGTGGTTCGCCAACCTGCCCGAGCGCAGTTCGGCGGCCCTGCTGGTGGTCGACAACGCCAGCCTGGAGGCGCGTGCCTACGTGGGCTCGCTGGCGTTCGGCGACCCGCGCCGGCTGGGCCACGTGGACATGGTGCAGGCCGTGCGCTCGCCAGGCTCGACGCTCAAGCCCTTCCTCTACGGCCTGGCCATCGACGACGGCCTGGTGCATTCGGGCAGCCTGCTGGTGGACGCGCCGCAGTCCTTCGGCGACTACCGGCCGGCGAACTTCGACCCGGCCTTCAACGGCCCGGTGTCGGTGGCCGAGGCGCTCCGGCTGTCGCTGAACGTGCCGGCGGTGGACCTGCTCGACCGGGTCGGGCCGCCGCGGTTCGCCGCGCGCCTGGCGCACGGCGGCGTCGGCCTGCAGCTGCCGCGGGGCGCCAGCCCGAACCTGTCGATCATCCTCGGCGGCACCGGCACCCGGCTCGAGGAACTGGTGGGGGCCTACGCCGCCTTCAACCGCGAAGGCCTGGCCGGGCCGGTGCGCTACACGCCCGACGCGCCGCTGCAGGAGCGGCGGCTGCTCTCGCCGGGCGCGGCCTGGATCGTGCGCGAGATCCTCGAGCAGCACGGGCGCCCGGGCCTGCGCGACGGCGTGGTGGACACCAGCCGGCGCCAGCGCGTGGCCTGGAAGACCGGTACCAGCTACGGCTTCCGCGATGCCTGGGCGATCGGCGGCACGGCCGCCTACACGGTCGGTGTTTGGGTCGGGCGCCCGGATGGCACGCCGCTGCCGGGCCAGTACGGCGCGATCACGGCGCTGCCGCTGCTGTTCGAGGTGGTCGACAGCCTGCCGCGCAGCCCGCGCGACGGCCTGCGCCGGCCGATGCCGGCGTCGGTGGTGAAAACGGAAATCTGCTGGCCGCTGGGGCTGCCGCCGGATCCGGCCGCGCCGGGCCTGTGCCATCGCCGGGTCGAGGCCCTGGCCCTGGACGGGCAGTTGCCGCCGACCCTGCCCGAGCGCGGGGCGCGGCTGTGGAGCGCGGGTCGCCTGCCGCTGGTGCTGGATGCCCGGACCGGGCAGCGGCTGTCGGCGGACTGCCGCGCCGCGCACGAGCGGCGGCCGGTGGAGATCGCCCGCTGGCCGGCCCTGGCCATGCCCTGGCTGCCGGCGGCCGAGCGGCGCGCCTCGGCCATCCCGCCGCTGGCGCCCGACTGCGCCCCGGACGCGCTGGCCGGGCTGGAGAACCTGCGCATCGACGGCCTGGCCGACGGCAGCCGCCTGGCGCGGCCGCCGGGCAGCGCGCGCCCGGTGACGGTGCGCCTGCGGGCGCTGGGCACGCAGGCGCGGGTGCAGTGGCTGGTGGACGGCCGCCTGGCCGGTGAAAGCCAGGGCGGCCGGGCCTGGACGCATGCCTTCGACGCGCCCGGCGAGCACCGCATCACGGCCCTGGCCGAAACCGGGGCCTTCGACGAACTGACGGTGCGGGTGCTGCGTTAGGCCGGAAGGTGCTCGAGCACGTAGTCGGCGGCCGAGACCTTGAACTCGCCCGGGGCCTCGACATGCAGCTGCTTCACCACGCCGTCCTCGGCGTACAGGGCGAAGCGCTTGGCGCGCAGGCCCATGCCGAAGGCGGTGGCGTCGAGCTCCAGGCCCAGGGCCTGGGTGAAGGCGCCGTTGCCGTCGGCGAGCATGTGCATGTCGGCCGGCACGTCCTGGTCCCTGGCCCAGGCCGACATCACGAAGGCGTCGTTGACCGCCAGGCAGGCCACGTCGATGCCGCGGGCGCGGAAGGCGTCCATCTGCTCGACGTAGCCCGGCAGGTGCTTGGCCGAGCAGGTCGGGGTGAAGGCGCCCGGCACGGCGAAGAGCACGACCTTGCGGCCGCCGAACAGCTCGCCGGTGTCCACGGCCTGCACGCCGTCACGCAGCACGTTGAGGGTGGCCTGGGGGATCTTGTCACCGACCTGGATGGTCATGGGGGTGCTCCGCATCGGGGTGGGGCACCGAGTGTAACCGGCGCGCGTGCCGGCCGGGTCAAGGGGACTTGAAGCCGGGCGCGCCGACCCTATCTACCGGGCATGGCGGCACGGCTGCCGCCCTTGCACGGAGACACACCATGAGCCTTATCCGCTATTCCGCCAACCATCCGCGGGCCCTGCAGGACGAGATCAAGCAGGTGTTCGACAAGTTCTTCAACGACGACGCCGACGCCTCGAGCGTGGTCACCAGCCAGTGGATGCCGCGCGTGGACATCAAGGAGGAAGCCGACCGCTTCCTGATCCAGGCCGACCTGCCCGGCGTGGACCCGAACGACATCGAGGTGCAGATGGACAAGGGCATCCTGTCGATCAAGGGCGAGCGCAAGACCGAGTCGGTGACCGAGGGCGACCGCTATTCGCGCGTCGAACGCGCGCACGGCGTGTTCTACCGTCGCTTCGCGCTGCCCGACAGCGCCAACCCGGAAGGCATCACCGCCACCGGCAGGCACGGCGTGCTCGAGATCAGCATCCCCAAGCGCCCCGAGACCACCCCGCGCCGCATCCAGGTCTCCTGAGACCGGCCCGGCGGGAGCGGCTCCAGCCGCGAAGCCCCTCCCTGCGTAAACTGCACCCGCGGCCCTCGCCGCGGGTGCTTTTTTTCGACAAGGCCAGACCATGCAGTTCAAGGACTACTACGAAACCCTCGGCGTCGAGCCGACGGCCGGCGAGGCGGAGATCAAGACCGCCTACCGCCGGCTGGCGCGCAAGTACCACCCGGACGTGAGCAAGGAGGCGGGGGCCGAGGAGCGCTTCAAGGCGGTCAACGAGGCCTACGAGGTGCTGCGCGACAAGGACAAGCGCGCCGAGTACGACCACTTGCGCGCCCACGGCTACCGTCCCGGCGAAGAGTTCCGGCCGCCGCCGGGCTTCGGCGGCGGCTTCGGTGGCGGTGGGTTCCGCTTCGAGCAGGACTTCGGCGGCGGTGGCTTCAGTGACTTCTTCGAATCGCTGTTCGGTGGCGGCCGCGGGCCGGGACGGCAGCAGGCGCCGCAGGGCGACGTGCGCGCCAGGCTGGCGGTGTCGCTCGAACAGGCCTACGCCGGCGGCAAGCAGCGCATCAATGTCGATGGCCGCACGCTGGAGGTGAACATCCCGGCCGGCATCGCGCCCGGGCAGGTGATCCGGCTGGCGGGGCAGGGCCGCCGCGGCGGGCCGCGCCCGAGCGACCTGCTGCTGGAAGTGGACTACCGCCCGCACGCGCAGTTCGAGGTGGATGGCCGCAACGTGCTCTACACGCTGCCGCTGGCGCCCTGGCAGGCGGCGCTGGGCACCACCGTGAGCGTGCCGACCCTGGGCGGCCAGGTGGAGCTGCGCGTACCGCCGGATTCCGACACCGGCCGCAAGCTGCGCCTGCGCGGCCGCGGCCTGCCCGGCAAGCCCGCCGCGGGCGACCAGATCGTCGAGATCGAGGTCCGCGCCCCCAGGCCCACCACCGACGCCCAGAAAGAGCTCTACCGGCAGATGGCCGAGGCCTTCGACTTCGATCCCGGGCGGGGTTGAAGTGCTCACTTTGGCCACGGATGAACACGGACAGACACGGATAGAGCAGAAGCGGCTGAGCTGAAAAGAAGAAAGGGCCCCGAGGGGCCCTTTCTTGCGACTTCGTACAGGGTGCTGTTCCTGACCCTGTCCGTGTTTATCCGTGGCCGCGCTGGCCTTTCAGGATCAGCCGCCGGCGAGCAGGCCGTTGATGACCTCGACCAGCTGATTCTCGTTGAACGGCTTGGTGATGTAGGCCTTGGCGCCCTGGCGCATGCCCCAGACCTTGTCGGTTTCCTGGTCCTTGGTGGTGACCAGCACGATCGGGATGTGCGCGGTGCTGGCTTCCTTGGAAATGGCGCGGGTGGCCTGGAAACCGTTGAGGTTGGGCATCACCACGTCCATCAGGATCAGGTCGGGCACGTTGGCCTTGGCCGCTTCCACGCCCGCGGCGCCGTCCTCGGCGGTGAGGGCCTCATGGCCGAGTTTCTCAACAATGCGCTTCATGCCCATCAGCTGGGACGGGGAATCGTCGACGATAAGAATGCGTGCCATGAAAGAGCCTCCAACGGTTCGGGTCATTGTAAGCCGGGCGGGCGGTCAGGGCGCAAGCCGGGTCAGAGCCGGACGACCGTTCGTCCGAAGGATCCGCCGGCCAGCATGGTCGGGAACACCTCGGGAAGTGTGTCCAGCGTCACTTCCCGCGTGCAGATCGCGTCCAGGTGCGCCGGTTTCCACGGCCCGGCCAGGCGCTCCCAGACCTGCTCGCGCTGGGCCCGGGCGGTGCCGGCCGAGGCGATGCCCAGGATCGAGACGCCGCGGATGATGAAGGGCATCACCGTCGTCTGCAGGCCGTGGCCGCCGGCGAGGCCGCAGGCGGCGATGTTGCCGTAGGGTTGGATCACCCGGGTGAGGTTGGCCAGGGTGTCGCCGCCGACGCTGTCGATGGCACCGCCCCAGATCGCCGTTTCCAGCGGCCGCTGGCCCCACTGCATGTCGCCGCGGCCGATCACCCGGCGCGCGCCGAGGCGCTCGAGGAAGGCGCGCTGGTCGGTCTTGCCGGTGATGGCGTGGGCCTCGTAGCCGGCGCGGGTGAGGATGTCGATTGCGAGCATGCTCACGCCGCCGGTGGCGCCGGTGACCACCACCGGGCCCAGCGCCGGCGTCTGGCCATTGGCCTCCATGCGCAGCAGCGACAGGCCGGCGGTGAAGCCGGCGGTGCCCAGCACCATCGCTTCGCGCAGGCCCAGGCCCGCGGGCAGGGGAATGGTCCATTCGGCCGGCAGGCGCACGTACTCGGAGTAACCGCCGTCGCGGGTTTCCGACAGGCCCGAGCCGGTGCACAGCACGGGATCGCCCTCGCGGAAGCGCGGGTCGGTGCTGGCCACCACGTGGCCGGCCACGTCGATGCCACCGACCAGTGGGAAGCGGCGCAGGATCTTGCCCTCGCCGGTGCCGGCGAGCGCGTCCTTGTAGTTCACGCTCGACCATTCGGCGCGGATGACCACTTCGCCGGGGGCCAGGTCGTCGAGCGACAACGGCTCGATGCCGGCACGGTGGCCGCCATCGGCGTGGATTCGGAAGGCGCGGAATTGCTGCGGGATGCTCATCGCCGGATTCCTCCTCGTTCGGGGTGGCGGAAACGCCGGGAGGCGCCCGAAGGCGCCTCCCGGAGGTTACCGCAGATGGCTTCAGTTCGCCTTGTGGATGGCGCGCTTGTCCACGGCCATGGCGGCGTCGTGGATGGCCTCCGACAGGGTCGGGTGGGCGTGGCAGATGCGCGCCAGGTCCTCGGCCGAGCCGTGGAACTCCATCGCCAGCACGCCCTCGTGCACCAGCTCGGAGACGTTCACGCCGACCAGGTGCATGCCCAGGATGCGGTCGGTCTCCTCGTGCGCGATCACCTTCACGAAGCCCGCGGGCTCGGCCATGGCAACGGCGCGGCCGACGGCGGCGAAGGGGAAGCTGCCGGTCTTGAACGGAATGCCTTCGTCCTTGAGCTGCTTCTCGGTCTTGCCGACCCAGGCGATCTCCGGCTCGGTGTAGATGACCCAGGGGATGGTGTCGAAGTTGACGTGGCCGGGCAGGCCGGCGATCAGTTCGGCCACCGCGATGCCTTCCTCGAAGCCCTTGTGCGCCAGCATCGGGCCGCGCACGCAGTCGCCCACGGCCCAGACGCCCTCGACGCCGGTGGCGCAGTGCTCGTCGACCTCGATCTGGCCGCGCTCGTTGAGCTTCACGCCGGTGCCTTCGGCCAGCAGGCCCTTGGACGCGGCCTTGCGGCCCACGGCCACCAGCAGCTTGTCGACCACCAGCGAGTGGTCGGCCTTGCCGTCGTTGTAGGTCAGGTGGACTTCGTTCTTCTTCACCTCGGCCTTGCTGACCTTGGCGCCGAGCTTGATGTCCAGGCCCTGCTTCTTGAATTCCTTGAGCGCGGTGCGCGCCACTTCGGCGTCGGCCGCGGCCAGGAAGTCGGGCATCGCCTCGAGGATGGTGACCTCGGAGCCCAGGCGCTTCCAGACGCTGCCGAGCTCGAGGCCGATGACGCCGGCGCCGATCACGCCCAGGCGCTTGGGCACTTCCTCGAAATCGAGGGCGCCGACGTTGTCGACGACGTGCTTGCCGTCGAACCTGGCGAACGGCAGCTCGATTGAATCCGAGCCGGCGGCCAGGATCACGTGCTTGCCCTGCAGCTCGACCTCGGTGCCGTCGTGCTGCTTCACCTTCACCACGCGGTTCGGGTGCAGGGTGCCGAAGCCGTAGAACGGCGTGACCTTGTTGGCCTTGAACAGCATGGCGATGCCGCCGGTGAACTGCTTGACGATCTTGTCCTTGCGGCCAACCATCGTCTTGACGTCGATCTTCGCGTCCTTGGCGCTGATGCCGTGCTCGCCGAACAGGTGCTGCAGGTTGTGGAACTGCCGCGAGCTGTCGAGCAGGGCCTTGGACGGGATGCAGCCCACGCGCAGGCAGGTGCCGCCCAGGGCGGGCTTGCCGTCCTTGCCCAGGGCCGCGTCGATGCAGGCGACCTTGAGGCCGAGCTGGGCGGCGCGGATGGCGGCGTGGTAGCCGGCCGGGCCGGCGCCGATGACGACTACGTCGAAGTTCTCGGCCATGGTCAGAGCCCCAGCAGCATGCGGTGCGGGTTTTCGAGCTGGTTCTTGATGTCCACCAGGAACAGCACCGCGTCCTTGCCGTCGATGATGCGGTGGTCGTAGCTGAGCGCGATGTACATCATCGGCGCCACCACGACCTGGCCGTTCTCGGCGATCGGGCGCTCCTTGATGGCGTGCATGCCCAGGATGGCCGACTGCGGCGGGTTGACGATCGGCGTGGACATCAGCGAGCCGAAGGTGCCGCCGTTGGTGATGGTGAAGGTGCCGCCCTGCAGGTCCTCGAGCTTCAGGCCGCCCTCGCGGGCCGCCTTGGCGTAGCCGGCGATGGACGACTCGACGTCGGCGAAGCTCATGTTCTCGACGTTGCGCAGCACCGGGGTCACCAGGCCCTTGTCGGTGGCGACCGCGATCGAGATGTCGGCGTAGCCGTGGTAGATCACGTCGTTGCCGTCGACCGAGGCGTTGACGATCGGGTGCTTCTGCAGCGCGTTGGCGGCGGCCTTGGCGAAGAAGCTCATGAAGCCGAGCTTGATGCCGTGGGTCTTCTCGAACGGCTCGCCCAGCTCCTTGCGCATGGCCATCACCTTGCCCAGGTTGACCTCGTTGAACGAGGTCAGCATGGCGATGGAGTTCTTGGACTGCATCATGCGCTCGGCGATGCGCTGGCGGATGCGGGTCATCGGCACGCGCTGCTCGGGGCGGGCGCCACCGCCGACCTTGATGTGGTTGACGATGTCTTCCTTGGTCACGCGGCCGCCGCGGCCGGTGCCGGCGACGTCGGCCGGGTTCACGTCGTTGCGCGCGGCGTGCGCGGCGGCGCCCGGCGGCAGCTCGGCGCCGGACCTGGCGGCAGGCG
>NZ_KZ679101.1 GCF_003024235.1 Arenimonas caeni | reverse complement strand
GTGTGGTCGGCGGATTTCATGTCCGACGCGCTGGCTTGCGGCCGCCGGTTCCGGACCTTCAATGTCGAGGATGACTTCAACCGCGAGGCGCTGCACATCGAGGTCGACACCTCGATCACTTCGCTGCGCCTGGTCCGGATTTTCCAGCGGCTCCAGCGCGAGCGTGGGCTGCCGCAGGTGCTGCGGACGGACAACGTGCTAACTCTGGAGTCAAGCAGGAAATATGGCTGTAAGCATCCGCAGACGCGAAATGCGCCTGATCGAGTGAGCCATCTTCGAGCTTGCACGCAGTCCCGCGGACTTCCACGTCTTCAAGATCTCCTGATCTGACCATAGTGAACACGAGGTCCGTGACGGCCTCGAACGTGCCTAAAACAGCATGGAGTTCCCGTGGAAGGTCCGAGCATTATCTACAGGATCCTATGAGGTCCCGACGGCCCTACGGAGCGGAATCGATCCACGGGGTAAAGCGTTCTCGAAGTAGCAGCGGTAGTGTGTCTGGTGCTTGACCAAGCCGTAGGCGACGCGCGCCATCTTCGCGGCCACGGCAGTGAGCGCCTTGCGCTTGCGGTCTGCATTGGTGGGATCGCAATGGATGTAGCGCTCGTACTTGGCGCGGAAGCTGTTCTCACGCATGCGGACTGCCACTGTGGCGGCGAACCAGAAGGCAAAGCGCAAACGGGCGTTGCCCCGCTTGGACAGTCGTTCCTGGCCCCGATACTGACCTGACTGGCACTTCGCCAGGTCCAGGCCGCAGTACTTGAGGAATTGGCGGTGGTGAGCGAAGCGGCGAAGATCGCCAGCTTCGGCCAGAATGGTCAGTGCGAGTACGGGCCCGATCCCCGGTAGGGACCGCAGGGCCTCATAGTCGGGCCGCCCTTCGAGCAACTGATGGGCTTGCTCAGCCAAGGCGTCGCGCTGTTGAACAAGTTGCTGGAAGCGCTGCAGCTGGAGGCGGAAACTCCGGATCTCCACCGAGTCGTCAGCCACGGGCAGCCCGATACTTCGCAGGGCGCAGTCATAGAGCTCGCGTAACCATGCCTTCTTGTTGACCTTGCGACCCACCAGTTCCCAGGCTTCCTGTCGAAACGCCTCCCAGTCGAGCAGACGGATCGAGGCGGCGGTCGGGAACCGAAGCATGAATCGTGCGAACCAGTCGGCGTGGGCGCCATCGAAATAGCGCTCGATCTCCGGGAAATACAGCGGCAGGTAATGGGTCATCAGACTGTGCTGCAGCCGCGTCCTGGCCAGGCTGATCTGGAAGTGCGTCTTGGACAGCTCCTGCAGCCCATGGTGGCCTGCGAGCAATGGGTCCACGTAGCGCAAGGTAATCCCTTGCTTGAGCAGGGCCAGGATGACACTGGCGTCCTTGGGGTCGTTCTTGTCCCAGGAGTTGAAGATCGCCTCCCGATAGCGGGCACCCGCGACGGAAGACACCAGACACACATCAAATCCTTCCTGCAGCAGGCGAAACGCCAGGGTGCGGTGGCAGTCTCCCGTGGGCTCCATGGCGATCCGGACGGGCTGGGGAACTGCACGCAAGAGATCGACCAAGCGCTGGTGATCTTCCTGCGTACTTGCCATCCGGAAACGTTGGTGCTTGCCGTCAGGCGTCTCGACCAAGACCGCGTGGTACCGCTTAGCGATATCGATCGCCACCCACGTGGCGGCAGGCGTAGCATCAGGGCGGGTAGCCATCGTCGACAAGCTCCTGTGGTGTGTGAGAACCCTCAGGATGACCTTGGAGGCGGTGGCTGCCCACAGAAAAAGCATGCTTCCAGATGTACTNGATGACCTTGGAGGCGGTGGCTGCCCACAGAAAAAGCATGCTTCCAGATGTACTACGGGCCGGAGTTCCTGGGCGAAGCCTTCACCGAATGGGCCAAGGACCAGGGGATGGCGATCCAGTACATCCAGCCCGGCCAGCCCAACCAGAACGCTTACATCGAGCGGTTCAACCGCACGTTCCGGGAGGAGGTACTCGACCAATACCTGTTCCGGCGCCTCGAGGACGTCCGCGAGGCCGCGTGGTGGTGGATGCTCGAGTACAACGAGGAGCGCCCCCACGACTCCCTCGGCGATCTGACGCCCGCCGAGGTCCGCCAGCAATACGAGGAAAGTTCTACTTTTGCGTTGTGTGCTTGACGGGGAAGCTTACGGTAGTAGCGAAGCGCGTGCCCAATTCCGCCTCGGAACTCGTCCAGCGGCATGGAATGAACGATCCAGATGCTTTCTTGGGCGCGCGAGAAGCCAACGTTCAGTCGCTGAACTTTGAGTTTGTCCTCTACGGCATCGACAGCGCCGTCAAGGCTGACCGGGAAGATGTAGTTCAGTGCATCCTGCCCGCGAGTCGCGACCATGGAATAGAAGATCTGCTGCCGCTCCTCGCCTTGGCAGGAATCAACGGTCATGACCTTCAGGCGAAGCTTATCCTCGAAATCCCGCGCTCGCGCGTGGTTGAACAGCTTCTTGGACAGGAGCGTTTGCTGCTCCCGGAACGGCGTTATGACACCAACCGTCGGGGGCGATGGGAGTTCGACCAACTCCAAGAGGCGGTCCAGGATGAAATCCGCCTCAGCCTCATTCGTGCTTCGCGTCGTACGCATCCCAATGGCATCTACCATGGTGAAGCGAATCACCTCTGAGATTGGCTTAGAGCGAATCTTGAGCGCCTGTAGCTGGTGATTGTTGAGCGATCCGTCGGAGAAGCACCTGTTCCTGAGCCAGTATGGAAACCCCCTGTCTCCTGACGGGTTGAGTTGGCGTGTCCGCGACTACTTCAAACAGGCCGGCATCGAGAAACGCGGCGCCTGCCACCTGTTCCGGCACACGATGGCCACGGCGATGCTGGACAACGGCGCCGACATCCGCCACGTGTAGGAGATCTTGGGCCACGGCCAGATCACCAGCACGCAGCGCTACACGCACGTGTCGATAGCGCGACTGCATGCGGTGCATGCGGCGACGCACCCGGCGGCGAAGCTGCTGCGCGATCCTGACGCTGCCGGCGAGCCCGGCGACGCGGCTTAACGGCTGCGCCGTTCAAGCCGACGTCGCCATCGCCCGGCCGAACATCCTGGTGACCGGGGAGTAGAGAGCGAGTCGGTCAGCGCCCTGCTGCGCAGCGCGCTGGTCTTTACTTGTCCGGGGGTCAATCGCCCTGCGGGCGATTGAACATAACGCGGCGTTATGCAAACCGCCGGTCTGTCACAGCGCTTGCGATGCTGCCTTTGGCCATGGGTTTGCTTGCAGGCAAGCGCTGCGCCAGCCCGTCGCTTCGCATAACACGCGTTCATGTCTTGCGCCCCCGGAAGAGCAAGAGCCGATCACCCAACGGTGCGTGTGGGCGCGTGTGCTGCGCACACCCACCCACGGCGTGCTGTGCGCGTTCCGCGCCTGCTTCGGCCGGTGCGCGAGCTGCGCGTGGGCAGTGTCCGCGGCTCCGGCCAGGTCCGGGCCACGCGCTGGTTAGCAGGGAAGGGTATCCGGCCCCCGACCAACGCCGCCCCGGAAAGTGGACGGGCGCCGGGAGACTACCTGGGAGAAAAGCGTCACCGTCGGGGCGCTGCCCCGACACCCCGATTCCTGTCCGGAGCGGCCGAACCTTCTACCTGCTGACCATCGATCCGGTCGAAGCCGAGGATCGCCACCGGCTGAAGCCGAACCGGACAACCGGGGCGCCGTGATGTGCTTGCCGATCCGGAACCTGCGTCCTTGACGCGCCCGCGCTGCCGGCCGAAAGTCGCATCAAGGGCTTCGGGTGATCGACGGGAGGTGCTTCAAGACGGGTTGGCGACCGCAGGCCGCGCCGCATCAAGGGTTGATCGCAGCACCAGGCGGAACCCGCGTCGGGTCAGAGTGTTCAGCGCTATTACGATCCGTCGATCGGCGTATTCTTGAGCCCAGACCCGGTCAATACAGATCCAAGTACAGGATCCGTATTTTCCCGCTACGAATACGCCTCCTCAAACCCGCTCAAGCTTGTCGATCCCGATGGGCGCTTAGCGAGGCGCCCGTGGGAGCGGCATCCTTGGGAACAAAATGGTCCTTCCGGGCGTTTCGGCGGGACGCCAAGTTTTGCGGATGATTTTCAGCTCGGAGGTCCAACAAGAAGGCCTGCAAACGGCAAGAACAAGCACGCCGCAAGAGACCGCATGCTAAAGAAGGCTGTTGCGCGCTACAAGCCTGAGACCGAAGGTGCTGCGGTTGAATACGACCCGAGCTTGAGGGCCGGCGGCACGACCATCGGGACTAGCACAATCCTTCTTGGGCCTAGTGCCTTCGGAGGAACCCTAGGGGGCGTGGCCTCTGCCATCGAGCATGAGGGGAGGCACATCCGTCAAGAAAAGCGACGTATGGGGTACTCGACGCTGCAACTATGGGCCGATGAAGCTGAGGCGTATGGGTTAGGGCTTCAAAGCGCGGAAAGCTTCGAGCTTTCTGACTGGGAGATAGAACGAACCAAGGATCTTTATCTGAGATACTTCAATGAACTACCGGCAGATATGCAAGAATCGGTCATCGAAAGGCTTGGGGGAAATCCACTTGAGCAGTAATCGCTTGGTGCTGCTTTCAGCATTCGCCGTTTGCTGCGCGATGTGGTTGGCAGCGGGTCAAGCATATGGTCCCGGTGATTTGTCAAACAGCCTGCAATTAATCGTGGAAGAAAGAGGCGGCGAAATTGTCGCCACCCTCAAGAATGTGGGGTCCGCAGAACAGACGGTGTATTCATCAGGTGAGTTGGCGGGGCGCGGCCTTGGAAACACCTACTCTGTGGTGATTAATGCCCGGCAAGGGGCGTCCCATCCGCCGTGCGTAACGTTCTATGGGGCGGCGGACACGGGGGAGAAGGAGGTTTTGGCAGTCAGATCGGAGAAGCAACTCGTTCGGACGAATGCCCATAGTATTTCGATACTACATTGCCTGCCTCTCGGCGAATACGACATTCTTCTTATTCATAGGATTCCTGACGGAAGAATTGTCGTTTCTAACTCGATTAAGATTACGGCTGGTGACGAAAAGAGATTTGGAACATCGGGGTCTGTGCCTCTGTCTGATAGCCGGTAGGATCAGATCAAAATGGGGTTGCGATGTAATGAAAGCGCTCCCTGGCGCGCAGGGCGCACATCGTCCAGGAGCTCATCCAGAACCTTCGCCAGCTGCCCGAGCGCAGCCGCGACGCCCTGGGCGCGAACGTGGTGATAGACGACAGCTACGACTACGACGCCAACGGCAACGTGGCGGCGATCTCTGACGGCCTGCCGGGCCAACCGGGCAACCGGGACATGGCCTACGACGAGCTCGACCGCCTGGTCAGCGTGATCGCAGGCGCGGCGCAGGGCGGCAACGGCAGCTTCGCCTACGACCCGCTCGACAACCTGCGGGTGCTCGACCAGGGTAGCCGCCAGTTCCGCTACCACTACGACGCCGACAACCGCCTGGCGCAGATCAAGTCGCCCACCGGCGCGCTGCTGCACAGCTTCGGTTACGACGCCCGCGGCAATACCACCAGCAAGGATAGCGGCACGCTGACATTAGACCTTGAGAACCGGCTGACGGAATCGCGCCTTCCCGGCTACCAGAGTTACGTCTACGACGGCTTGGCTCGCCGGGTGCGTGAGCGCGCCGACGCAACGTCCACGTACTTCTACTACAGCCACGAAGGCAAGCTGCTCTACACCAACGACCACAAGACCAACACCCGCACCGACCACATCTACCTGTCGGGCAGCCTGGTGGCGGCGCGCAGGGTGCCGTTCGCGGGCGGCAGCGGCGAAGTGATCTACCAGCACACCGACGCCCTGGGCACCCCGGTGGCCTTCACCGACGCCGCCGGCAACGTCACCCGCCGCGAACGCATGACCGCCTGGGGCGAACCCGCCGACGGCACCTGGAGCAACGAGCCGGGCTACACCGGGCACCAGATGGATGCAAGCTCGAAGCTGGTTTACATGCAGCAGCGCTACTACGATCCGGCGGTGGGGCGCTTCCTGAGCGTGGATCCGGTGACGGCGCTGGATTCCGGAGACATGCGGCACCTCAATCGCTACGCGTATGCTTACAACAACCCACTACGGTTCGTTGACCCGGACGGTCGGCGTGGCGGCGAAGCTCGAGCGCGTGCCGATAGGCAGAGGCAATACGAAGAAGCTCAGGGCGACGAATCCAAGCGGGACTCTTTCGTGAAAAGGGCGCACGAACGGGGCGGCTTGGGAGGCGTCGAGCCAACCTATCGGTCGAATGAGAAAGACTTGGGGTCTTGGGATTCACATACCGGAGAAAAATCAATTGGCCCTGGCGCCTTTGATTACCCAAACGCGGAAGACGTTGGAAGCGTCATCTACCACGAAGGAAGGCATGAGGTTCAATCCAACGAAATCGCGGACAACGTGCAACTTAACAACTCCAATGCGAACACGGTTCTTCAGGATGAAGCCTATCGGGGCGAGCTCTCCGATAGCAATCCGGTTCGCGGCGGGATGTCGGAAAGGTATCGTCAAGATACAGAGACTAAAAGGATCGATAATCGTAGCAAAGCCAATGCAACCAACCGGGCGATCATTGATGCCGGGGGAAGCTGCCGAACATCTTTCTGCGGCGGGGATTGACGATGACAGCGAGAATACTGATCGTGGTGACGTATTTTCTATTGGTGGTCTTTGCCGGAGTGCTCTTTAGCAAGGATAGAGGCCGAGCCCCTCCCATCGATGATTCCCTCATTGTGGTGCTCATCAATGATCTGGTAGCGGAGAGGCGTATTGCGGTTTCGGTGATTAATGTTCGAGCCGCCAACATTCGGCTTATTGGTGCGGTAGATCACGCTGTGAATATGGGCGATGCGGCCGTAGTTTTCGAACGAAACGGCATCGAGTATCGGCGGGAGCGTTTGCCATCTCAGCTGTTCTCCGAGCTCATTGAATGGTACCCGGGCGGACAGGGGTTTACCCAAGCGAAGAAGAAGGAGAACTATGTCGCCGCGTTCGGTTTAGGGGCTGGTTGCTACAGCATGAGAGTGAGCTACTCGAACGCGGCCGCTGTGATGGCTCCGACAACTGGTTCGCCAGGTCCGACTACCGTTCCCGCTGAGGCTGTATCGAAAGTCTGCTTTGACGGGCGTGACGTTGCCAATGCGTTGGCGAACGGAAAGCCCCGAGAAGGCAATCCTACCGGAGCCGAACCGTCGGGTTGAGCGCGTCGCATTCGATGCAGCAGCGCTACTACGATCCAATCGTAGGCGTACTTCTTTCGGCTGACCCTGTTGACGCACTCTTATCCCCTGTCGCCCAGTTCAACCGATATCGCTATGCCAACGGCAACTCCTATCGATTCAATGATCCAGATGGTCGTCGGGCGATTGACAGCGTGATGCCTGGAGAGGCGAGCTGCTTCCTGCAGATTCGTTGCGGAGCTCCCAGGTTTTCGACTCCGCCCCCTCGTGCTGAGCGCCCATACGATAAGAAGCTAGCTGAAGTGCAGGCCACGTATCCGGATATCACGACAGAAATCGCCGATGCAGCATACGACAGGATTTCTCAAGACAATGCGGTGTCCACGGCTCCAGGCGGGAATGAATGGGGTTTTGAGATAGATCAAGGTAGCGACGGGTCAATTAGCGTGACCAAATCCAGAGAAGGCGATAGGGGAAACGTAGGATTCTCCCTGCGCCCAGGGGTCACGAAGGCCTTGGGTCACACCCACGGAAGAAGCTCTGATTGGCACAACAAGTACTTCTCTCGCAACGATGTTGCGGCCTCCAAGGCCCTAGATAAACCAATTCCGATCTTTTTGGGAAACAACGCAGGCGAATTCAGGGTTTTCATGGACGGGATGCCGAGAGATGGCAAGGTTGACCATGGAAGGCTTCGCGGAGCGGAGGGGGAATTATTGTGTTCGAACTGCATCCCTGTGCATGGAGAATGAATGCCGTGAGTACTAGAGCTCTCATGCTGTTTCTTCTGGCAACGGTTGGCGGCTGTGCGGCAGTGCCTGAGGTTGGAGTAAGTGCGGTCTATCTTCGGCGGGTTGCAGTAACGGAGGCATCGCAGTCTGATGTATACCCAGATCCAATGCTGATTCCGGAAAACTACTTGCGCGTGCCGCCACGTGACTTGAGAACAGCCGTCGAGGTGCTGTTGACCAGCATTCAAACACCCGGGGAGTCGGTGGAGTCGAAATCTTCCTGTCGGATCAAGGCGGGGTCGAAGCTTTGGGAGGTGTTCGACGAATGCGTTCCGCGATTTTGTGCCAGTTTGCCGGAGCGATCAAGAGACAGTGGGTGTGGCTACGTGCTGAAACTGGATGACTGGATCCAGACTGAGTGGCTTGGAGGATTGTGTCGAATCGAGCCCTTCAGCCGACCGTCTGAGCTGGTTGCCTGGTTCCGTTCCAAGGGCGTCGACGACTGTAGTTCAATGAGTGAGATCGTAACAGTCGCGTACATGCAGAGCGTGTTGGGAATCCCTTGGCAGCAAGGTGAACTGATCGCCTCGGCAAGGGAGGCCCCGTAGGCTTTGGCTGGCCTGGCAGACTTTCGGCAACGTAGGTGGTAGGGGGAATTGGCTACGACGCCCTCGACCGCCTCGCCGGAGTGGTGGCCGGCCCGGCCCAGGGCGGCAACGGCAGCTTCGCCTACGACCCGCTCGACAACCTGCGGGTGCTCGACCAGGGCAGCCGCCAGTTCCGCTACCACTACGACGCCGACAACCGCCTGGCGCAGATCAAATCGCCCGCCGGCGCCCTGCTGCACAGCTTCGGCTACGACGCCCGAGGCAACACCACCAGCAAGGACAGCGGCACGTTGGTCTTCGACCTGGAAAACCGGGTTACCGAAACGCGCCTACCCAGTTACGCCAGCTATCTCTACGACGGATTGGGGCGGCGCGTCAGGGAGCGAAGCGGCAACAAGTCGACGTACTTCTACTACAGCCATGCCGGCAGCCTGCTGAGGACCGCTGACTACAAGACCTCGGTCAATACCGACCACATCTACCTCGCCGGCAGCCTCGTGGCTGCGAGAAAGGTGCCGCAAGGTGGCGGCGTCTCCGAAGTGACCTACCAGCACACCGACGCCCTGGGCACCCCGGTGGCCTTCACCGACGCCGCCGGCAACGTCACGCGCCGCGAACGCATGACCGCCTGGGGCGAACCCGCCGACGGCACCTGGAGCAACGGCCCCGGCTACACCGGCCACCAGATGGACGCGGCGTCGAAGCTGGTTTACATGCAGCAGCGCTACTATGACCCACGCGTCGGCCGCTTCTTGAGCGTCGATCCGGTTCCGACCAAACCGAACACTGGAATTAACTTCAATCGGCTATGGTACGCAAATAACAATCCAATTCGATTCGTCGACCCGGACGGAAGATATGTTTGTGAGGGCGAGGCGTGCGACCTAACTCGAGCCGCGCTGGAAGAGACGAGGAGCGCGCTGCAGAATCCTGAGAACTCGGCTGATATGAACAAGGCGTTGAACGATACGTTGGCCTTCTATGGGGAAGAGGGAGTCGATAACGGGGTCACGGTTGTAGCTGGTTCGCTCAAAGAAGGCACACTGGGGACCGTGAGTGTTTATCGCGACGCGGATGCGCCCGGAGGGATGCGAAATATCGTCACTGTTGACATTGAGCAGAACAACGCAATGTCCAAAAGTGCGAATTTGCGAGCATCAATAATTGCAGCAGCCACTCTTGTGCATGAAGGTGTTCACGGCGCAACCCAACGGGCAACGGGATACAATCTCTACATTCGATCCGAGCTAAATGACGACGAAATTCGGGCATACACTACGGAAGCGCGATTCTTCCAATCCATCGGAGTAAATCCATACGGGTTGCTCCGTGCGGACGGGTCGGTAAATTACGAAGAAGTCGGTCGATCCGCCGACAACTCAGTAAAAGCGGCGTGTGCTAGCGGGTACTGCGAATGAAGCCAATCCTATTGTTCGTGCCCCTGTTGCTCCTTCTCGGGTGCCAACCTGCGTATATCTCACGTGAAACACGAGGGTGTAGTTCTGTGGAACAGATCCTCTTGAACCAATCTGAGTGCGACGGCCAAGAGGTCTCGATTGTTGGCTACTTGACGTTTACCCGGCACGGAATATTCATTTCTGATGCTGAGGATTCAGAGGGTGTGATTGCCGCACGAATAAGCAAGAGCATCGACCACTGGGAGGGCTCCAGGAAGTTGATTGCAAGGGTTCGATCCCTTCCGCCTGCAACCTCAAGAACCTTGTTCGGGCGTTTCCGAGGTGTTCTGGTCTCCATTCCGGGAGACAAGCTCGAATTGGAAGTTTTTTCAGACACTGAGCTGTCAGAAACCAGTCGCTGACCCGCAACCTGCGCCAGCTGCCCGAGCGCAGCCGTGACGCGTTGGGCACCAACGTGGTGCTGGACGACAGTTACGACTACGACGCCAACGGCAACGTGGCGGCCATTTCCGACGGCCTGGCCGGTGGCCCGGGCGATCGCGACATGAGCTACGACGCCCTCGACCGGCTCGCCGGCGTGGTGGCCGGCCCGGCCCAGGGTGGTAATGGCAGCTTCGCCTACGACCCGCTCGACAACCTGCGGGTGCTCGACCAGGGTAGCCGCCAGTTCCGCCACCACTACGACGCCGACAACCGCCTGGCGCAGATCAAGTCGCCCACCGGCGCGCTGCTGCACAGCTTCGGCTACGACGCCCGCGGCAACACCACCAGCAAGGACAGCGGCACGTTGGTCTTCGACTTGGAAAACCGGGTTATCGAAACGCGCCTGCCCAGTTACGCCAGCTATCTCTACGATGGATTGGGGCGGCGCGTCAGGGAGCGAAGCGGCAACAAGTCGACGTACTTATACTACAGCCATGCCGGCAGCCTGTTGAGGACCGCTGACTACAAGACGTCGGTCAATACCGACCACATCTACCTCGCTGGCAGCCTCGTGGCGGCGAGAAAGGTGCCGCAAGGTGGCGGGGTCACCGAAGTGACCTACCAGCACACCGACGCCCTGGGCACCCCGGTGGCCTTCACCGACGCCGCCGGCAACGTCACCCGCCGCGAGCGCATGACCGCCTGGGGCGAACCCGCCGACGGCACCTGGAGCAACGGCCCGGGCTACACCGGCCACCAGATGGACGCGGCGTCGAAGCTGGTCTACATGCAGCAGCGCTATTACGATCCGGCGATCGGGCGGTTCCTGTCGGCTGATCCGATGGCGTCGGACATGCAGAACGGCTGGAATTTCAACCGATACAATTACGCGGCAAACAATCCATACAAGAACGTCGACCCCGACGGGCGCGCCTGCGACAGCTTATCGGGCGGCGGATGTGGAATGACTGCAAGTGGGCAGAGCACGGGAACACAGGGTTCGATAGAGGAAGTTGCTGAACTGGCGGTAGACTTCACGCCAATACTAGGCGACGGCAAAGCTATAGGTGAAGCTATCGCGGATCCCACCGCAGTAAACGTGATCGCTGCCGTTGTAGGGGTCGTCCCTGGCGCCGGAGACCTTGCAGGAAAGGCCCTTAAGAAAGCTGCAAAAGTGTTCAGCAAGGAAAAGCAAGCGCTAGTAGAGATGGCGAAGGCTGACAAGAGGACAGGGATGACGGAAGCTGACATGAAGGCGTATCAAGAACTGAACAGTGAACTGCCTGACCCGTTTCCTCCTGAAAAAGTTCGAGGGCCAGAAGCGCACGATTCAGGCGCCCCGAGCTCTCAAGAGCCTCACGGTCACGTCGGTCCGGTTGACCATATACCGATTAGAGATAAAGACTAATGGCGCACATCGTTGATCAACTACGTCGCGCAGGTGAAGAATTGGGAGTCGAAGTACTACGATATCCGATCATCGACCTTGACGATGGCACAAGCATCTCGCCTTGCGCGTTGGTAGTCGGAGTTGGCTCCAAGAAAGGGATGCTCATTTTCTTGGACTACTCGCAAGTAAAGCCGGTATTGAATAGCGTGCGCAACAGCGGCTTTGGCTTCTCAATCCTCCCAGAGCCGAGAGAAGACGTTGACTTCGACATTTCTAGCTTCGAAAGCATGTTTCTTGATTGGGGTTGGAAGAAGTAGGCCGCAAGCGCTGCCACGTCCTCAATGAGCTCAATAAGGGCGGCGGGCTAGCGGGCGCTAGATCGATGCGGAGGCGAGGCTGGCTACATGCAGCAGCGCTATTACGACCCCGCCGTTGGGAGGTTCCTGTCGGCGGATCCGATGTCGTCGGATATGCAGAATGGCTGGAATTTCAATCGGTACAACTATGCGGCCAACAATCCGTATAAGTTCAAAGATCCCGACGGCCGAATTATTGAAACGGTCTGGGACGCCGGCAATGTGGTGATGGGTGTTGTGAGCGCCTACGACAACTTCAGCAGTGGCAAGCCGAACCAGAACGCCTACATCGAGAGTTTCAACGGCCGGCTGCGCGACGAATGCCTCAACGAGCACTGGTTCCAGAACGTCCTGCACGCCCGGACGGTGATCGAAACCTGGCGCCGGGAATACAACGAGGAGCGACCCAAGAAAGCACTGGGCGGGCTGACGCCCGCCGCCTACGCCAAACGGATGGCCGAGATCGGCTACCCTAACCCCGGACTCTAAATGGACCCGCTACTGAAAGCGGGGGGACGTCGGTCAACGACGCTTGCTAGCCGGCCCCGGCGCGGGCCGGCCCGGTGTAAAATCCCGAGGCCCACACCAGGAAACCCGCCATGTCCCGCACCGACACCGCCACTGCCCGCGCGCCGGCCAATGCCGAGCGTCGTTACGAGGTCGCCCGCGCCGAGCTGCCGCTGTCGTGCCCGACGCCGGCGATGGCGCTGTGGAATTCGCACCCGCGGGTCTACCTGCCCATCGAGGCCAGCGGCTCGGCCACCTGCCCGTACTGCGGCGCGGTGTTCGTGCTCAAGGACTGAGCCGGCGCCCGGCCCTTGGCCCGTCGCCTCACCGTCGTCCAGCTGCTGCCCGCCCTGAACAGCGGCGGGGTCGAGCGCTCCACGATCGAGATCACCGCCGCGCTGGTCGCGGCCGGGCACCGTGCCGTCGTCATTTCCGAGGGTGGCCGCCTGCTGCCGGCGCTGGAAGCCGCCGGCGGCGAGCACATCAACCTGCCCGTGGGCCGCAAGTCGCTGGCCGCCTTCGCCACGATGCGGCGCCTGCGCGCCGAGCTGGCGCGGCTCAAGCCCGATATTGTGCACGCCCGCTCGCGCCTGCCGGCCTGGCTCGGCTGGCACGCACTGCGCGGCCTGCCGGCGCCGCGCCCGTGTTTCGTCACCACCGTGCACGGCCTGAATTCGCCGGGCCGCTACAGCGGCATCATGGCGCGCGGCGAGCAGGTGATCTGCGTCTCCGAAACCGTGCGCGCACACGTGCTGCGGCACTGGCCCGGCACCGACCCGGCCCGCCTGCAGGTGATCGAACGCGGCATCGACCCGGCCCGGTTCCCGCGCGGCCACCAGCCCACGGCCGGGTGGCGCGCCCGTTTCGCCGAAGAGTTCCCCGAACTGCAGGACGGCCGCCTGCTGCTGCTGCCCGCTCGCGGCACCCGCCTGAAGGGCCACGCCGACGCCATCCGCCTGCTGGCGGACCTGCGCAATGCCGGCGAGGACGCGCGCCTGTGGCTGCTGGGCGCGCGCGAAGCCGGCCGCGAGGCCTACGTGGCCGAGCTCGAGGCCCTGGCCACCGAGCTCGGCGTGCGTTCGGTGCTGGCCATCAGCCCGCCGCGCAGCGACATCGTCGACGCCTACGCCGTCGCCGACCTGGTGCTGCAGCTGTCGAACAAACCCGAGGCCTTCGGCCGCACCGTCATCGAGGCCCTGTCGGTGGGCCGGCCGGTGCTGGCCTGGGACCGGGGCGGCGTCGGCGAGTTGCTGGCCGGCCTGTATCCGCTCGGCGCCGTGCGGCCGGGCGACCGCACCGTCCTGGCCGGCACCGCCCGCGCCCTGCTGTCGGCGCCGCCGCCGATGCCGGTTACCATCCCCCACACCCTGGCGGCGATGCAGTCGGCCACGCTGGAGCTGTATGAGCGACTCGTCCAAACCTGAAGCGTCCCTGCGCTGGGCCCCGTGGTGGGTGCTGGCCTCGGTGGCGCTGTGGCCGCTCACCGGCCCGGCCGAAGCCGTGCTTTCGCTGGGCGCGCTGGCGGCGCTGGCCGTGCTGCTGCTGCAGCGCTTCCGCGGCGGCATGGCCCTGCTCAGCCACGAGGCCTGGGCGCTGACGACGGTGCTCTTCCTGGCCTACTGGCTGCCCGAGCTGATCTCGGCGCCCGACGCCTTCAACGCCCCGCGTGCATGGCGCGAAACCCTGCTCGACCTGCGCTACCTGCCTTTCCTGTGGCTGGTGGCGATGGCGGTGGCGAACGAGCGGGGTCGCCGGCTCACTTTCACCGGTCTGGCCGTGATCGCCGGCTTCTGGCTGCTCGACGGACTGGTGCAGGCCGCCACCGGCTGGAGCCTGGGCGGGCCGGCCACGGCCGACCGCCTGAGCGGCGTGTTCGGCGCCGGCAACCTCAAGCTGGGCCTGGTGCTGGCCAGCCTGGCACCGTTCCCGCTCACCGCGGCGGCCGAACGCTTCGGCGTGGCGGGCTGGATGGCGGTGGCCCTGGCCCTGGTGGTCGTGGTGCTGCTGGCGGGCGCGCGCGCGTCCTGGCTCACGCTGGGCCTGGTGCTGCTGGCCAGCGGCTGGATGCAGTTCCGCGCCCGGCGCGTGGTGCTGGCCATGGTGGCGGCGTCGGCGCTGGTGATGCTGGGCGCGCTGGCCTGCTCCGACGCGCTCCAGGCCCGCTTCGAACGCACGACGGCCGCGCTCGAGGGTGATGCGGCGGGCATGGACCATGCGCTTTCCGGCCGGCTGCCGATCTGGCGCACGGCGGTGGACATGGCGCTGGCGCACCCGGTCAACGGCGTCGGCGTTCGCAGCTTCCGCGACGCCTATCCGGCCTACGCAGCGGACGACGACCCCTGGCTCGCCGATGCCGAACACGGCGCCGGTTACCACGCCCACCAGATCGTGCTCGAGGTGCTGAGCGAAACCGGATTCGTCGGCGCCTTCTTCTGGCTCGGCGGCGTGGCGCTGGCCTGGCAGGCCTGGCGCGTCGCCGCGCCCGCGGCCCGGCTGCGCGCGCGGGCGCCGGCGCTGGCGCTGGTGGTCACGGTGTTCCCGTTCAACACCCACCTGGCGGTGTATTCCACCTTCTGGGGCGGGCTGGTGCTGCTGCTGTCCGCGCTCTACGCCGGCAGCCTGCTGTCGGGCGGCGGGGAGCCGGCGACGGACGAGGCCTGAGCGGCGTGCGCTGTGTCGCCACGCCCCTGCTGCATGGCCTCGCCTGGGTGGTGGCGCGCCTGCCGCAGGGCGCGCTGCTGGCGCTGGGGCGCGCGCTGGCCTGGCTGGGCTGGCCGCTGCTGCGCTCGCGCCGGCGCATCGCCCGCATCAACGTGGATCTGTGCTTTCCTTCGCTCCCGCCCGGCGAGCGGCGCCGCTTGGCCGACCGCAGCGTGGTGAACACCGTCATCGGTGCGCTCGAGCTGCTGCGCGCCTGGCATGCGCCGTCGTCGCGGCTGCACGGCCTGGCCGGGATCGAAGGGCTGGAGCACCTGCAGGCGGCGCTGGCGCGCGGGCAGGGCGTGTTGCTGATGTGCGGCCATTTCACCCATACCGAGCTGGCCACGCGGCTGCTGGGCGAAGCCTTGGGGCGGCCGGCGCGCGTGGTCGTGCGTCGCCACAACAGCGCCTGCCTCGAGCGCTGGTTCGAGCGCTCGCGCGCGGCGGTGTTCGGGCCGAGCGTCGGCAAGAAGGATGTGCGCGGGCTGATCCGCGCGCTGCAGGCCGGCGAGCCGGTGGTGTATTCGGCCGACCAGAACTTCACCTACCAGAATGCCTTCGTGCCCTTCTTCGGCGTGCTGGCCGCCACGCTCACCGCCACGCCGGAGCTGGTGCGCCGTGGCCGCGCCGTGCTGCTGCCGTTCTGGTACCGGCGCGAAGCCGATGGCCGCTACCGCATCCGCATCGAGGCGGGGTGGCCGGACTGGCCTTCGGATGACCCGGTGCGCGACGCCGCACGTTACATGCAGGAACTCGAGGCGGTGGTGCGCGAGTGCCCGGCGCAATACCTTTGGGCGCACCGGCGGTTCAAGACCCGCCCTCCTGGCGAGCCGCCGGTCTACTGAGGGGTCGGAGGTAATTTGCCGCAGGCAAGTTACCTCCGACCCCGGTGAGAAAAGGGGACGGGTGCATTTAAAGAAGGGGGTCAGGTTCACATACTGGAAATAAGTGAACCTGACCCCCTTCTTTAAATGCACCCGTCCCCTAATAGCGGCGGCGGGAGCCGTCGGGCTGGCGCTTGAAGCGCTGGTGCAGCCACAGGTACTGGTCGGGGCGGCGGCGGATCAGGCCTTCGAGCGTGGCCATGATGCGCGCGGTGTCGGCGGTGGCGTCGCGGGTGGGGAAGCCGTCGAGCGGCGCGCCGATCTCCAGCCGGTAGCGGCCGTCGTCCAGGCGTTCGTGGAACAGCGGCAGCACCGCCGCGCCGCCCAGCCGCGCCAGCTGGTGGGTGGAGGTCAGGCTCCAGGCCGGCTGGCCGAAGAAGGGCACGAACACGCTCTCGCCGCGCCGGGTTTCCTGGTCGGGCGCGAACCACAGCACGCCGCCCTGCTTGAGGTGGCGGATGGCCGGGCGCAGCTCGTCGCGCGCGAACATCGCCTTGGCGTGCCGCAGCCGGCCGCGCTTGACCGCCCATTCCAGTGCCGCCTGCTCGTGCGGCCGGTACATCGCGCCCAGCTCGATGTGCTGGCACAGTAGGCGCAGGCAGACTTCGAGCGTGGTGAAGTGCGCCGACACCAGGATCACGCCGCGGCCGTCGGCGCGGGCGGCCTCGAGGTGGTCGAGCCCGCTGATTTCGCAGCCCCGGTCCACCGGCGCCAGCCGGCCCCACCAGGCGCGCAGGAACTCGAACAGGCCCAGGCCCAGCGACTCGAAGTTGCGGCGCAGCAGGTGCGCGCGCGCCGCGTCGTCGAGCTCCGGGAAGCAGATGCGCAGGTTGGTGTCGGCCACGCGCCGGCGCGAACCCAGCAGGTGCATCAGCGCGCGCCCCAGCACCGGCCCGGCGCGCCGCTGCAGCCACCAGGGCCAGCGCGCGACCGTCCAGCCCAGGCCGATCGCCAGCCAGGTGGGCCAGGTGCGGGGCGAGAGGGGCGGCGGGGGCAGCTCGGGCGTGGCCATGCGCGCCCATTCTAGCCGCTGGCGCCGGCGCGCCGCGGCCCGGCTCGGTTATCCTGCGCGCCATGCACCTCAGCTTTGGCCAGCGGATGCTGCTGGGCCTCTACGGCCTGGTCCTGCGACTGGCTTTCCCGATCACGCTCTACCACCTGATCTGGCGCGGCATGCGCCAGCGCGACTACCTGCGCCGCTGGGGCGAGCGCTACGGCTGGCTGGACGGCAAGCTCGACCTGCACGACACCCTGTGGGTGCACGCCGTCTCGGTGGGCGAGGTGATCGCCGCCCGGCCGCTGGTCGATGGCCTGCTGGCGCGGCACCCCGACCGGCCGCTGCTGGTCACCACCATCACGCCCACCGGCTCCGAACGCGTGCGCGCGCTGTGGGGCGATCGCGTCCACCACGTCTACGTCCCCTACGACCTGCGCGGCATCGTGCGGCGTTTCCTCGACCGCGCCCGGCCGGCGCTGGCGGTGATCGTCGAGACCGAAATCTGGCTCAACCTCTACATCGAGTGCGAGCGCCGCGGCATTCCGCTGGTGATGGTGAATGCGCGCCTGTCCGAGCGCTCGCTGCGCGGCTACCTGCCGGTGCGCCGGCTGGCGAGGCTGGCGATGGGCACCGTGGACCTGGTGGCGGCGCAGTCGCGCGCCGACGCCGCCCGGCTCGAACGCATCGGCGCCGACCCGGCACGCATCACCGTCACCGGCAACCTCAAGTACGACCTGCCGGTGCCGGCGGGCCTCCACGAACAGGCGCGCGGCTGGCGCGCAGGCTGGGGTGCGGCGCGGCCGGTGTGGATCGCCGCCTCCACCCATCCGCCGGAGGAGGCGCAGGTGGTCGCGGCGCACCGCGCGCTGCTGGCCGAACGTCCCGACGCGCTGCTGCTCTGGGCGCCACGCCACCCGGAGCGTTTCGCGCCGGTGGCCGCCGCCGCGCAGGAGGCCGGGCTGGCCGTGGCCACGCGCAGCGCCGACGGCCTGCCGGGCGAGGCAAGCCAGGTGTTCGTGGTCGATACGATCGGCGAGCTGCTGTCGTTCTTCGCCGCGGCCGACGTCGCTTTCGTCGGCGGCAGCCTGTGCGAGGTCGGCGGCCACAACGTGCTCGAGCCGGCGGCGCTCGGCGTGCCCGCCGTGGTCGGCCCGCACACTTTCAACTTCAAGGACGTCACCCGCCAGCTTGGCGAGGCCGGTGGCCTGCGCCAGGTTGCCGGCGCCGAGGCGATGGCGGCGGCGATCCGCGAACTGCTGGGGGATCCGGCGGCGTGCCGGGCGATGGGCGACGCGGCGCGTCGCGCGGTGGCGGAATCGGGCGGCGCGGTGGCGCGCACGCTGGACCTGATCGACGAGGTCCTGGCGGGCCGGCGCTGAGCGCGCCGGCCCGGGTCGGGCTTACTGCGCGCCTTCGAAGTCGGCCAGGGCCGCCTCGGCATCGGCCACCAGCACGGCGTTCACCGCCTGCAGGTCTTCGAGCGAGATGGTGCCGGCGGCCTGCTTCAGGCGCAGGGTGTTGACCAGGAAGGCGTGGCGGGCGCGGGCGTACTCGCGCTGGGCCTGGAACAGCGCCTGCTGGCTGATCAGCACGTCGACGATGGTGCGGGTACCGACCTCGAGGCCGGCCTCGCTGGCCTCGTAGGCGGCCTGGGCCGAAACCACCGACAGGCGGCGCGCCTCGACCTCGGCCTCGCCCGCCGACAGCGAGCGCTGGGCGTTGCGGGTCAGGCGCTCGACCGCGCGGCGCTGCTGCTCCAGGCGGTCGGCGGCGATGTCGCGGCCGTAGACGGCCTGGCGCACGCCCGACTGGACCGCGCCGCCGGCGTACAGCGGCACGCTCAGCGAGATGCCGACGCTGCTGCCGCCGCCCGAGGTGTTCGGGCCGCCCGGGTATTCGTTCTGCCAGCCGGCGTTGTCGCCGATCGAGGCGCTGGCCGAGAGCGACGGCAGGTGGCCGGCGCGGGCGGTGCCGATGTCGCGCTCGGCCGCGGCCAGGGCCAGCTCGGCGGCGCGCAGGGTCGGGTTGGATTCATTGGCGATCGCCACCCACTCGTCGGCGCTGCGCGAGTCGGTGTTCTCCGGCTTGAAGTCCGGCGACAGGCCCCTGAGCCCGTCCAGGCGCTCGCCGGTGATCTCGGCCAGGGCCTCGCGGGCATCCTCGAGCGCGGTGGTGGCGGCGATGGCGTTGGCGCGGGCGCTGTCGTAGCGGGCGCGGGCTTCGTGCACGTCGGTGATCGGGGCCAGGCCCACTTCCAGGCGCTTCTCGGCCTGGTCGAGCTGGCGCTTGACCGAGCGCTCCTCGGCGCGCGAGGACGCCAGCGTCTCGATGGCGGTGAGCACGTTGAAGTAGGCGTCGGCCACGCGCACCAGCAGGTTGTCGGACTCGGCCTTCAGGCCGAAGGCGGCCTGCTCGTCGCGCAGCTTGGAGGCACGCAGCGCGGTGTAGTTGCCGTGGTCGTAGAGCGACTGGCTCAGGCTCAGCCCGTAGCTGCGGTCGCGGTCGTAGCCGTCGACGCCGCGGATGCGGCTGTCGGTGAGGTTGGCGCTGCCGCTGATCTGCGGCAGCAGGCGGGCGCGGTTCTGCACCACGCCTTCGCCGGTGATCAGGCGCTCGGATTCGGCGGCGGCCAGCACCGGGTCGGACTGGCGGGCCAGCTCATAGGCCTGCATCAGGTCGGCGGCCGAGGCGCCGCCGGCGGTACCGGCGAGCAGGATGGCGAAGGCAATGGGGCGAAGGCTCAGGCGCATGGGGGAGGGTCCTGGATTCAAAGGGTGAACTGCGGGGCCGGCTCGGCGCCGTGCAGGTAGGGCACGTCGGTCTCGAACAGGCTTTCGCGGAGGAGGCCGTCGCCGTCGCGGGTGAGCAGGATGGCTTCCTGCACCGGCGACTGGCCGTGGATGACGAACAGGCGGCCGCCCGGCCGCAGCCAGCCGGCGAAACGCTCGGGATCGGTGGCCACGGCGCCGGTGACGCAGATGGCGTCGAACTGGCGGCCAGGCTGCCAGTCGAACACGTCGACGGTCTCGAGGCGCACGTTGGTGATGCCGTCGGCGACCAGGCGGGCGCGGGTGCGCTCGGTGAAATCGGCATGGCGGTCGATGCTGGTGACTTCGCGCGCCAGATTGGCCAGGCAGGCGGTGACGAAGCCCGAGCCGGTGCCGACCTCGAGCACCTCGTCGGAGGGCTCCAGCGCCACGGCCTGCAGCATGCGGCCCTCGACCACCGGCTTCATCATCACCTCGCCGTGCTCGAGCGGCAGCGGCAGGTCGGCGAAGGCCAGCTTGCGGTGGCGCGGCGGCACGAAGTCCTCGCGACGCACGGTCATCAGCGTTTCGAGCACGCGCGGGTCGAGCACGTCCCAGGGTCGAACCTGCTGTTCGACCATGGCGAAGCGGGCCTGCTGGAAGTCAATGGTCATTACGGCTAAATCCTTGAATCACAAGGGCTGCAATTCTACGCCCGGGGCGGGTCTGCGGGAAGGATGCGGGGCGTCCGACGGCACCCGTAGTGCCATTGGTCATTGAGACAACCGGCGCCGGCGGGCGCGGTTCAGCGTTCATCGCCGCACCGGCCCGTAGGCACGAAGAAACATGTCCACCGTCGCGTCGAGGTGACGGTCCAGCGCATCGCCGGCCAGGGCGGCCGGGCAGCCGCACAGCAGGCGGGCGTGGCACTCGCCCTTGAGCAGGGCCAGGAACTGGTGCGCGGCGAGGTCGCAGTCGGACACTTCCAGCTCGCCGGCCTCGGCCTCGGCGCGCAGGAAGGCGGCGAACGCTTCGTGGATGCGGCGCGGGCCGGCGTCCCAGAACAGCTCGGGCAGGGTGGAGCCGGCGGGCCGCTGCTGGCCCATGATCCGGTGCACCGCCACGGCTTCGTCGGACGTGATCAGCCGGAACAGGGCCTTGCCGATGCGCAGCAACTGCTGGCGCATCGGGCCCTGGAAGCGGACGTCGAACAGGTCGGCCGGCAGCAGGTCCTCGCAGCTGGCCTTCACCGCCTCCAGGAACAGGGTTTCCTTGTCCTGGAAGTGGCTGTAGACGGTCAGCTTGGAGACCCCGGCGGTCTGCGCCACCGCGTCCATGGCCGTGCCCTCGTAGCCGCGGGCCAGGAACAGCGCCTTGGCCGCATCGAGGATTGCGGCGCGCTTTTCCAGGTCCTTGGGACGGCCCGGGGAGGCCGGGCGGGCGGGGGCGCTCATGTGCAGGGCATGTGATTATTGAACTGGCGAGTATGGTAAAGCTACCATCCGCCCAATTCAACGTGAGCACCGCCGTCATGACCACCTTCTCCACGCGACGCTGGATCCTGTCGGCGGGCCTGCTGGCCCTGCTCGCGGGCTGTGGCGACGAGGCCGCCAACGAGGCGCCGGCGCGGCCGGCCTGGGTGGTGCAGGCCAGCGCGCAGGGCGCGGCGCCGACGGCCTACGCCGGTGAAGTGCGGGCGCGGCACGAGCCGGCCCTGGCCTTCCGCATCGGCGGCAAGATCGCCCGCCGGCAGGTCGAGGTGGGCCAGCGCGTGAAGGCCGGCCAGGTGCTCGCCGAGCTCGACGCCTCCGACGTGGCGCTGCAGCGCGAGGCGGCCCAGGCCCAGCTGGTGTCGGCCGAGGCCGATCTGGCGCTGGCGAAGTCGGAACTTGAGCGCTACCAGCAGCTGCTGGGCCAGCAGCTGGTCAGCCAGTCGCTCTACGACGCGCGCAAGTCGCAGTACGAGGCCGCCGAGGCACGCGTGCGCCAGGCCCGCGCCCAGGCCCGGGTGTCGGTGAACCAGGCCGGCTATGCGGTGCTGCGTGCGCCGGCCGATGGTGTCATCGCCCAGCGCGTGGCCGAGGCCGGCCAGGTGGTGGCCGCCGGGCAGACCGTGTTCGTGCTGGCCGAGGACGGCCCGCGCGAAGTGGCCATCTCGGTCCCCGAGCGCGAAGCCTCGCTGTTCCCGGTCGGCCGCCCGCTGTCGGTGGAGCTGTGGTCGCTGCCGGGCAAGCGCTTCCCTGGCCAGCTCAGGGAGATCTCGCCTTCGGCCGATCCGCAGGCGCGCACGTTCGCCGCGCGGGTGGCCTTCCAGCCCGGCGACGCGGCCGTGGACCTGGGCCAGAGCGC
The DNA here is from genome assembly GCF_003024235.1 of Arenimonas caeni. Lineage (GTDB taxonomy): Bacteria > Pseudomonadota > Gammaproteobacteria > Xanthomonadales > Xanthomonadaceae > Arenimonas > Arenimonas caeni. Next base: position 22,968 of record NZ_KZ679101.1, on the reverse strand, counting down.
GCGCGTCTACGCCAACGGCGGCGACACCGGACTGATGGCGGTGCCGCTGTCGGCGCTGCATGCGAAGGACGGCCAGCCCGCGCTCTGGGTGGTCGACCCCGCCGATTCCACCGTTTCCCTGCGGCCGGTGCAGGTGGGCGCCTACGGCGAGTCCACGGTGCCGGTGACGGCCGGGCTGCAGGCCGGCGAGTGGGTGGTGGCGGCCGGCGTGCACCTGCTGCGCGAGGGCCAGAAGGTGCGTCCGATCGACCACCAGAACCGCCCGATCCCGCTCGCCGCCGCCGCGGACTGAGGTCGCCATGGACAGCCGCTTCAACCTTTCCGAGTGGGCGCTGCGCAATCGCTCGCTGGTGCTCTACGCCATGCTGGTGCTGGCGCTGCTGGGCATCACCAGCTACCAGAACCTGGGCCAGTCCGAGGACCCGCCCTTCACCTTCAAGATCATGGTGGTGCGCACCTTCTGGCCGGGCGCGACCGCCGAGGAAGTGGCGCGGCAGGTCACCGACAAGGTCGAGAAGGAAGTGATGGAGACCGGGCGCTACGAGTTCGTGCGCTCGTACTCGCGTGCCGGCGAAAGCCTGGTGATGCTGATGTCGCGCGACTCGATGGTCTCGAGCGAGCTGCCGGCGCTGTGGTACGACGTGCGCAAGAAGGTCGGCGACATCCGCCACACCCTGCCGCAGGGCGTGGTGGGGCCGTTCTTCAACGACGAGTTCGGCGACACCTTCGGCAACATCTACGCGCTCACCGGCGAGGGCTTCGACTACGCCACGCTCAAGGACTACGCCGAGCGCATCGAGCTCGAACTGCTGCGGGTGCCCGACGTGGGCAAGATCGAGCTGGTCGGCCTGCAGGACGAGAAGATCTGGATCGAGCTGTCGAACACCAAGCTGGCCACGCTGGGCGTGCCGCTGGAGCTGGTGCAGCGGGCCATCGACGAGCAGAACGCGGTGGCGCCAGCCAGTTTCTTCGAGACGGCCACCGACCGCGTGCAGCTGCGGGTCTCGGGGCGCTTCGACAGCGTGGAGGAGATCCGGAACTTCCCCATCCGCGTCGGCGACCGCAGCTTCCGGCTCGGCGACGTGGCCGACGTGCACCGCGGCTTCGCCGACCCGGCGGCGCCGCGCATGCGTTTCATGGGCGAAAACGCCATCGGCATCGCCGTGGCCATGCGCGACGGCGGCGACATCATCCGCCTGGGCGAGGTGCTCGACGCCGAGTTCGCGCGCCTGCAGCAGGACCTGCCGGTGGGCATGACGCTGAGCAAGGTCTCCGACCAGCCCAAGGCCGTGCGCAGCTCGGTGGCCGAGTTCGTGCGCGTGCTCACCGAGGCGGTGGTGATCGTGCTGGTGGTGAGCTTCTTCTCGCTGGGCTTCCGCACCGGCCTGGTGGTGGCGCTGTCGATCCCGCTGGTGCTGGCGATGACCTTCGCGCTGATGGACTACTTCGACATCGGCCTGCACAAGATCTCGCTCGGCGCCCTGGTGCTGGCGCTGGGCCTGCTGGTGGACGACGCCATCATCGCGGTCGAGATGATGGCGGTGAAGATGGAGCAGGGCTACGACCGCCTGCGCGCCGCCGCCTTCATGTGGAAGTCCACCGCCTTCCCGATGCTCACCGGCACCCTGGTGACCGCGGCGGGCTTCCTGCCCATCGCCACCGCCGCCTCGAGCACCGGCGAGTACACCCGCTCGATCTTCCAGGTGGTGACGATCGCGCTGCTGGTGTCGTGGATCGCGGCGGTGGTGTTCATTCCCTACCTGGGCGACAAGCTGCTGCCCGAGCCGAAGCCCGAGCCGGGCGGCGGCGGGCACCGCGGCCACGACCCGTACGCCACGCCCTTCTACAAGCGCGTGCGCTCGACCGTGGTCTGGTGCGTGCGCAACCGCGGCCTGGTGATCGCGGTGACGGTGGCGGCGTTCGCGCTGAGCGTGGCGATGTTCCGCTTCGTGCCCCAGCAGTTCTTCCCGTCCTCGACGCGGCTGGAGCTGATGGTGGACCTGGAGCTGGCCGAAGGTTCGTCCCTGCTGGCCACGGAGGCGGTGGCGGCCCGGCTGGAACGGGCGCTCGAGGACCAGGAGGACGTGGAAAGCTACGTCGCCTACGTCGGTTCGGGCAGCCCGCGCTTCTACCTGCCGCTGGACCAGAAGCTCCCGCAGGCCAACTTCGCCCAGTTCGTGATCCTGACGCCCGACATGGAGGCCCGCGAGCGCCTGCGGACCTGGCTGATCGAACTGTTCGGCGAGGAGTTCAGCGACGTGCAGGCGCGCGTGCAGCGGCTCGAGAACGGTCCGCCGGTGGGCTTCCCGGTGCAGTTCCGGGTGTCCGGCGAGCACGTGGACGAAGTGCGCCGGCTGGCGCGCGAGGTGGCCGAACGCGTGCGCGCCAATCCGCACGTCACCAACGTCAACCTCGACTGGGACGAGCCGAGCAAGGTGGTGCGCCTGGCGATCGACCAGGAGCGCGCCCGCGTGCTGGGCGTGAGTTCGGCCAAGGTGGCGGCCTTCCTGCGCGGTTCGCTCTCCGGCACCACGATCAGCACCTACCGCGAGGGCAACGAGCAGATCGAGATCCTGCTGCGCGGCCCGGTCGAGGAGCGCGAGCGGCTGTCGCTGCTGGGCAGCCTGGCGGTGCCGGCCGGCGACGGCCGCGCCGTGCCGCTGTCGCAGATCGCCACGCTCGAGCATGGCTTCGAGGACGGCATCATCTGGCACCGCAACCGCCTGCCGACGGTGACCGTGCGCGCCGACATCTACGGCGACGTGACGCCGCCGACGGTCACCAATGAAATCCTGCCCACGCTCGGGGACGTGCGGGCGATGCTGCCGCCGGGCTACCTGCTCGAAACCGGCGGCACCGTCGAGGACTCCGGTCGCGGCTCGCGCTCGGTGGCCGCGGGCGTGCCGCTGTTCGTGTTCGTGGTGATCACCCTGCTGATGATCCAGCTGCGCAGCTTCCCGCGCACGCTGATGGTGGCGCTGACCGCGCCGCTGGGCCTGATCGGCGTGGTGCTGTTCCTGCTGGTGTTCCGGGTGCCGTTCGGCTTCGTGGCGATGCTGGGCACGATCGCGCTCAGCGGCATGATCATGCGCAACTCGGTGATCCTGGTGGACCAGATCGAGCAGGACATCGCCGCCGGCAGCCCGCCGGCCCGCGCGGTGGTGGATGCCACGGTGCGTCGCTTCCGCCCGATCGTGCTCACCGCCCTGGCGGCCGTGCTGGCCATGATCCCGCTCTCGCGCAGCGAATTCTTCGGGCCGATGGCCGTGGCCATCATGGGCGGCCTGATCATCGCCACGGCGCTGACCCTGCTGTTCCTGCCGGCGCTCTACGCCGCGTGGTTCCGGGTGCCGAATCCCGCGAGGTCGTGAGGCAGGCCACGTGCCCGGAGCCCGCGAAAATGGTTCAATGGCCGCCGGAAGCGGGGGTGCCCGGCGTCGCCTGGGCTGAGAAAGACCCTTTGAACCTGATCCGGTTGATACCGGCGTAGGGAAGCTTCGTGGTGGCGGCCCGTGGGCCGGCGCCCGGCGCCGCCGCTTCGTTCCCGCCCCGTCCGGGGTCCAGAAGGACGACGCCATGAATGCCCTGCCCACCGAGCTGCTGCGCCAGGCCCAGCAGCTTTCCGAAGAAGTCACCCGGCCGATCCCCGGCTCGCGCAAGGTCCACGTGGAGGGCTCGCGGCCCGACCTGAAGGTGCCGATGCGCGAGATCGCGCTCTCGCCGACGCCGCGCATGTACGGCATCCAGGAGCCGAACGCGCCCTTCTCCGTCTACGACACCTCGGGCCCCTATACCGACCCGGACGCCCGCATCGACCTCGCCACCGGCCTGCCGGCCCTGCGTGCGCAGTGGATCGCCGAGCGCGGCGACTGCGCCGCGCTCGAGGGCCTGAGCAGCGAGTTCGGTCGCGCCCGCGCCGCCGACGCGAAGCTCGATGCGGTGCGCTTCCCGGCCCTGCGCCCGCCGCGCCGCGCCCTGGCCGGCCGCAACGTCAGCCAGATGCACTACGCGCGCCGCGGCATCATCACGCCGGAGATGGAATACATCGCCATCCGCGAGAACCAGCGCATCGAGGCCATCACCGAGGCGCACCTGCTGCGCCAGCACGCCGGCGAGTCCTTCGGCGCCAGCCTGCCGAAACTCATCACGCCCGAGTTCGTGCGCGACGAGGTGGCCCGCGGCCGCGCCATCATCCCGGCCAACATCAACCACCCGGAAATCGAGCCGATGATCATCGGCCGCAATTTCCTCACCAAGGTCAATGCCAACATCGGCAACTCGGCGGTCTCGTCGGGCATCGCCGAGGAAGTGGAGAAGCTGGTCTACGCCATCCGCTGGGGCGCCGACACGGTGATGGACCTGTCCACCGGCAAGCACATCCACGAGACCCGCGAGTGGATCATCCGCAACTCGCCGGTGCCGATCGGCACCGTGCCCATCTACCAGGCGCTGGAGAAGGTGGACGGCAAGGCCGAGGAGCTGACCTGGGAGATCTTCCGCGACACGCTGATCGAGCAGGCCGAACAGGGCGTGGACTACTTCACCATCCACGCCGGCGTGCTGCTGCGCTACGTGCCGCTGACCGCCAGGCGCGTGACCGGCATCGTCAGCCGCGGCGGCTCGATCCTGGCCAAGTGGTGCCTGGCCCACCACAAGGAGAATTTCCTCTACACGCACTTCGAGGAAATCTGCGAAATCATGAAGGCCTACGACGTCAGCTTCTCGCTGGGCGACGGCCTGCGCCCGGGCTCGATCGCCGATGCCAACGACGCCGCCCAGTTCGGCGAGCTCGAGACCCTGGGCGAGCTGACGAAGATCGCCTGGAAGCACGACGTGCAGACCATGATCGAAGGCCCCGGCCACGTGCCGATGCAGCTGATCAAGGAGAACATGGACAAGCAGTTGCGCGAGTGCGGCGAGGCGCCGTTCTACACGCTCGGCCCGCTGACCACCGACATCGCGCCGGGCTACGACCACATCACCAGCGCCATCGGCGCGGCGATGATCGGCTGGTTCGGCACCGCCATGCTCTGCTACGTCACGCCCAAGGAGCACCTGGGCCTGCCCAACAAGGCCGACGTGCGCGAGGGCCTGATGGCCTACCGCATCGCCGCCCACGCCGCCGACCTGGCCAAGGGCCACCCGGGCGCCCAGGCGCGCGACAACGCGCTGAGCAAGGCGCGTTTCGAGTTCCGCTGGGAGGACCAGTTCCACCTGGGCCTGGACCCGGAGCGGGCCCGCGAATACCACGACGAAACCCTGCCCAAGGACGCCCACAAGGTCGCCCACTTCTGCTCGATGTGCGGCCCGCACTTCTGTTCGATGAAGATCACCCAGGACGTGCGCGAGTATGCTGCCGGCAAGGGGGTCGCCGACGAGGCCCAGGCGCTGGAGCAGGGCCTGGCCGAAAAGGCGGCCGAGTTCCGCGCCCAGGGCGCGCAGGTCTATCGCCGGGAATGAGGTAAGCGCCGTGTTCAAGCCCCGTCCGCGCATCGAAGCCGTGGCCCTGCCCGGCGGGGCCACGGCCTACGTCGTCGACGACGCGCTGGAGGTGCCGGGGCGCTGGCGCAATACGGCCAGGCAGCACGCCGACCAGTTGCGGCCCGACCCGCTGGCGGGCTACCCGGTGCGGCGCATCGCGCTGCCCGGGCCGCTGCTGGCGCCGCTGGCGGTGTATTTCTCCGAGCACCTGCGCGAGCGGCTGGGCTTTCGCCGGGTGCTCGGCACCCAGGGCTGGCTTTCGCTGACCACGTCGCCGCCGGTGGCGCCGGTGCGCGCCTCGACGGCCGAACCCGGGCAGGGTGCCGTGGTGGCCGTGCTGTTCCTGGCCGAGGACCCGTCCACCGGCGGGCTGGTGTTCCCGGCCGCGCCGATGCTCGACGACGATGAGGCCGTGCGCGTGCCGGCGAAGTACAACCGGCTGGTGGTGTTCGACGGCGGGCGCTGGCACGCCCCCGACGTCGGTTCGCGCGACCGGCCGGGCGATGACCCGGACACCGGCCGGCTGGTGCTCGAGGCCCGGTTCACCTGCCGGCGCCGGGCCTCGTGAGCCCCTGGCTCAGTAGTTGAGCGTCTCGGGGCTGGCCTCGAAGCGCTGCACGGAGTCGAGGATTTCGCGGCGGGCCGCGTCGGCGCCTTCCCAGCCGTCGAGCTTGACCCACTTGCCCTTCTCCAGGTCCTTGTAGTGCTCGAAGAAGTGGCCGATGCGGTCGAGCCAGTGCTGGCTGACCTGGCTGATGTCGTTGATGTGCGAATAGCCGGAGAACACCTTGTCCACCGGCACGGCCAGCAGCTTGGTGTCCTCGCCGGCCTCGTCCTTCATCTTCAGCAGGCCCACCGGACGGCAGCGGATGACCGAGCCGGGGATCAGGGTGAGCGGCAGGATGACCAGCACGTCGACCGGGTCGCCGTCGCCGCACAGGGTCTTGGGCACGTAGCCGTAGTTGCAGGGGTAGCGCATCGGGGTGGACAGGATGCGGTCCACGAAAATGGCGCCGGTACCCTTGTCGACCTCGTACTTGACCGGCTCGGCGTCCTTGGGGATCTCGATGACGACGTTGATTTCGTTCGGCACGTCGCGGCCGGTGGGCACCAGGTCTAGGGCCATTGCAGATACTCCTTTATCCGCCCGGGGGAGGGCTTTCGTGGGGGGCGAAAGGATACACCCTCCGCAGGCGGGCCTTCAGGCCAGACTGGCCGTTCCGGGCCTGGCGGCCCTCCCGCCAGGGCAGGAAATCAGGGGCTAGGCAGGGCCGGGGGCAGCGGCGAGAATGGCGGTTGGCCCACCGGAAGCCCCCGCCATGGCAGCACAATCCCTGCTCGACCCCAAGGCGCTGGAACTGCTGCGCATGCTCGACCGCGACCAGCCCGGCGCCTTCAGCGAGTTCGTGCGCATGTTCGTGCACGAGGCGCCGGACCTGGTGAAGAAGATGGAAGCCGCCCAGGCCGCCGGCGACGCCGATGCCCTGGGCAAGGCCGCGCACTACCTGCGCTCGGCCGCCCTGGCCATGGGCGCCTCGGCCCTGGTCGAGGTCTGCCACAGCCTCGAGCACCTCGAGGACGAACAGCTTGGCTCCGAAGCCATCGACGCGCTCTTCGTCGAACTGCGCCGCCGCACCCGCGATGCGCTGATCCTGCTGCTGCAAGAGGTTCCCCAGATCTGACGGCAGGGGACGGGTGCATTAAAGAAGGGGGTCAGGCTCACTCAGGAACCAAGTGAGCCTGACCCCCTTCTTTAATGCACCCGTCCCCGAAAATGCACCAAGGGGGCTCCTGGGACGACGCTGTGCGAAGAAAAACCCCGGCCGGAGCCGGGGTTTTTCGTCTCCAGCCTGCGCAGCCCGATTACAGCATCGGGATCAGCAGCAGGGCCACGATGTTGATGATCTTGATCAGCGGGTTGATGGCCGGGCCGGCGGTGTCCTTGTACGGGTCGCCGACGGTGTCGCCGGTGACCGCGGCCTTGTGGGCCTCGCTGCCCTTGCCGCCGTGGTGGCCTTCCTCGATGTACTTCTTGGCGTTGTCCCAGGCGCCGCCGCCGGTGCACATCGAGATCGCCACGAACAGGCCGGTCACGATGGTGCCCATCAGCAGGCCGCCGAGCGCGTCGGCGCCCAGCACCAGGCCGACGATGATCGGGATGAACAGCGGCAGCATCGAGGGAATGATCATTTCCCGGATCGCGGCCTTGGTCAGCAGGTCAACCGCCTTGTCGTACTCGGGCTTGCCGGTGCCCTCCATGATGCCCTTGATCTCGCGGAACTGGCGGCGCACTTCCTCCACCACCGCGCCGGCCGCACGGCCCACCGCCTGCATGGCGAAGGCGCCGAACAGGTAGGGGATCATGCCGCCGATCAGCAGGCCGATCACCACGTCCGGGTTGTCGATCGAGAAGTTCACCTGCGTGCCCGATTCCTGCAGCTTGTGGGCGTAGTCGGCGAACAGCACCAGCGCGGCCAGGCCGGCCGAACCGATGGCGTAACCCTTGGTCACGGCCTTGGTGGTGTTGCCCACGGCGTCCAGGGCGTCGGTGGTCTTGCGGATTTCCGGGTCCATGCCCGACATCTCGGCGATGCCGCCGGCGTTGTCGGTGATCGGGCCGTAGGCGTCGAGCGCCACGATCATGCCCGCCATCGACAGCATCGAGGTGGCGGCGATCGCGATGCCCATCAGGCCGGCCAGCTCGTAGCAGCCCCAGATGGCGGCGGCCACGGCCAGCACCGGCGCCGCGGTCGACTTCATCGACACGGCCAGGCCGGCGATCACGTTGGTGCCGTGGCCGGTCTCGGAGGCCTTGGCCACGTCCTGCACCGGGGCGTATTCGGTGGCGGTGTAGTACTCGGTGATCACCACCATCGCCGCGGTCAGGCCCAGGCCGATCAGGGCGCACCAGAACAGCGGCATGCCCAGCTTGGCGCTGAACATGTTGTCGGTGATGAACCAGAAGCCGACCGCCGCGAGCACGCCGGAGACGGCCAGGCCGCGGTAGAGCGCGTTCATGATCTTGCCGCCGTCCTTCACCTTCACGAAGAAGGTGCCGACGATCGAGGCGACGATGGACACGGCGCCCAGCACCATCGGGTAGAGCACGCCGGCCCAGCCGTAGGTGGTGAAGGCGATGCCGGCGATCAGCATCGCGGCGATCACGGTGACGGCGTAGGTCTCGAACAGGTCGGCGGCCATGCCGGCGCAGTCGCCGACGTTGTCGCCCACGTTGTCGGCGATCACGGCCGGGTTGCGCGGGTCATCCTCCGGGATGCCGGCTTCGACCTTGCCCACCAGGTCGGCGCCGACGTCGGCGCCCTTGGTGAAGATGCCGCCGCCCAGGCGCGCGAAGATGGAGATCAGCGAGCTGCCGAAGGCCAGGCCGATCATCGGCTGCATGGCCGCCTGCACCGACGCGGCGTCGTGCGCGCCCGAACCGATCGTGTACCAGAAGTAGCCGGCCACGCCGAGCAGGCCCAGGCCGACCACCAGCATGCCGGTGATGGCGCCGCCCTTGAAGCTGACGTTGAGCGCGGTGTTGAGGCTGGTGGTGGCCGCCTGCGCCGTGCGCACGTTGGCGCGCACCGAGACGAACATGCCGATGAAGCCGGCCGCGCCCGAGAGGATCGCGCCGATGGCGAAGCCGATCGCGGTGGGCCAGCCCAGGCCGGGCACGAAGCCGATCACCAGGAACAGCAGCACGCCGACGATGGCGATGGTGCGGTACTGGCGGCTCAGGTAGGCGCCCGCGCCCTCCTGCACGGCCGCGGCGATCTGCTGCATGCGCTCGTTGCCGGCCGGCTGGCCGACGATCCAGCGCGCCACGACGATGCCGTAAAGAATGGCGACCACCGCACAGGCGATCGCGAGATGTAGTCCGTACTGCTCAAACATGCCAACCCTCCCCAGAGTCAAACAGCGAACAAACGTAAGCGGCCGACCGGCCGCTCCGGTCGAGTATGGCCGAAGGGAGGGGGTGAAGCCACAGGGCCCGCCGGGCGGGCCCGGGGCTCAGTCGCCGGACGGGGCGGCCGGCGGGGTGTACTGGCAGTCGCCGATGCGCTGGCCTTCGAAACTCATGTTCATTTCCACCGAGCGGCCGCCCTGGGTGCCGACCATGTTCATCTTGCCGCGGTAGGCCTCGGGGCCGAGTTGCTCGAACTCGCCCTTGGCGGTCATCTCCGCCTCGCCCGTGCAGACCAGGGTGTAGCTCGACTTGTTGCCCTCGACCTTGAAGTCGGTGATGCGGCAGTTGTCGTCGTGCGGCACCATCTTTTCGCTGGCGTGGTCCTTCGGCCCGCAGACCTCGACGGTCTGGGGCGGCAGCTGGAAGGGCATGCCGACCATTTCCATGCGGGTGGTGACGCGGTACTGGCTGCCCTCCTGGGCTTGCGCGGCCGCGAGGCCCGGCGCCGTGAGCGAGAGGGCCAGCGCGAGGCAGGGGGCGAGTCGGATCTTCATGGGCGTTGCTCCTTGGTGCGTCAGATGGCGTCGAATGCCGGCAGCTTCTTTACAACGGCACTCAACTTCAGACGAACGTAATCGGGCAGGCCATCGGGCCGGTACGGCGGCGGCGCCTCGCCCCGCACCAGCGGCGAGAGGTAGCGCCGGCAGGCGTCGGTGATGCCGTAGCCATCACGGGAGATGAAGCCCTTGGGCATCTTCTTCTCGTGGTTGGCGATGTCGGCCAGCGGCGCCGGCGCCACTTTCCAGCGGTAGGGCTTGTCGGACGTGCGCACGATCGCCGGCATCACGCCGTTCATGCCCTCGAGCGCGTACTCCACCGCCGCCTTGCCGACGGCCTGGGCGTGCGCCAGGTCGGTCTTCGAGGCCAGGTGGCGGGCGGAGCGCTGCAGGTAGTCGGGCACGGTCCAGTGCACCTTCAGGCCCAGCTGGTCCTTGACGATGCCGGCCAGCAGCGGGCCGACGCCGCCGAGCTGGCTGTGGCCGAAGGCGTCCTTGCCGCTGCCGGCATCGGCGACGAAGCGGCCGTCGGCGTGGCGCAGGCCCTCGGACACGACCACCACGCAGTGCCCCACGCGCCTGACCACGGCCTGCACGCGGGCGAGGAAGGCCGCCTCGTCCCAGGCGACTTCCGGGAACAGGATGATGTGTGGCGCATCATCCTTGCCCTGGCCGGCCAGGCCGGCGGCCGCCGCCAGCCAGCCCGCGTGGCGGCCCATCACTTCATAGACGAAGACCTTGGTGGACGTTTCGGCCATCGCTTCGACGTCCAGCGCGGCTTCGGCCACCGACACCGCGGTGTACTTGGCCGCCGAGCCGAAGCCCGGGCAGCAGTCGGTGGCCACGAGGTCGTTGTCGACCGTCTTGGGCACGCCGATGCAGGTGAGCGGGTAACCCGAGGCCTCGGCCAGCCGCGAGAGCTTGAGCGCGGTGTCGGCCGAGTCGTTGCCGCCGTTGTAGAGGAACCAGCGCACGTCGTGGGCCTTGATCACCTCGAGCACGCGCGCGTACTTGGCGGCATCGTCCTCGAGCGACTTGAGCTTGTAGCGGCAGGTGCCGAAGGCCCCGCCGGGGGTATGGGCCAGGGCCCGGATGGCGGCCGGGGACTCCTTCGAGGTGTCCACGAGCTCCTCCCGGAGCACCCCGAGAATCCCGTTGCGGGCCGCCAGGACCTTGACCTTGCGGGCCCGGGCGGCCTGGATGACGGCGCCGGCGGTGGCGTTGATGACGGCGGTGACCCCGCCGGATTGTGCGTACAGGAGCGTTCCCTTGCTCATGGTTTCCCTGCCTTTGGTTTGACTTGTCGCGGCCCGGCCAGTAGCGTTTCACAGTCCGCACGGCCTGTCGGCGGCCCCACTATAGCCAAACGGGGTTGAGACGGCGCCGTGCGTCCTCGTTTATAGGGGTTGAAGAAGCATGCGACTGGTACTTCTCGGCGCGCCCGGTTCGGGCAAGGGCACGCAGGCCAGCAGGCTCCGCGAGCACCTGCAGGTGCCGCACATTTCCACCGGCGACCTGCTGCGCGCGGCGGTCAAGGCCGGCACCGCGCTGGGCCTGCAGGCCAAGGCGGTGATGGAGTCCGGCGGCCTGGTCTCCGACGAGATCGTGCTGGGCATGCTCGAGGAGCGCCTGACGGCCGGCGACACCGGCAACGGCTTCATCCTCGACGGCTACCCGCGCAACCTCGCCCAGGCCAATGCCCTCGATGCCCTGCTGGCCCGCCTGGGCCAGCCGGTGGACATCGCCGTGCAACTGGACGTGGACACCGAGCTGCTGATCGAGCGCCTGGCCGGCCGCGCCCAGGTCGAGGGCCGTGCCGACGACACGCCCGAGGCCGTGCGCAACCGCCTGAAGATCTACAACGAAGCCACCGCGCCGGTGGTGGACTTCTACCGCCAGTCCGGCCGCCTTGCGCACCTGGACGGCGTGGGCACGATGGACGAGGTGTTCGAGCGAATCCTCGAGGCCCTGGCGCCCACCCCCGACGTCGGCTGACGGGCCCCGGCCCGCCGTGAAGCTGCACATCCTCGGCATCTGCGGCACCTTCATGGGCGGCGTGGCCGCCCTGGCGCGCGAACTCGGCCACGTGGTCGAGGGCAGCGACCAGTCCGTGTACCCGCCCATGTCCACCCAGCTCGAACAGCTGGGCATCACGCTGTCGCAGGGCTACGACCCCGCCCACCTCACCGCCGGCACCGACGAGGTCGTCGTGGGCAACGCGCTCTCGCGCGGCAACCCCGCGGTCGAGCACGTGCTCGATGCCGGCCTGCGCTACATCTCCGGCGCGCAGTGGCTGGGCGAGCGGGTGCTGCCGGGCCGCGAGGTGATGGCGGTGGCCGGCACCCACGGCAAGACCACCACCACGTCGATCCTGGTCTGGCTGCTCGAGGCCGCCGGCCGCGACCCGGGTTTCCTGATCGGCGGCGTGCCGGAGAACTTCGGCGTCTCGGCGCGCCTGGGCACGGGCCGCGAGTTCGTGGTCGAGGCCGACGAGTACGACACGGCCTTCTTCGACAAGCGCAGCAAGTTCGTGCACTACCGGCCGGTGGTGGCGATCCTCAACAACCTCGAGTACGACCACGCCGACATCTTCCCGGACCTGGCCGCCATCCAGCGCCAGTTCCACCACCTGGTGCGCACGGTGCCGCGCCGCGGCCGGCTGATCGTCAACGGCGAAGAGAAGGCGCTGGCCGAAGTGCTGGCGATGGGCTGCTGGACGCCGGTGGAAACCTTCGGCCTCGACGGCGACTTCGACTGGAGCGCGCGCCTGCACGCCGCCGATGGCACGCACTTCGACGTGCTCCACCGCGGCGCCGTGCTCGGCACGGTGCGCTGGTCGCTGGTGGGCCGGCACAACGTGATGAACGGCCTGGCCGCGATCGCCGCCGCCAACGCGGTCGGCGCCGACCTGGCGCGCGCGATTCCCGCGCTGCCGGACTTCGTCAGCGTCAAGCGCCGGCTGGAGGTGCTGGGCGAGCGCGCCGGCATCACCGTCTACGACGACTTCGCGCACCATCCCACCGCCATCCGCACCACGCTCGAGGGCCTGCGTGCCCGCGTCGGCGGCGCGCGCATCGTGGTGGCGATGGAGCCGCGCAGCAATTCTATGCGCCTGGGCGCACATGCCGACCAGATCGCGCCCTCGCTGGCCGAGGCGGATGCGGTGGTGTTCCTGCACCGGCCCGAGCTGGCCTGGGACGCGGGCAAGGTGGTGGGCGCGCTGCGCGGCGAGGGTGAAACGGTGCCCGACGCCAACGCGCTGCTGGCGGCGCTGGGCCGCCGCTGCCGCGCCGGCGACCACGTGGTGTTCATGTCCAACGGCGGCTTCGACGGCGCGCCGCGCCGCTTCCTGGCGCAGCTGGCGGGCTGAAGCGTGGCGTTGGCCGAGCTGCCGCTGTTCCCGCTCGGCACGGTCTTGCTGCCCGGCGGGCAACTGTCGCTGCGGATCTTCGAGCCGCGTTATCTCGACCTGGTCAAGCGCTGCGGCCGCAGCGGCGAAGGTTTCGGCGTCTGCCTCATCCTCGCCGGCCGTGAGGCGGGCGAGCCGGCGATCCCGGCCACGCACGGCACCGAGGCGGTGATCGTGGACTTCTCGCTCACCGACGACGGCCTGCTGGGGCTGACGGTAGAAGGCCGCCGCCGTTTCCGGGTCGAGCACACGCGGGTTCGCGACGACGGGCTGGTGCTCGGCGATGTGCAGTGGTTCGAAGACTCGCCGGCGCAGCCGCTGCGCGACGAACACGCGCTGCTGTCGGTGCTGTTGGCGCGCATCCTCGACAAGGCCGGCATCGAGCACGAGGGCATCGGCAAGGGCCAGCTCGCCGATGCCACCTGGGTCGGCTGGCGCCTGGCCGAATGGCTGCCGCTCGAGCCCGCCGAGCGCCTGGCCCTGCTGCAGGAACCCGACCCGCACGCCCGCCTGCAGCAACTCGTCGACCGCCTTCCCGACTTCCAGCCCGAATAAGCCCTGGGCCTCGGGCCTTCAGGCCCGAAGCTTTGCTGTTCCGGGTTTTGGCCACTCGGTGCTTTCGCGGGTGGAGGCGGCGCCACTCTGGTGGTCACCCGGCCGAAAGGGTCGGGAACCTGAAGCCTCGCGCCTGAAGGAGGATGTGGATCAGGGGCGCGCGCGGGCGCGGAGGACGGGCTGCTGGTCGTCGCGGCGGGTTTCGATGGTGGCGTCGAGGTTGCCGAGGTCGGTGCGCAGGGGCTCGAGCAGGTCGGCTTCGCCGGGCATCACGCGCCAGTAGCTGAAGAAGTCCAGGCGCTGGGCGAACTCGAGCTTGTGCACGCTGCCGATCCACAGAGGCACCTTGCCCGGCTGCAGCACGACCGACCCGTCCCACACGCGCAGCACCTTCATCTGCCCGCCGCCCGGCTCGCGGCGCACCATCACCAGCGTCTCGGCCCGGCCCTGGTGCATCGACGGCAGCACCGGCAGGTCGAGCGGGGTCACGTCCTTGTCCATCGTCTGCAGCAGCCCTTCCCAGCCGCCGGTCTCGTAGTCCTGCCATCCGGCCAGCAGCAGGTGGGCGCGCAGTGCGGCGAGCGGGCCGGCGTACTGCACGTTCAGCGGCCAGGCGTCGCGCCCGTGCAGCTCGTTGCGGCGCGCCGGCAGCGAGGCCTGCCAGTCTTCGCTCCACCAGGCGTCCATCGCCAGCGGCGCCGGCACGTGCGGCGGGTCGAAGCGCACCAGCGTGTCGCCGGCGTGGCGGCTGCCGTGCCAGGCGGCCAGCCCCAACACCGCGACGAAGAATATGGTCGCGATCGGCCGCACCCAGAACGAGCGCACCACGCGGCGCCGGTAGGCGATGCCCAGCGCGGCGATCCAGAGCAGGCCGAGCAGCGTGCCGGCCAGCACGTCGCTGAGCCAGTGGGCGCCGAGGTAGAGGCGCGAGAAGCCGAGCAGCCCCACCACCAGCGCCGCCACCACGTAGGGCCAGGCGCGGTTGCGGCCCGGCAGCTCGCGTGCGATCAGCACCGCGAAGAAACCGTAGACCACCGTCGCCAGCGTCACCGGCGCCGAGGGGAAACTGAAGCCGGGCACCGCGGTCGAGGCGGGCGGCTTGGGCATGTCGAGCACGTAACCCAGCAGCCAGGTCAGCAGGAGGGCGAAGGCCGGTGCGGCCAGCCAGTGCCAGGCCGCCACGTGCCGGCGCCGCCAGAGCAGCCAGGCGAACACCGCCACCACCGCCGGCGCCAGCACCACGGCATCGCCGAGCGTGGCCAGGAAGGCCATCGGGATGTCGGCCAGCGGGTTGCGCAGGCCGAACATCAGCTGGTGCACGGTGAGGTCGAGCTGCGAGGGCGCGCTGCCGCCGCCGACCGAGATCAGGATGGTGAAGATGCCCCAGCCGGCCAGGCCCAGCACCGCGGCCAGCAGCAGCAGCGATGCGGACTCGGGGCGCTTGGGGTCGATCAGCGCCTCGGAATAGCGGCCAAGCACCGGATGCCGGTGCGACCATGCCAGCGCGCGCTCGAGCATCTCGGTGGTGTGCGCGCCCAGCCAGCGCCACAGGTAGAAGACGACGGCCCAGATCGCCGCCACCAGCGCCAGCACCACGGCCAGCACGATCGCCAGCCGCCCGGCCACGGCCGCGACCAGGTCGAGCGAGGTGCCGAACACCCAGCCCGGGGCCAGGAAGGTGGCCGACCACACCACCGCGGCGAGCGCGCTGGCCGGCACGTACTGGCGCAGCTTCATGCCCAGCATGCCGGCGATGGCGGGCACGAAGGGGCGGATGGCGCCGATGTAGCGGGCCATCAGGATCGACTTCATGCCGTGGCGGCGGAACGTCAGTTCGCTGCGTTCGAGCCACTGCGGATGGTTGCGGAAGGGCCAGCGCTGGCGCAGCTGGGGGCCGAAGCGGCGGCCGACCCAGAAGCTCACTCCGTCGCCGGCGAAGGCGCCGAGCGTTGCGCAGGCCAGGGCGTAGGCCCCGTCCACGTGGCCCAGGCCGACCAGCGTGCCCACGGCGAACAGCAGCGGCACCGCCGGGATGGCGACGCCGAGGATGACCAGGGCATCGCCGAAGGCGATGAGGAAGATGACGATGCCCGCCGCGATCGGGTTCTGGCCGATCCAGGTGACGAGGGCTTCCAGGCGGGCTGAATCCATAGGGGCGGCATTATAGGCCGGGCACCGCGCCCGCCGGTTTACACTTGCACCAAAGTTCAGGAGCCAGCCATGGGCGATCTTCGCGGCAAGACCCTCTTCATCACCGGCGCCTCGCGTGGCATCGGCTTGGCCATCGCGCTGCGCGCAGCGCGCGACGGCGCCAACGTGGCCATCGCCGCCAAGTCGGGCGTGCCCAATCCCAAGCTGCCCGGCACCATCCACAGCGCCGCGGCGGCGGTGGAGGCCGCGGGCGGTCGTGCGCTGGCGATCCAATGCGACATCCGCGAGGAAGACCAGGTGCAGGCGGCGGTGGCGGCCACGGTCGAGCGCTTCGGCGGGCTGGACATCCTGGTCAACAACGCCAGCGCGATCTGGCTCCAGGGCACGCTCGCGACGCCGATGAAGCGCTTCGACCTGATGCAGCAGGTCAACGCCCGCGGCACCTTCCTGTGTTCGCAGGTGGCGCTGCCGCACCTGCTGCGCTCGGCCAACCCGCACATCCTGACGCTGGCGCCGCCGCCGACGCTCGACCCGAAGTGGTGGGGGCCGCACACCGGCTACACCCTGGCCAAGATGGGCATGAGCTTCGTCACGCTCGGTCTGGCGGCCGAGTTCGGGCCCAAGGGCGTGGCGGTGAATGCGCTGTGGCCGCGCACCGTGATCGCCACCGACGCGCTCAAGATGATCCCCGGCACCGAGCCGGCCAAGTGCCGCACGCCGGAGATCATGGCCGACGCCGCCCACGCCGCGCTCACGACGCCGGCGGCAGGCTTCACCGGTAATTTCCTGATCGACGAGACGCTGCTGCGCGAGCGCGGCGTCACCGATTTCAGTGGTTATGCGGTCGATCCGTCGCAGCCGCTGCTGCCCGACCTGTTCCTCGACGATCCCGAACTGATGGAGGCCCTGCGCCGATGAAATACCTGCATGCCATGGTGCGCGTGCGCGACCTGGACGCGTCGCTGCGCTTCTACCGCGACGCCCTGGGCCTGGTGGAAACCCGCCGCCGGGACTACCCGCAGGGTCGCTTCACGCTGGTCTACCTCGCCGCGCCGGCGACCCCGGACGCCGAGGTGGAGCTGACCTGGAACTACGACGACGAGGACTACGGCGGCGCCCGCAACTTCGGCCACCTGGCCTTCGAGGTGGACGACATCTACGCCGCCTGCGAGCGCCTGCAGGCGCACGGCGTCACCATCAACCGGCCGCCGCGCGACGGCCGCATGGCCTTCGTGCGCTCGCCCGACCAGATCTCGATCGAGCTGCTGCAGGCCGGCGAGGCGCTGCCGCCGGCCGAGCCCTGGGCCTCGATGCCCAATACCGGGCAGTGGTGACCGGGCAGCGGTGAATCTGGCGCGGCTCAGCCGAGCCGCGCCAGCGCCTGCGTGAAGTCTTCCAGCAGGTCGTCGCGGTGCTCGAGGCCGGCCGAGACGCGCAGCAGGTTGTCGGGGCTGACCGCATTCGCCCCCTCGATCGACGCACGGTGCTCGACCAGGGTCTCCGGGCCGCCCAGCGAGGTGGCGTTGATCGCCAGTTCCAGCGCGCCGGCCACGGCCAGCGCCGCCTCGCGGCCACCGCGCAGGCGGAAGCTGAGCATGCCGCCGCCGTCGCGCATCTGCCTCGCCGCGATGGCGTGGCCCGGGTGCGAGGCCAGGCCGGGGTAATGCACGGCCTCCACGGCCGGGTGCGCGGCCAGCATCTCGGCCAGCGCGCGGGCGTTGGCGCAGTGCCAGGCCATGCGAGCCGGCAGCGAACGGCAGCCGCGCAGGATCAGCCAGGCGCTGAAGGGCGCGAGGATGCCGCCGGTGACGTGGCGGCGGTGGAACACCCGCCCGAACAGCTCGTCGCGGCGCGCGAACACGAGCGCGCCGCCCATCACGTCGCTGTGTCCGCCGAAGTACTTGGTGGTCGAGTGCATCACCACGTCGGCGCCCAGGGCCAGCGGGCGCTGCAGCACCGGCGTGGCGAAGGTGTTGTCGCAGGCCAGCAGCGCGCCGTGGCCGTGGGCCAGCGCCGCCAGGGCCGCGATGTCGCAGATGCGCAACTGCGGGTTGGACGGCGTTTCGGCCCAGACCAGGCTCGTTTCCGGGCGCAGCGCCGCCTGCACGGCGTCGAGGTCGGCCATGTCCACGGCGCTGGCGGTGATGCCGCGCTCGCGCAGGAACTCGCCGGCCAGCGCGCGCAGGCCGGTGTAGCAGTCGGTGGGGATGAGCACGTGGCTGCCGGCTGGCAGCGATTCGAGCAGGGCCGCCATCGCCGCCATGCCCGAGCCGAAACACAGGGCCGCGGCGCCGTCCTCGAGCGCGGCCAGGGCCGACTCGAGCCGGTCCTGGGTGGGGTTGGACTCGCGCTGGTACTCGTAGCCCGCCTGGCGCTCGCCGGCCGGGCCGTGGCGGAAGGTGGTGGCGAGGTGGATCGGCGGCACCACGGCGCCGGTGGCTTCGTCGGGCTCGCCGCCTGCGTGCACGGCCAGGGTTTCGATGCGGCTCATCGTTCGGTCTCCAGGAGGTCGTGCGCGGCCAGGTGCGCGCGCAGCCCGGCTTCGTCTCGGTAAGTGTGCGCCCGCAGGCCGGCGCGGCGCGCGCCCTTGGCGTTGTCGGGTTTGTCGTCGAAGAACAGCGCCTCGCCGGGCTCGACTTCCAGCAGCTCGAGGCAGCGGCGGAAGACCTCGGGCTCGGGCTTGGCCATGCCGAACTGCGCCGAGCAGAACACGCGGTCGCCGAACAGGGGTGCCAGCGGCGGGCAGATCGCCTCGAAATGGTCGCGCAGCATCAGGCCGTTGTTGGTCAGGATGGCCAGCGTGGCGTGGCGGCCGGCGGCGGCCGCGAGCCCGAGCACGGTGTCGTTGGCGCGCATCGCGGCGGCGCGGGCGGCCAGGCAGTCATCGAGCGTCACCGGCACGCCAAGCCGTTCGCCCAGCGTCGCGAGCATGCCGTCGGTGTCGATGCGGCCCAGGTCGGCCTCGCGCTCCAGGCCCGACTCGAACAGCGCCCCGGCCACCGCGCTTTCGCTGGTGCCGAGGCGTTCGGACAGCACGCGCAGCCGCGGCGCGTGTTCGTAGTGCGCCAGTACGCCGTCGAGGTCGAACAGCACCAGCGCAGGCCGCTTCACCCCGCGGCGACCTCGCGGAAGGCCTCGCGCGCCGCGGCGATGGTGTGGGCGAGCTCGGTTTCGCCGTGCGCGCTCGACAGGAAGCCGGCCTCGAAGGCGGACGGCGCGAAGTACACGCCGCGCCTGAGCATGGCGTGGAAGAAGCGGTTGAAGGCGGCGCTGTCGCTGGCCACGGCCTGGGCGAAGGTCTCCACCGGCTCGTTGTTGAAGTACAGGCCGAACATGGCGCAGCTGCGGGTGGTGGTGACGGCGACGCCGGCCTCGCGCGCGGCCATTTCCAGACCGTCGCAGAGCACGTGGGTGGCGGCTTCGAGCCTGTCGTGGAAGCCCGGGGCCTGGATCAGTTCCAGCGTGGCCAGGCCGGCGGCCATCGCCACCGGATTGCCGCTGAGCGTGCCCGCTTGGTAGACCGGGCCGGCCGGCGCCACCTGCTGCATCAGGTCGGCGCGGCCGCCGTAGGCGCCCACCGGCATGCCGCCGCCGATGATCTTGCCGAAGGTGCTCAGGTCGGGCGTCACGCCGTAGCGTGCCTGGGCGCCGCCGAGCGCGACGCGGAAGCCGGTCATCACCTCGTCGAAGATCAGGATGGCGCCGTGCTTCGTGCACAGCTCGCGCAGGTGCTGCAGGTAACCCTCGCGCGGCAGGATGCAGTTGGCGTTGCCGACGATCGGCTCGACGATCAGGCCGGCGATCTCGCCGCCGACTTCATCGAACAGCTTCGTGGCGGCCTCGAAGTCGTTGTAGGGCAGGGTGAGCGTGAGGTCGGCCAGGCCCTTGGGCACACCCGGCGAGTTGGGCAGGCCGAAGGTGAGCGCGCCGGAGCCGGCCTTCACCAGGAAGCTGTCACCGTGGCCGTGGTAGCAGCCCTCGAACTTGACGATGCGGCTGCGGCCGGTGGCGCCGCGGGCCAGGCGGATGGCCGAGAGCGTGGCCTCGGTGCCGGAGTTGACCATGCGCATCATCTGCATGGACGGCACCAGCTTGCGCACGGTTTCGGCCATCTCGACCTCGAGCGCGTTGGGCACGCCGAAGCTCAGGCCGTCGCGCATGGTGCGCTCGACCGCCTCGAGTACCTTCGGGTGCGCGTGGCCGGCGATCATCGGGCCCCAGCTGCCGATGTAGTCGACGTAGCGGTTGCCGTCGACGTCGATCAGGTAGGCGCCTTCGGCGCGCTTGGCGAAGAAGGGCTCGCCGCCGACCGACTTGAACGCGCGCACCGGCGAATTGACGCCGCCCGGCATGAGCTCGAGGGCGCGGGTGAAGAGGGCGTGGCTGGTGGCGGTGTTCATGGCGTGTCGGTCTCGGGTTCGGGGGTTTCGAAGAGGTGCTGGAGGCTGCGCAGGGCGGCGACGGGGTCGGGGGCGTCGAATACGCCGCCGATCACGGCCAGCAGGTCGGCGCCGGCGGCGACCAGGCCGGCGGCATTGTCCGGCGTGATGCCGCCGATGGCCACCATCGGCCGACCCAGGGCGCGGGCCTCGCGCAGCAGGCCGGGGTCGGCGCGGCTGGCCAGCGGCTTGGTGCCGGAGGGGAAGAAGGCGCCGAAGGCGACGTAGTCGGCGCCGGCGGCCACGGCCGCGCGGGCGCGATCGAACTGGTTGTAGCAGGAGGCGCCCAGCCACAGGCCGGGGGCGCGGGCGCGGGCCTCGGCCAGGGCGCCGTCGTCCTCGCCCAGGTGGGCGCCGGCGGCGCCCGCTTCGAGCGCCAGCCGCCAGTCGTCGTTCACCACCAGCGGCACGCCGTGTGCCAGACAGCGGGCCTGCAGCGCGTGGGCCTGGCTGGCCCGGAGCGCCGGCCCGGCGGGCTTGTTGCGGTACTGGAGCAGGGCCGGCCGCAGCGCCAGTAGCGGCTCGAGCCGGGCCAGCAGCCGCGCGGTGTCGGCTTCGTCAGGAGTGATGAGGTAGATGCCGCGGCGCGGCCACGTGAAGGCGTTGTTCATTCCGGCGGGGCCGTGGGGATGCGAGAATGGTAACCCTGATCCGACTGCAGGCCCCCGCGACCACGATGAGCACCGCCGAGACCGCCACCACCTACCGCACCTGGATGTGCGTCGTCTGCGGCTTCATCTACAGCGAGGCCGACGGCCTGCCGGAAGAGGGCATCGCCCCCGGCACGCGCTGGGAAGACGTCCCCGACACCTGGGTGTGCCCGGACTGCGGCGTCACCAAGGACGACTTCGAGATGGTGCCGGCCGGCTGAGGCCGGCTCAGTTCAGGCGGGTCGGTTCGCCGGCCAGGTCGACCAGCACCTCGCGCACCTGTTCGGTGTCCTCGGCTTCCGGCAGCAGCTGCAGGTAGCGCGCCAGGTCTTCGCGCGCGCCCTTGGCATAGCCCAGTTCGCGATAGGCCAGGCCACGGTCGCGCAGCGCCTCGGCGGTGTTTGGCGCCAGTTTGAGCAGGCGGTCGGCGGTGCGCGCCACGCGCTCCCAGTCGGCGCTGGCCTGGTAGAGCCCCTTGAGGTTGCGCAGCATGCGCATGAGGATCGCGCGGTGCGAGGCCGGCGCCAGGATCTGCATCAGCTGGCTGTCGTCGGGCGCCTGCCCGCCCAGATGCGGAGAAGCGCGCTCGCGCAGCTCCTCGGCACTCACCGGCCGGCCCTTGTTGAAGGGGTCGAGCACCAGGATGCCGTCGTCCACCGGCAGCCGCACCAGGAAATGCCCCGGGAACGAGACGCCGTCGAGCGGCAGGCCGAGGCGGCGCGTCACTTCGATCTGGATCACCGCCAGCGAGATCGGGATGCCGAGCTTCCGGTCGACGACCTCGTTGAGGTAGCTGTTGCGCGGGTCGTCGTACTGGTTGTTGTTGCCGGCGAAGCCGAGCTCGTCGAACAGGTAGCGGTTGATGGCGGTCAGGCGCGAGGGCAGGTCGACGTCGCCCGCGAGCTTCGGGCGCAGCGCCTCGGCATAGGTGTCGACCTGCGCGTTGTAGTCGGCCGGGTCGAGGTCGGGGTACTCGTCGCGCGCGATCAGCAGCGCGGTGTCGAGCAGCGGCAGTTCGTCGTCGCCGAGTGCGGCGAGCGAATTCCAGTCCGGCAGCGGGTGCTTGGTGTGCATGCCAGCAATGTGGCCCCGCCGCACGCGCGAATCAAGGTCGGCCGCGCTCCGGAATTCCCGGGCCGAACACGATCTCGTCGCCGGGTTGCGTACCGAGCTTGCCGGCCTGGCCTGCATTGAGTTCAAGCACGTAGAGCGCGGGGCCGGCGCTCGGGTAGGGCGGGCAGCGGTCGCCCAGCGAGCACGGCGGAACGCCGCGCGATACGGAAACCAGTTTGCGCGAGGCGTCGAAGTAGAAGATGTCGAGCGGGATCTTCGTGTTCTTCATCCAGTAGGCCAGCGGCCTGGGTTCGTCGTGCACGAACAGCATGCCGGTGCCGTCGGCCAGTTGTTCGCGGAACATCAGGCCGCGCGCGCGCTCGCCGTGCTCGTCGGCCACTTCCACCGTGTAGCGCTGGCCGCGCAGTTCGACCCAGGCCCCGCCGGAGTCGGTGGCGCAGCCGGACAGCAGCGGAAGGGTGAGCAGAAGGGCGGCGAGTGCGGGGCGCATGGGGTTCTCCTGTGGATCCGGGGGACGTTCCGGCCTGCCCGCCGGGGTGTCAAGCCGACGCCCGGCTAAACGGATCCGGTCCGCACCCCCTTCCCAAGTCCGTGGCGCCCCGCTATAGTTCGCGGCCCTTCACCGGCCAGCACGGCGGCGGGGGCGGAAAAAAGTCGGCACCAAGGTGTTGACGTCCTCCGAAACGGCCGTATAATGTGCGGCTCCCTCGGGCGAAACGCCCGGCACGGGAAGAAGGTCGGA
>NZ_KZ679100.1 GCF_003024235.1 Arenimonas caeni | reverse complement strand
CCCCTCAGTTGGGAGAAGAACCAAAAAAAAGGGCGACCACGCGGTGGTCGCCCAATAAACCCTGCTCTAGGGTTGGAGGCTGGCGGTTTTCCGGGGAGAGACAAAACCGCCAAGCATCGAAGCCAACGCCCGGACCCCGGGGAACCGGCCACGCCGGCGCCCCGGCCCGCCGGGCGGTGGCGGGCGACCGACGAGCGTAGTCACGGGCGTGTGGAGGCGGCCCCTGCCCCTCTAGAGCGTTTGCTTTACACTACGCCGCGCCGGAGACCGGCGGGGCCCTGCGGTGGAATCACACAGGCCATTAAATTCAATTACTTGCGGGCTGTACCTAAAGCACCTTCGCACAATCCCCTCTCCCCGGGGCCGCGCAGTCCGCCAGACCGGAGCCTTCCATGATCTTCGAATCCATCTCGACCTCGAACCACGAGGAAGTGGTGTACTGCCACAACAAGGACGCGGGCCTGAAGGCCATCATCGCGATCCACAACACGGTGCTCGGCCCCGCCCTGGGCGGTACGCGCATGTGGCCGTACGCCAGCGAGGAAGAGGCCCTGAAGGACGTGCTGCGCCTGAGCCGCGGCATGACCTACAAGGCGGCGGTGTCGGGCCTGAACCTGGGCGGCGGCAAGGCGGTGATCTGGGGCGACCCGAACAAGGACAAGTCCGAAGCGCTGTTCCGCGCCTTCGGCCGCTTCGTCAACTCGCTCGGCGGCCGTTACATCACCGCCGAGGACGTCGGCATCGACGTCAACGACATGGAATACGTGCTGCGCGAGACCGACTACGTCACCGGCGTGCACCAGGTGCACGGCGGCTCGGGCGATCCGTCGCCGTTCACCGCCTTCGGCACGCTGCAGGGCCTGATGGCCGCGCTGCAGGTGAAGTTCGGCGACGAGGACGTGGGCAAGTACGCCTACGCCGTGCAGGGCGTCGGCCACGTCGGCATGGAGTTCGTGAAGCTGCTGCGCGAGCGCGGCGCCAAGGTCTTCGTCACCGACATCAACAAGGACGCCGTGCAGCGCGCCGTCGACGAGTTCGGCTGCGAGGCCGTGGCCCTGGACGACATCTACGACGTCGATTGCGACGTGTACTCGCCGACCGCCCTGGGCGGCACGCTCAACGAGAAGACCCTGCCGCGCCTGAAGTGCAAGGTCATCTGCGGCGCCGCGAACAACCAGCTGGCCAACGACCAGATGGGCGTCGAAGTCGCCGCCAAGGGCATCCTGTACGCGCCCGACTACGCGGTGAACGCCGGTGGCCTGATGAACGTCTCGCTCGAGATCGACGGCTACAACCGCGAGCGCGCGATGCGCATGATGCGCACCATCTACTACAACCTGGGCCGCATCTTCGAGATCGCCAAGCGCGACGGCATCCCGACCAACCAGGCGGCCGACCGCATGGCCGAAGAGCGCATCAACGCCATCGGCAAGCTGCGCCTGCCGCACCTGGGCGCCGCCGCGCCGCGCTTCCAGGGCCGCCGCGGTAGCTGAGGCAAGCCGGGGTCAGGCCCACGGCCTGGCCCCTTTACTTCCTTCTTTGGCCCTTCCTGGAGTTGTCGATGCGCGCTTTCCCGCTTGGTGAGGATCTTGATGCCCTGCGCGAGGCGGTGCGCCGCTTCGCCGAGACCGAGATCGCCCCGCGCGCGGCGCAGATCGACCACGACAACGCCTTCCCGCAGGACCTGTGGCCCAAGCTGGGCGAGCTGGGCCTGCTGGGCATGACCGTGCCGGCCGAATTCGGCGGCTCGGAAATGGGTTACCTGGCCCACCTGGTGGCGATGGAGGAAATCTCCCGCGCCTCCGGCTCGGTTGGCCTGAGCTACGGCGCGCACAGCAACCTGTGCGTGGCCAACCTCTACGCCAACGGCAGCGACGAGCAGCGCCGCAAGTACCTGCCCAAGCTCTGCTCCGGCGAGTTCAAGGGCGCGCTGGCGATGAGCGAGCCGGGCGCCGGCTCGGACGTGGTCGGCTCGATGAGCTGCCGCGCCGAACTGCGCGACGGCGTGTGGGTCGCCAACGGCAACAAGATGTGGATCACCAACGGCCCCGAGGCCGACGTGCTGATCGTCTACATGCGCACCGCCGGCAAGGAAGCGGGCTCGCGCTGCATGACCGCCTTCCTGGTCGAGAAGGGCATGAAGGGCTTCTCCACCGCCCAGAAGCTCGACAAGCTGGGCATGCGCGGCTCGAACACCTGCGAGCTGGTGTTCGACAACTGCGAGATCCCGGCCGGAAACGTGCTGGGCGAAGTGAACCAGGGCGTGAAGGTGCTGATGAGCGGCCTCAACACCGAGCGCCTGGTGCTCACCGGCGGCCCGATCGGCCTGATGCAGGCCGCGCTCGACATCGCCCTGCCGTACGTGCGCGAGCGCAAGCAGTTCGACGCCGCCATCGGCACCTTCGGCCTGATGCAGGGCAAGATCGCCGACATGTACACGGCGCTGCAGTCCTCGCGCGCCTTCGCCTACCAGGTGGCCCGCGACTACGACGCCGGCCGCTCGAGCCGCATCGACGCCGCCGCCTGCCTGCTGCACGCCAGCGAGGCCGCCGTGCAGGTAGCCCTGGAAGGCATCCAGGCCCTGGGCGGCAACGGCTACATCAACGAATACGCCACCGGCCGGATCCTGCGCGACGCCAAGCTCTACGCCATCGGCGCCGGCACGAACGAAATCCGCCGGATGCTGATCGGCCGCGAACTCTTCGACGGCCGCGTCTGAGAAGCCGGGGTCGGAGGTAATTTGTCTCGGCAAATTACCTCCGACCCATTCTTGTAGGGCGTCAGGCGGCTTGGGGGACGGGATGGGCGGCCAGGGCCCGGCGCAGCAGCGCGCCAGTGCTGGCGCGGTCGGGACGGGCGATGGCGCGTTCAGCCACCAGGCTTTCGGCCAGGCCACGGTCGCCGCTGCGGATCGCCGCCTCGATCAGGCTCAGGTCGATCAGGTCGCGCTGGGCGTGGCTGCCACCGAACCGATGCGCCAGCGGCCGCACCCAGCGCAGGCCGCGTGCGGCCTGGCGGTGGTCGCCTTCGGCCAGCGCCACCAGGGACTCGAGCAGCGGTGCGCCGACTTCGGCCGTGAACATCGCATTGTCGCCGGCCCTCCGCGCTGGCGCGGCGCTGTGCCTCGCGAACCTCGGACAGCAGGTCGCGGCGGCCGGCGAAGACGAAGGCCATGGCCGCGTGCACGTCGTTGAAGGCATACCAGCCGTCCCCGGCCCGTGCCCGAAGATCGGGCCGTCGAACAGCGCCAGCACCTCCGGGATCTGGTCGCGTTCAAGGTGGTAGAGCGCCAGGTGCCACCAGTTGTGCACGGCGAAGAAGTTGTCCTTCGACCACGAGGCACTGTCCGCGCCCAGCCAGCGGATGCCCTCGTCCACCCTGCCCTGCATTTCCATCACATGGGCGACGGCGTGCCAAGCCCAGCCGTCGCGCCGGTCGAGCTCGACGGCGCGGCGGCCCGTGGACTCCGCCAGGGGGTACTGGCCGCACTCCTCCAGGCCGAAGGCATGCATGCCGAGGATGGCGTGGAATCCCGGCAGGTCGGCCGACCATGCCGGCAGCGCGCGGCTGATGCGGTCGCGCAGCATGCGCGCGTTGCCGGTGAAGAAGTCGAGCAGGTGGCCCATCTGCAGCGCCAGCGCATCGCGCGGGTGGGCGACGCTCAAGTCCTCCAGGGCCCGCGCAGCGGCGCGCCAGCGGCCCCCGGCCCAGGCTGCCGCGGCCCGCAGGTGCGCCTGTTCGCGCGGCGTGGCGGGCAGGCCTTCGGCGGTCCTGAGCGAGGCGGCGGCCAGGTCGGCCGGGCCCGCCACGGAGGCGCTCAGCATCAGCCAGGCAAGCATGGCGTGGCCCATGACGAAGCGCGGACTGTCGGCGACGGCCTGCTGGAGGATGGCGACCGGGTCGACGGTGTAGCACTGGAACTGGCGCAGCGCCTTGTCGTACAGGGCGGCGGCCTCGGCGCTGGCGCCGCTCAGGGGGTGGCCGTGTGCGTCGGTGTGGATCATCGGCGTTCTCTCGTGGTGTTGGGGGGCGGACAGGATCCCAACCGGCATGAGCCGCGAACATGGTCGCTCCCGCCAGATTCCGGCGATTCCCGCCATGGCGCGGGTCCGCACGGGCGCGCACACTACGCGGCCTG
Organism: Arenimonas caeni; assembly: GCF_003024235.1. Taxonomy (GTDB): domain Bacteria; phylum Pseudomonadota; class Gammaproteobacteria; order Xanthomonadales; family Xanthomonadaceae; genus Arenimonas; species Arenimonas caeni. The sequence goes on along the minus strand of NZ_KZ679100.1, from coordinate 41,298 downwards.
AACCGGGCTGCGGCCCACTGGCCGGCTCGGGCATAATTGACGTTTCCCCACGCCTTTTCCGGAGCCACCATGTCCAAGGTCGTCATCGCCGGCGCCAAGCGCACCGCCCTCGGGGCCCTGCTGGGCCAGTTCACCGGCGTGCCCGCCACGCAGCTGGGCGCCACCGCCATCAAGGCCGCCGTCGAGCAGGCCGGCGTGGCCGCCGACAAGGTCGACGAGGTGATCATGGGCTGCGTGCTGCCGGCCGGCCTGGGCCAGGCCCCGGCCCGCCAGGCGGCGCTCGGCGCCGGCCTGTCGGTGTCCGCCGGCTGCACCACCATCAACAAGGTCTGCGGCTCGGGCATGAAGGCCGTGATGCTGGGCACCGACCTGATCAAGGCCGGTTCGGCCGGCATCGTCGTCGCCGGCGGCATGGAGTCGATGACCAACGCCCCGCACCTGCTGATGAACTCGCGCACCGGCACCAAGTACGGCAGCACCGAGATGCTCGACCACATGGCCTGGGACGGCCTGACCAACCCCTACGACAAGCAGGCGATGGGCGTGTTCGGCGAGCTGTGCGCCGACAAGTACACCTTCACCCGCGAGCAGCAGGACGCCTACGCCGCCGAATCGGTGCGCCGCGCCCTCGCCGCCCAGGCCGACGGCAGCTTCAAGGACGAGATCGCGCCGGTCACCGTGGCCGGCCGCAAGGGCGACACCCTGATCGACACCGACGAGCAGCCGGGCCGCTGCAACATCGAAAAGATCCCCACCCTGCGCCCGGCCTTCAAGAAGGACGGCACCATCACCGCCGCCGCGTCCTCGTCGATCAACGACGGCGCCGCCGCACTGGTGCTGGCCTCCGAAGAGGCCGCCGCCGCCAATGGCCTCAAGCCGCTCGCGACCATCGTCGCGCACGCCACCCATTCGCAGGCCCCGGAGTGGTTCACCACCGCGCCGGTGGGCGCCATCGAGAAAGTGCTGGCCAAGGCCGGCTGGTCGGTGGCCGACGTCGACCTGTTCGAGGTCAACGAAGCCTTCGCCGTCGTCGCCATGGCGCCGATGAAGGAACTGGGCATCGCCCACGACAAGCTCAACGTGCACGGCGGCGCCTGCGCCCTGGGCCACCCGATCGGCGCGTCCGGCGCCCGCCTGCTCGTCACCCTCGTCAACGCCCTCAAGCAGCGCGGGGGCAAGCGCGGCGTGGCCGCGCTGTGCATCGGCGGTGGCGAGGCGACCGCCGTGGCGGTGGAACTGGCCTGACCCGGTTCGCCGGGCAAGTCCATTAAAATTGTGTTAACTCAAACTGGCGCTTGACTCCGGTTCAGTTCCTGACATGATTTTAACGACGTGCCCCACCGAGCACGTTCCATGTTTTTCCCTACGCCCAGACGAGGAATTCACCAATGTCCCTGAACAAGATCCTGCTCGCCATGGCTCTCGGCCTGGCCCTGGCGGCCTGCTCGAACCAGGCTGAGCAGGCGGCCGACGCCGCCGACGAAGCCGCTGCTGCTGCCACCGACGCCGCCGAGGCTGCGGGCGACGCCGCCGAGGCCGCTACCGACGCCGCTGCCGAGGCTGGCGCCGACGCCGCCGAGGCCATCAGCGAAGGCGCCGAAGACCTGGCCGACGCCGCCGACGAGCTGGCCGACGAGGCCGGTGACATGGCCGAAGACGCGGCCGACGCCGTGGAAGAGGCCGTCGAAGAGGCTGCCGAGGAAGTCGAAGAGGCCGTCGAAGAGTAATCTTCGCCTCCCGCTTCAAAGCGAACGGGCGCGACGCGAGTCGCGCCCGTTTTCTTTTACACTCCCGGTGTTGTTTCGCCGACGGAATACCATGAGCCACCTCAACAGCCACATCGATCCCCGCGACCCGGACTTCCAGGCCAACGCCGCGCAGCTGCGCGCCGCGGTCGAAGACCTCGAGGCGAAGCTGGCCCAGGCGGCGCTCGGTGGCGGCGAAAAGGCGCGCAACAAGCACACCGAACGCGGCAAGTTGCTGCCGCGCGAACGCGTGGCCGCCCTGCTCGACCCCGGCTCGCCCTTCCTCGAACTCTCCGCGCTCGCCGCCGACGGCATGTACGACGGCGCCGCGCCGGCCGCCGGCATCATCACCGGCATCGGCCGCGTGCACGGCACCGAAGTGGTGGTCGTGGCCAACGACGCCACCGTCAAGGGCGGCACCTACTTCCCGATCACGGTGAAAAAACACCTGCGGGCGCAGGAAGTGGCGCTGGAGAACAACCTGCCCTGCATCTACCTGGTCGATTCCGGCGGCGCCTTCCTGCCGCTGCAGGACGAGGTCTTCCCCGACAAGGAGCACTTCGGCCGCATCTTCTACAACCAGGCCCGGCTCAGCGCGCGCAACATCCCTCAGATCGCCGTGGTCATGGGCAGCTGCACCGCCGGCGGCGCCTACGTGCCGGCGATGTGCGACGAGTCGATCATCGTGCGCGAACAGGGCACGATCTTCCTGGGCGGCCCGCCGCTGGTGAAGGCCGCCACCGGCGAAGTCGTGGATGCCGAGTCGCTCGGCGGCGCCGACGTGCACACGTCCGTGAGCGGCGTGGCCGACCACTTCGCCGAGAACGACCGCCACGCGCTGCAGATCGCCCGCGACATCGTCAGGCACGTCAACCGCCGCAAGCAGCTGCCGGTGGCCGTGCAGCCGCCGCGCGAGCCGCTGTATGCCGCCGAAGAGCTCTACGGCATCGTGCCGCGCGACACCCGCCGCCCCTTCGACATCCGCGAGGTCATCGCCCGCGTGGTCGATGGCAGCGAATTCCAGGAGTTCAAGGCGCGCTACGGCAAGACGCTCGTGTGCGGCTTCGCGCACATCCACGGCTATCCGGTGGGCATCGTCGCCAACAACGGCATCCTGTTCGCCGAGAGCGCGCTCAAGGGCGCGCACTTCATCGAGCTGTGCAACCAGCGCGACATCCCGCTGGTGTTCCTGCAGAACATCACCGGCTTCATGGTCGGCAAGAAGTACGAAAACGCCGGCATCGCCAAGGACGGCGCCAAGATGGTGACCGCCGTGGCCTGCTCGCACGTGCCCAAGTTCACCGTGGTCATCGGCGGCTCCTTCGGCGCCGGCAACTACGCCATGTGCGGCCGCGCCTACGGCGCCCGCTTCCTGTGGATGTGGCCCAACGCCCGCATTTCCGTGATGGGCGGCGAGCAGGCCGCCAGCGTGCTGGCCACGGTCAAGCGCGACGGACTGGAAGCAGCGGGCAAGGCCTGGAGCGCCGAGGAAGAAGAGGCCTTCAAGTCGCCCATCCGCGATCAGTACGAGCGCCAGGGCCACCCCTACTACGCCAGCGCCCGCCTCTGGGACGACGGCATCATCGACCCGGCCGACACCCGCCGCGTGCTCGGCCTCGCCCTCTCGGCCTCGCTCAACGCCCCCATCGAGAAAGACCGCTTCGGCGTCTTCCGCATGTAACCCACCCTTTAACCCTTGGGGACGGGTACATTTTTGGGGCGGGGGTTTGCGCGCGTAGCGCGCAAATCCCCGCCCCAAAAATGTACCCGTCCCCTATTTGCAGCCGTTGCAGGTGTTGCAGCCGCCGGTGCCGCAGGCGCTGGCGGTGGCCTGCATCGGCGGGCGCAGGGCGAGGCCCAGGCGGCGCAGCCAGGCGGGACGGCCGGGGCGTTCTAAGAAAAACGACAGCCGCGCCTGCGCCTGCCAGGCGGCGCGCGGCGCCAGCCGACGCAGCACCGAGACGCCGCAGGCCAGCACGATGGCCAGCACCACCGCCGTCTGCAGCAGCGGGCTCATGCCGCCCTCCCCGCCCGCGTCGCCGGTGCGTTCATGACATCAGCCACGCGGTGAGCTGGTAGGTCACCAGCGCCGCCAGGTAAGCCAGCGCGAACAGGTAGGCGGTGGCGATGCCGGCCTGCTTCCAGCTGTTGGTCTCGCGCCGGATCACCGCGATCGTGGACAGGCACTGCGGCGCGTACACATACCAGACCAGCAGCGACAGCGCCGTGGCCAGCGACCAGTCGGCGGCGATCAGCGGCGAGAGCTGGGTGATGGCCTCGCTGTCGTTCGTGGCCGAGAGCGCGTACACCGTCGCCAGCGCCGCCACGGCCACTTCGCGCGCGGCCAGGCCCGGGATCAGTGCGATGCAGATCTGCCAGTTGAAGCCGATCGGCGCGAACAGCGGTTCCATCCAGCGTCCGATCCGGCCCGCCAGGCTGTAGTCGATGGCCGGCAGCGTCGCGCCCTCGGGCGGCGCCGGGTAGCTGGCCAGGAACCACAGCAGCACGGTGAGCGAGAGGATGATGCCGGTGACCCGGCGCAGGAAGATGCGCGCGCGCTCCCACAGGCCGATACCCAGGTCGCGCAGGTTCGGCAGGCGGTAGCTCGGCAGCTCGAGCAGCAGCACGTGTTCGCCCTCGGTGTGGCGCAGCTTCTGGATCACCCAAGCCGCACCCATCGCGCTGACGATGCCGGCCACGTAGAGCGCGAACAGCACCAGGCCCTGCAGGTTGAACACGCCCCACACCGACTGGTCGGGAATGAAGGCGCCGATCAGCAGCGTGTACACCGGCAGCCGCGCCGAACAGGTCATCAGCGGCGCCACCAGGATCGTCGCCAGGCGGTCGCGCGGGTCCTGGATCGAGCGCGTGGCCATGATGCCGGGGATGGCGCAGGCGAAGCTCGAGAGCAGCGGGATGAAGCTGCGGCCGGTGAGGCCGGCGGCGCGCATGGGCCGGTCGAGCAGGAAGGCCGCGCGCGGCAGGTAGCCCGATTCCTCGAGCGCCAGGATGAAGGCGAACAGCAGCAGGATCTGCGGCAGGAACTCCATCACCGTGCCCAGGCCGGCGAACAGGCCGTCCTGCACCAGGCTGCGCAGCGGGCCGTCGGGCAGCTGGCCGCCAAGCCAGTCGCCGAGCAGGGCGATCCAGCCCGCCAGCGTGTCCTGCAGCGGCGCGGCCCAGCTGAAGACCGCCTGGAACACCAGGAACATCACCGCCGCCAGGATCGCCAGGCCGAACACCGGATGCAGCAGCACGCGGTCGAGCCGCTCGTCCAGGCGGCTGGTGCGCTCGGGCATCGTCACCGCCTCGGCCAGCAGCGCCTGCACCTGGGCGTGCAGGTCGCCGTGGTCGTCACCGGCGTCGGGGCCGGTCGGCAGGGCCTGGTCGAGCTGCGCGAGCAGCGCGGCGGCGCCGTCGCGCTTCACCGCCACGGTCTCCACCACCGGGATGCCCAGCCGCGCCTGCAGCTTGTCCAGGTCGATACGGATGCCGCGCCGGCGCGCCATGTCCATCAGGTTCAGGGCCAGCACCATCGGCCGGCCCAGGCGGCGCAGCTCGAGCACGAAGCGAAGGTGCAGGCGCAGGTTGGTGGCGTCGGCCACGCACACCAGCAGGTCCGGCACCGGCTCGCCGGCCAGTTCGCCCCGGCACACGGCGCGGGTGATGGCTTCGTCGGGGCTGGTCGCCTCGAGGCTGTAGGCACCCGGCAGGTCGAGCACGCGCACGCCGCGCCCGGCCGGCGTGCGGAACAGGCCTTCCTTGCGCTCGACGGTGACGCCGGCGTAGTTGGCCACCTTCTGGCGGCTGCCGGTGAGACGGTTGAACAGCGCGGTCTTGCCGCAGTTCGGGTTGCCCACCAGCGCGATGTTCAGTGCGGACACTCAGCCCTCCAGGCGATGCAGTCGCACCCGTGCGGCTTCCTGGCGTCGCATGGCGAAGCGGGTGAAGCCGACCTGCACCAGCAGCGGCTCGCCGCCCAGCGGCCCGCGCGTCACCAGGCGCACGGTCTCGCCGTCGACGAAGCCGATGTCGCGCAGCCGGCGCGCGACCAGGTCGCCCGGGCCGGCATCCTGCACCGCAGCCACGGTGGCCACTGCGCCGGTTTCGAGATCGGAAAGGACCATGTCGTCGCCCACCTTTGTGAGAATGATTCGCATTATATGGCCAGACGGGACGCCGCAACAGTGGCGCCGCTGCCGGCCGTCGGACCGCTCCCGCTATCATGGCGCCCTGCCCCCGGAGTCCCCATGACCGAAGTCATAAAAATCCAGCGCACCGGTGCCACGGCCCGCCTGTCCCTGGCGCGGCCCGAGGTCCACAACGCCTTCGACGACACCCTGATCGCCCGCCTCACCGAGGCCCTGGAGGCCCTGGACGCCGACCCGGGCGTGCGCCTGGTGGTGCTGACCGGCGAAGGCAGCACCTTCTCGGCCGGTGCCGACCTGGGCTGGATGCGCCGCATGGCCGGCGCCAGCGAGGAAGAGAACCGCGAGGACTCGCTGCGCCTGGCCAGGCTGATGCGCACGCTCAATTTCCTGTCCAAGCCCACCCTCGCCCGGGTGAACGGCTCGGCCTACGGCGGCGGCGTGGGCCTGATCGCCTGCTGCGACTACGCCATCGGCACCGAAGCGGCCAAGTTCTCGCTGTCCGAGGTGAAGCTCGGCCTGGTGCCGGCGGTGATCTCGCCCTACGTCGTGCAGGCCATCGGCGCCCGGCACGCGCGCCGCCTGTTCACCGGCGCCGAGGTCTTCGAGGCGCGCGAAGCCCAGGCCATCGGCCTGCTGCACGAGGTGGTGCCGGCCGAGCAGCTCGACGAGCGCCTCGACCGCACCGCGCACTTCTGGATCAAGGGTGGCCCGGTCGCCCAGCGCGAGGCCAAGCAACTGGCGCTGCGCATGGCCGGCATGACCCGCGAAGCGGCCGAACGCACCGACACCGAGAACGCCGCGCTCATCGCCCGCCTGCGCGTCTCCCCGGAGGGCCAGGAAGGCCTCACCGCTTTCCTCGAAAAGCGCCGCCCGGCGTGGAGCTGAGGTTGACCCGTGGCCAATAACCGAATGTTCGACAAAGTACTGATCGCCAACCGCGGCGAGATCGCCTGCCGGATCATCCGCACCTGCCGCAAGCTTGGCATCCGCACGGTTGCCGTCTACTCGGAGGCGGACGCGCGCGCCCAGCATGCACGGCTGGCCGACGAGGCCTGGCCGATCGGCGGGCCGCGGCCGCAGGACAGCTACCTGCGCGGCGAGGCCATCCTCGAGGTCGCCCGCAAGTCGGGCGCCCAGGCCATCCACCCCGGTTATGGCTTCCTGAGCGAAAACGCCGACTTCGCCGAGGCCGTCGAGGCCGCCGGCCTGGTGTTCATCGGCCCCAAGGGCGCCTCGATGCGCAAGATGGGCAGCAAGGCGGGCGCCAAGCAGCTCATGGACCAGCGCGGCGTGCCGGTGGTGCCCGGCTACACCGGCGAGGACCAGGACCCGGCGAAGCTGCAGGCCGAGGCCGACCGCATCGGCTACCCGCTGATGATCAAGGCCGCGCACGGCGGCGGCGGCAAGGGCATGCGCATCGTGCGCGCCGCCGGCGAGTTCGCCGCCGCGCTCGAGAGCTGCCAGCGCGAGGCCGCCGGCGCCTTCGGCCGCGACTGCGTGCTGCTCGAGCGCTACATCGAGCGCCCGCGCCACATCGAGATCCAGGTCTTCGGCGACAGCCACGGCCAGGTCATCCACCTGGGCGAACGCGAATGCTCGGCCCAGCGCCGCTACCAGAAGGTGGTCGAGGAATCGCCCTCGCCCTTCATGACGCCCGCGCTGCGCGAGCGCATGGGCCAGGCCGCGGTCGAGGCCGCGCGCGCCATCGACTACGTCAACGCCGGCACCGTCGAGTTCATCGTCGGGCCGGAGGGTGATTTCTATTTCATGGAAATCAACACCCGCCTGCAGGTCGAGCACCCCGTCACCGAACTGGTGACCGGGCTGGACCTGGTGGAATGGCAGCTGCGCGTGGCGGCGGGCGAACCGCTGCCGCTGGCGCAGGACGCCATCACCCGCAGCGGCCACGCCATCGAAGTGCGCCTGTACGCCGAGGACCCCGCCGCCGGCTTCCTGCCGGGCTCGGGCAGGCTCGAGATGCTGTGCCTGCCGTCGCCGTCGGCGAACGTGCGCATCGATGCCGGCGTGGTGGCGGGCGACACCGTCACCATCCACTACGACCCGATGATCGCCAAGCTCATCGTGCACGACGCCGACCGGCCGCGCGCCCTCGCCCGCCTGCGCGAAGCCCTGGCCGACTGCGAGGTGGTGGGGCCCAAGTCCAACATCGCCTTTCTCGAGAACCTGGTGCGGCATCCGGAAGTGGTGGACGGCACCATCCACACCGCCTACCTCGACCGCCACCTCGAGGACGTGCTGCCGAAGGAAGCGCCGCTGCCGCCGGCCATGCTGGCCCTGGCCGCCAGCGCCTGCCTGCTGCACGACGAGGCCGCCACCGCCGCCGCCACCGCGGCCAGCGCCGATCCGCACTCGCCCTGGGGCATCGCCGACGGCTGGCGCCTGGGCCATGCCGGCGAGCGGCTGCTGTGCTTCGTCTACCGCGGCGAGCGCATCGAGCTGCACGCGCGCGGCAGCGCCGGCGACTACCAGCTCACCGGCAACGGCGCGGACATCCGCGTGGCCGGCGCCCGACTCGCCGGCGACCGCCTGGTGGCCGAGGTGGACGGGCGCCAGCAGCGCGCCCGCGCCCGCGCCGACGCCCGCCACGTGCTCGTGCACGACGGCGACCAGCGCTTCTCGCTCGAGCGCGTGCCGGCCGTCCTGACCGACGACGCCGCCGCCGGCGCCGGCGACGACCGCCTCACGGCGCCCATGCCGGGCCGCATCGTGCTGGTGAAGGCCGAGCCCGGCCAGGCCGTGGAGGAAGGCCAAGAGCTGCTGGTCATGGAAGCGATGAAGATGGAACTGAGCCTGTGCGCCCCGCGCGCCGGCACGGTGGCCAAGGTGCAGGCCGCGGCGGGTGAGTTCGTCGAGGCCGACGTCGTGCTGCTGACCCTGGAGGACGCATGAAGACCCCGATCGCCACCCTCGCCCTGCTGCTGCTCACCGGCTGCCAGGCCACGTTCTGGGCCCGGCCGCCGATGCCCGGCGGGGGCTGCGACCCGGCCACCCGCGGCCAGTGGGTGACCCCGGCCGGCGAGGATCCGCAGGAGGAGAGGATGCGCCTGAGCGTCGACGCCGACTGCAGCCTGGTGGCGGAGAAGTTCCGTGGCAACGAGACGACCTCGCGCTCCGGCAGCACGCTCGTGCGCATGGCGCGCCTGGGCGACCAGCCCTACGCCTGGCTCGACGCCAACACCCTGCTGGCCTATGAGGGCGTCAGCCACCGCACCGGCTCTGGCGACGTCATGGTCTTCCGCTACCGGGTGGAGGGAAACCGGCTCAGGATCTGGAACGCCAACCACCTGCACGTGCGCGCGCTGATCAGCGACGGCCGCATCCGCGGCGGCTTCGACGACAACGACGAGGACGAGTTCAACCGCATCACCGGCGCCGTCCCGCCGGCGCTGCTGTCGGCGCCGGACTTCTTCGAGCCCACGCCGATGGAACTGGTGCGCGAGGGTGGCCGGCCATGAGCACCCTGCCCGCCGCCGTGCGCATCGTCGAGGTCGGGCCGCGCGACGGCCTGCAGAACGAGAGGGCGATGGTGCCCGCGGCCGCCAAGATCGAACTGATCGACCGGCTCTCGGCCACCGGCCTGCGCTGCATCGAGGCCACCAGTTTCGTCAGCCCGAAATGGGTGCCGCAGATGGCCGACGCCGCCGAGGTGTTCGCCGGCATCCGCAAGGCGCCGGGCGTGTCCTACCCCGTGCTGGTGCCCAACCTGCAGGGCTACGAGCGCGCGCTGGCGGTGGGCGCGACGGAGGTGGCGGTGTTCAGCGCCGCCTCCGAGGCCTTCAACCGCAAGAACATCAATGCCTCGATCGACGAGAGCATCGAGCGCTTCCTGCCGGTGCTCGAGCGCGCCGGCGCCGACGGGGTGAAGGTGCGCGGCTACGTCTCCACCGTGCTCGGCTGCCCCTACCAGGGCGAGGTGCCGCTGGCCGACGTGGTGCGCGTGGCGCGCCGCCTGCACGAGGCCGGCTGCTACGAGGTGTCGCTGGGCGACACCATCGGCATCGGCACGCCGGGCAAGGCCCGGGCCATGCTGCGCACGGTGGCCGCCGAAGTGCCGATGGCCGCGCTGGCCATCCACTTCCACGACACCCGCGGCCAGGCCCTGGCCAACATCCTGGCCTGCCTGGAGGAAGGCGTGGCGGTGGTGGACGCCGCGGTCTCCGGCACCGGCGGCTGCCCCTACGCCCCGGGCGCCAGCGGCAACGTGGCCACCGAGGACGTGGTCTACATGCTCGAGGGCATGGGCATCGCCACCGGCGTGGACCTGCCGAAGCTGGTGGAGACCGGCCGCTGGCTGGCCGGCCTGCTCGGCCGCGTGTCCGGCAGCAAGGTCACCCTGGCCCAGTCGGTGTGAAGCCGCCCTTCGCGGGCACGGTGTATCCTCGCCATAACCGCCCCCTGGGCCGCCGATCAAAACCGCATGGATGATGGCAAGGCGCCCGCGCCGGAGACCGACGACGCCCTGCTGAGGCGGCTTGAGTCGCTGCTGGCGGAGGGCAAGGGCTGCGACGACCCGGCGCTGCTCTCGAAGCTGCTGGCCGCGCTGCACGGCGCCCGGCGCGAGGCCGAGAGCGCCCGGATGCGCTACCGCAAGCTGTTCAACGCGGTACCCGACCCGGTCAGCCTGATCGACGCCGAAGGCCGCATCGTCGACCTCAACATCGCCGGCGAGAAAGCCTACGGCCGGCCGCGCGACCAGATCGTCGGGCACCTGTTGCACGTGATCAACCCGGACCTGCCGCCGGACCACATGGCGCCCGTGCTCGAAGCCCTGGCCCGCGATCAGACCCACGTGGTCGAGGTCTACAACATGCGCGAGGACGGCAGCCGCTTCCCGGTCGAGGTGCACTCGGCGCGCTTCGTCGACGGCCCCAACCAGTTCGTCATCGCCGTCGCCCGCGACCTGTCCCGCCGACGCGAGGCCGAACAGAACTACAACGCCCTGCTCTCGGCCATGGACAAGGGCGTGCTGATCCAGGGCAAGGACGGCCGCGCGCTCTCGGCCAATGCCGCCGGCATGCGCATCCTGGGCCTGGAGGAGGACCAGGACATCGACTCGGGCCTGCGCTGGCAGGACTGGCTGGTGGTGGACCACCGCGGCTGGCCGATCCGCTTCAGCGAGATGCCCTCGATGCGGGCGCTGCAGACGGGCAAGTTCGTGCAGTCCACCCTGCTTGGCCTCTACCACCTCCAGCGCAGGCAGCTGACCTGGATCTCGGCCACCTCGGTGCCGCAGTTCCGGCCCGGCGAAAGTACGGCGCACCAGGTGATCTCGCTGTTCTCCGACGTCACCGAACTCAAGCGCGACAGTTCGCTGTTCCTGCGCACCCAGGCGCTGGCCCACATCGGCGGCTGGGAGTGGGATGGCGGCCGCGAGCGGCTGTATCTCACCGAAGAGACCCTGCGCATCATCGGACGGCTCGAAAGCCCTCCGCGTACGCTCGACGACGCCATCGCCCACGTGGTGCCCGCGGACCGGGCCAAGGTGCAGGGCGCGCTCGAGAGCGTGCTGCGCGACGGCGGCGCCTTCGACATGGAGGTGCAGCTGCGCGGCCCGGACGGGCGCTCGAACTGGGCGCGGCTGATCGGCCAGGCCGAGGGACGGGCGCCGATGACCGCGCGCATCACCGGCATCCTGCAGGACATCACCCAGCGCCGGCAGATCGAGGAGGCCCTGCGCAGCCAGGCCCGCACCGACGCGCTCACCGGCCTGTTCAACCGCGACGGCGTGCTCACCGAGCTCGAGCGGCGGGTGGCCGAGGGCCGCGAGGGCGTCACCGTGGTCTACATCGACCTCGACCGCTTCAAGCTGGTCAACGACCTGCTTGGCCACTCGGCCGGCGACCAGCTGCTGGTGAATGCCGCGCGCCGCCTCGAGGGCTGCGTGGGCGAGTCCGACCTGCTGGCGCGTTTCGGCGGCGACGAGTTCCTGGTGCTGGCCGACACCCGCGGGGATCCCGCCGCCGGCGAGCGCCTCGCCGAACGCATCACCCGCGCCTTCGGCGACAGCTTCCGCTACGCCGGCGAGGAATTCACCATCACCACCAGCGTCGGCCTGGCCCGCTTCCCGGACCACGGCAAGACCGTGCAGCAGCTGGTCAACAATGCCGATGCGGCGATGTACGCGGCCAAGCATCACGGCCGCAACAACTGGCAGAACTTCACCCCGGAACTGGCCCGCCAGCAGTTCGACCGCGTGCAGGTGGAAGCGCAGCTGCGCCGTGCCCTGGACAACGGCGAGTTCCGGCTGGTGTTCCAGCCGCTGGTGGACCTGACCGACGGCAGCGTGCGATCGGCCGAGGCGCTGATCCGCTGGCACAACCCGGTGCTCGGCGAGCAGCCGCCCGACCATTTCATCAGCCGGGCCGAAACCACGGGCGACATCGTGCGCATCGGCGCCTGGGTCATCCAGGCCGCGTGCCGGCAAATGGCCGCCTGGATCGCCGCCGGCGACGCGCCCGGGCGCATCGCGGTGAACGTCTCCTACCGGCAGTTCCTCAACGAAGAGCTGCTGCAGGTGGTTCGCGATGCCCTGGCCGAGAACGACCTCCCCGGCGAGCGCCTGGAGCTGGAGTTCACCGAGCGCGTGCTGATCGAGGACGCGCCCGACACCGTGCGCACCTTCGAGGGCCTGCGCCAGCTCGGCGTGGTGCTGACCATCGACGACTTCGGCGAGGGCTACAGCGCGCTCAACTACCTGCGCCGGTTGCCCATCCACGGCCTCAAGCTCTCGCAGGGTTTCCTGCGCGGCGTGCCCGGCAACGAATCGGACGCGGCCATCTGCCAGGCCGTGGCCGGCATCGCCCGGGCGCTCGGGCTGGAGGTCGTGGCCGAGGGCGTGGAGTCTTCGGCCCAGCGCGACTTCCTGCTCGGGCTGGGCATCCGCACCGGCCAGGGCTTCCTGTTCAGTGCCGCCCTCGACCCGGACGGGCTGGCGGCCTACCTGCGCCAGAACCGCTGAGTCCCGGCCGGGGACAGGTGCATTTTCCGCCCCCCTCTGGCCCGGGTGACGGGCGTCTTCCCGGGCGGAAAATGCACCTGTCCCCAATCCGGCCAAGGTAGAATCCCCGGTTTCCTGTAACCGGGGGTTTTATGAAGATCCTGGACACCCGCGCCGTCATCACCGGCGGCGTTTCCGGCCTGGGCCTGGCCGTGGCCCGGCACCTGGTCGCCGGCGGCGCCAAGGTGGCGCTGCTCGACATCAACGACGACAAGGGCGCCGAGGCCGTGGCCTCGCTGGGCGAGGCCAACGCCCGCTACTGGCGCACCGACGTCACCGACGAAGCCCAGGTGGCCGCCAACCTGGCCGCCGCGAAGGCCTTCATGGGCGGGCTCAATGCCGCCGTCAACTGCGCCGGCATCCTCGGCGCCGGCCGCGTGCTCGGCAAGGACGCGCCGATGCCGCTGAAGAACTTCACCGCCACCGTGATGGTGAACCTGGTGGGCAGCTTCAACGTGGCCAAGGCCGCCGCCGACCTGATGCAGCACAACGAGACCGACGAGGGCGAGCGCGGCGTGATCGTCAACACCGCCTCGGTGGCCGCCTACGAAGGCCAGATCGGCCAGGCCGCGTACTCGGCCTCCAAGGGCGGCGTGGTCGGCATGACCCTGCCGATGGCGCGCGAACTGGCCCGCTTCGGCATCCGCGTCAACACCGTGGCCCCGGGCATTTTCTGGACCCCGATGGTCGACGGCATGCCCGAAGCCGTGCAGCAGTCGCTGTCGGCGTCGATCCCCTTCCCGTCCCGCCTGGGCCGGCCGGAGGAGTTCGCCGACCTGGTCGCCTACATCCTGTCCAACCGTTACCTCAACGGCGAGACCATCCGCCTCGACGGCGCCGTCCGCCTCGCCCCCAAGTAACCCCAACGAGCAACCAGCATGAAAGCTTCGGACATCAAGAAGGGCAATGTCGTCGAACACAACGGCACCGTCTACCAGGTGCGCGACATCGAGCGCAGCTCGCCGCAGGGCCGCGGCGGCAACGTCAAGTTCCGCTTCACCATGTACAGCGTGCCCGGCGGGGTGAAGTGCGACCTGAGCGCGGGCGCCGACGACGAGCTGCGCGAGGTCGAGCTCAGCCGCCGCGCCAGCACCTTCAGCTACATGGACGGCACCGCCTTCGTGTTCCTCGACGCCGAGGACTACACGCCCTACCAGCTCGACGCCGACGCCATCGGCGACGACGCCGGCTACATCACCGAGGGCCTGGAAGGCTGCTATGTGCAGCTGATCGAGGACCAGCCGGTGGCCGTGCAGCTGCCGGCCAGCGTGGTGCTCGAAGTCGTCGAAACGCCGCCGGAACTCAAGGGTGGCACCGCCACCAAGCGCCCGAAGCCGGCCAAGCTCAACACCGGCATCGAGATCATGGTGCCGGAGTACATCACCAACGGCGAGAAGATCCTGGTCAACACCACCACGGGCGAGTTCGCCGGGCGCGCCTGATCCCCGTCGCCTATCCGCGGGCCAGCCACCTGGCCGCCATGCGGCGCAGCGACCCGTCGGCAGACGGGTCGGCTGCGATGTCGGCCACCGGCACCCAGGCCAGGTCCAGCGACTCCTCGCCGACCGCGAACGCCTCGCTGCCCGTCGCCCGCACCACGAACCGCACGTCGTAATGCCAGTGCTCCGGCTCCGCGCCGCGGGCCGGGATGGCGTGCCGGTCGAGGTCGAAGATCGCAGGTTCCACCACCAGGCCGGACAGGCCCGATTCCTCCTCCGCCTCCTTCAGCGCCACCCGGGCCAGGTCCGGGTCGCCGTCGGCATGCCCGCCCAGCTGCAGCCAGCGGCCGAGCTTGCGGTGGTGGGTCAGCAGCACCCGCTTGCCATCGGCGCTGGCCAGCCAGGCCGAGCCGGTGAAATGCCCGGCCAGGCGCCGGCGCTCATAGACCGGCCCCGGATCGGCCAGCAGCACCTCGAACAGGTCCACCGCCGCCCCCTCGTCCGGGTGGCGGCGGCGGTAATCGGCCAGGGCGGCCGCCAGGGGCGTGGGCTCGTGCATGCGGGTGCGGATACGGTGACGGATGGGACATCAGTCTAGCCGCAGCGGCGCCCGGGCTCGGTTACACTCGGGCGATTACCTCTGGGGAGAGAGTGCAACATGAGCGACACCGCGCCGGCCGCGACGGCCCGCGAACCGACCCTGCTTCAGGCCCTGCTGCCGCTGCTGGTGCTGTTCATCCTGCTGCCCCTGGCGGTCTACCTCTACGCCGACAACGCCTCCTACGGCGCCAACCAGATCTCCCTGCTGGTCGCGGCCGGCGTGGCCGCCCTCGTCGGCCTGCGCAACGGCATGCGCTGGGACGTGGTGCAGGACGCGATCGTCAGCGGCATCTCGATTTCCGCCACCGCCATCCTGATCCTGCTCTCGGTCGGCGCGCTGATCGGCACCTGGATCCTCTCCGGCGCCGTGCCCACGATGATCCACTATGGCCTGGCCGTGTTGCACCCGTCTTACTTCTACCCGGCCGTGTGCGTGGTGTGCGCCATCGTCGCGCTGACCATCGGCAGTTCCTGGACCGTGGCCGGCACCCTGGGCGTGGCCCTGATCGGCGTGGCCCAGGGCCTGGGCCTGGACGTGGCCATCACCGCCGGCGCCATCATTTCCGGCGCCTACTTCGGCGACAAGCTCTCCCCGCTGTCGGACACGACCAACCTCGCCCCGGCGGCCGCGGGCGGCGAGCTGTTCGCCCACGTCAAACACATGAGCTGGACCACCCTGCCCAGCCTGGCGCTGGCCATCATCGGTTTCGCGATCCTCGGCCTGGGCGCCGAGGCCGGCACCGCGGCGGTCGGCTTCGGCGACCTGTCGAACGAGCTGCAGAAGCAGTTCACCCTCGGGCCGCACCTGCTGATCCCGCTGCTGGTGGTGTTCGTGCTGGCGGTGCGCCGCCTCCCGGCCTTCCCCACCATCTTCATCGGCGCCCTGCTCGGCGCGGTCTTCGCGGTGATCTTCCAGCCCGACCTGGTGGTGAAGCTGGCCGGCAACGAGGCCCTGTCGCGGCCGATGGCCCTGCTCTCGGGCGCCTGGACGGCGCTGTTCGACGGCTACAAGGGCGACAGCGGCAACGCAAACGTGGACGAACTGCTCAACCGCGGCGGCATGGCCAGCATGCTCAACACCGTCTGGCTGATCATCTGCGCCATGACCTTCGGCGCGGTGATGGAGAAGGTGGGCCTGCTCGAGCGCCTGATCCGCAGCGTGCTCCGGATGGCCCGCTCCACGGGCTCGCTGATCGTCGCCACGCTGGTGACGGCCTTCGGCACCAACATCCTGGCGGCCGACCAGTACCTGGCCATCGTGCTGCCGGGCCGCATCTACAAGAGCGAATACGAAAAGCGCGGCCTCGCGCCCGAGAACCTCTCGCGCGCGCTCGAGGACGCCGGCACCATCACCTCGCCGCTGATCCCCTGGAACACCTGCGGCGCGTACATGGCCGCCACGCTCGGCGTGGCCACGCTCGACTACCTGCCCTACGCGCTGTTCAACCTCATCAACCCGGTGCTGGCCGCGATCCTGGCCTACATCGGATTCAAGATCCTCAGGCTCGAGCCGAAGGCCGTCGTGGCCCACCGCCGCGAGCACTGAGTCCCGCAACGCACGTCACCAATCGGACCAACCCATGTTCAAAGACCTTCTGATCGTCAAGCCGGTGGCGCCCGCGCCGCACGTGGATGCCGGCGAACCCGTCGAGGGCTCGCTGCGCGGCGAGGCCAACCTCAAGCGCGTGCTCACCGCCCGGCACCTGGTGCTGCTGGGCATCGGCGCCATCATCGGCGCCGGTATCTTCGTGATGACGGGCCAGGCCGCGGCCAACCACGCCGGCCCGGCCATCATGCTCAGCTTCGTGCTCGCCGGCCTGGCCTGCGCCTTCGCCGGCCTGTGCTATGCCGAGTTCGCCGCGATGATCCCGGTCTCGGGCAGCGCCTACAGCTACACCTACGCCACCCTCGGCGAAGCGGTGGCCTGGTTCGTGGGCTGGAGCCTGGTGCTCGAGTACTTGTTCGCGGCCTCGGCCGTCGCCGTCGGCTGGTCGGCCTACACGATCAGCCTGCTGGAGAACCTGGCGGGCATGGCGGGCATGGACTGGACATTCCCGGCCTGGCTGGCCTCGGCACCCTTCACCTACACCAACGGTGAGTTCGTCATGACCGGCGCGCTGTTCAACCTGCCGGCGGTGCTGATCATCGCCGCCGTGGGCACGCTGTGCTACGTCGGCATGCAGCAGTCGGCCACCGCCAACGCCATCATCGTGGCGATCAAGATGGTGGTGATCCTGGCCCTGATCGGCTTCGGCATGCAGTACGTCAACGCCGACAACTGGGTGCCCTTCATCCCCGAGAACCAGGGCGGCGACCGCTTCGGCATCGAGGGCGTGCTGCGCGGCGCCTCGATCGTGTTCTTCGCCTACATCGGCTTCGACGCGGTCTCGACCGCGGCGCAGGAGGCCAAGAACCCGCAGCGCGACATGCCGATCGGCATCCTCGGCTCGCTGGTGGTCTGCACCCTGCTCTACATCGCCGTCGCCGCCGTGCTCACCGGCATGGTGCCCTACACCGACCTGGGCACCGCCAAGCCGGTGGCCACCGCGCTCGAGCCCTACGCCGACCTGGCCTGGCTCAAGCTCGCGGTCGAGGTCGGCGCCGTGGCAGGCCTGAGCTCGGTGATCCTGGTGATGCTGATGGGCCAGCCGCGCATCTTCTTCGCCATGTCGCGCGACGGCCTGATGCCCAAGTTCTTAGGCAAGGCCCACCCGCGCTTCGGCACCCCGCACAAGGCCACCGTGGTGGTGGCGATCGTCGCGGCCCTGCTGGCGGCGTTCTTCCCGCTGGGCGTGCTGGGCGACCTGGTCTCGATGGGTACCCTGCTCGCCTTCGCCACGGTGTGCATCGGCGTGATGGTGCTTCGCCGCACCCGTCCGGACCTGGCGCGCCCGTTCAAGGTGCCGCTGGCGCCGGTGGTCGGCACGCTCGGCGCGCTGTCCTGCCTGGCGCTGGTGTTCTTCATGGGCTGGTACAACTGGGTCCTTCTCGCCGCGTGGACGGTCGTTGGCTTCACCATCTACTTCGGCTACGGCTACCGGCACAGCCTGCTGCGCCAGGGCCGCTGACGCAAACCGGGAGGCAAACTGGCGATGCAGGGAGAATCCGTCCACGGAATGTGGTCATCGCGCCTGGCGTTCATCCTCGCCGCCAGTGGATCCGCGGTGGGGCTGGGCAACATCTGGCGCTTCCCCTACCTCGCCAGCGACAACGGCGGCGGCGCGTTCGTGCTGATCTACCTGGGCTGCATCGCCCTGGTGGGCCTGCCGATCATGGCCGCCGAGATCCTGATGGGCCGGCACGGCCGCATGAGCCCGGTGAACACGCTGCGCAAGCTCACGAGCGAAGGCGGGCATTCGAAGGGCTGGGTGGTGATCGGCTGGATCGGCATGGCTGCGGCCGTGATGATCCTGAGCTTCTACAGCGTGGTCGGCGGCTGGACCCTGCACTACGCCTGGCTGTACGTGGAGCAGTTGTTCGGCGGCGCGCCGATCACCGACCCGGACGCGACCTTCACCGCCATGCTCGGCAGCCCGGGCACGCTGGTGTTCTGGCACACGGTGTTCATGCTGCTCACCGTCGGCGTGGTGGCGATGGGCGTGGAGAAGGGCCTCGAGCGCGCGGTGAAGTTCCTGATGCCGCTGCTGTTCCTGATCCTGCTGGGCCTTTTCGCCTACGGCCTGAGCACCGGCAAGGTCGGCCAGGCCTTCGAGTTCCTGTTCACCCCCGACTTCAGCAAGGTGCACGGCAGCACCTGGCTGGCGGCGCTGGGCCAGGCCTTCTTCTCGCTGAGCCTGGGCATGTGCGGCATCATGACCTACGGCGCCTACCTGCCCAGGGACATCTCGATCCCGCGCGTGGCCGCCACGGTCGCGCTCACCGACACCTCGGTGGCGCTGCTGGCCGGCCTGGCGATCTTCCCGGTGGTGTTCGCCTTCGGCATCGACCCGGCCGGCGGCGGCCCGGGCCTGATCTTCACCTCGCTGCCGCTGGCCTTCAACGACATGGCGTTCGGCATCCCGTATGCCATCGCCTTCTTCGTGCTGCTGGCGGTGGCGGCCTGGACTTCGTCGATCTCCCTGCTCGAGCCGCCCACCGCCTTCATCGTGGAAAAGGGGCGCTTCAGCCGCAAGTCGGCGGCGCTGCTGGCCGCGGCGGTCATCTGGGCGCTTGGCCTGGTGACGGCGCTGGGCTTCAACGTCTGGGCCAGCGTGCGCATCTTCGGCCGCGACCTTCAGGGCGCGGTCGAATTCATCGCCTCCGACCTGATGCTGCCCGTCGGCGGCCTGCTGATCGCCGTATTCGCGGCCTGGGTCCTGCGCAAGGACATCAGCCGCGGCGAACTCCCGGACCTGGGCAACGGCGGCTACACCGCCTGGAAAGTCCTGTGCGGCATCCTCGCCCCCGGCATGGTCCTGCTCATCCTCTACATGAAGCTCGCCGGCTGAACGCCCTACTCTCCCTGTAGGAGCGCCTTCAGGCGCGAAGCCTCACCCAAACGGCGCGGAAACCCCGCGCCGTTTGTTTTTTCCCGGGCTTG
The DNA here is from genome assembly GCF_003024235.1 of Arenimonas caeni. Taxonomy (GTDB): domain Bacteria; phylum Pseudomonadota; class Gammaproteobacteria; order Xanthomonadales; family Xanthomonadaceae; genus Arenimonas; species Arenimonas caeni. The sequence continues at coordinate 21,805 of NZ_KZ679100.1, read as the reverse complement.
CAGGTCGTGCCACCTCGCGGACGAATGCGTCAGCCCTTCGCCGTCCGGTCGGGCAGGATCGGAACGCAAAGGCAGTCCTGTAAATTGGAGATTCCGGCGCCCTGCAGGTGCCAGCCCACGGGGATCGAATGCAATGGCAGAACCACTGGACCCGAACGTGAAGATCGCTTGTGCGGTAGGCGCCATCGTCCTGACAAGCCAGGAGATCGAGCGGCTCTTCAAGTTCCTGGTTCCTTTCCAGGAACGGGGAGACTCCTCCGTGGGCTCGCAACTTTGGAGCCATGCCCGTCTCCACAAGAAGTACCTCGGCGAAGTCGCAGGCAGGTTCCTCGAAGCGACAGAGGATGACTCAAACCGGCTTGCCGACTTCCTCGGCAGAGTTGTGAAGGATCGGAACGAGGTCGTCCACCACTTCCAAGAACACTTCGGCGCAATGCTTGGCGCTTCAAGGCACGAGGACGTGCTTTCCGAGCTCCACGCCCGGCACGAACGCATGGCAGACCTGCATCGTCTGCTTCGGGAGCTTGCGGTCTCACTCGCCGAAATCATGCGCGACACGACGTTCGCCGGGACGCCAGAGCAGGAGGAGATGACCCGTCTCTGTGAGCAGGCGCGCGTTTCACTTCCGGACTGATCGTTTGAAGGCAACGAAGGCATTGTCCCGGTTGCAGGATTGGCTCGATACGTCGGTGGAAAAGCAAACGGCGCGGGGGTGGCCCGCGCCGTTCGGGGTGTTGCGGTCGCGCCTGAAGGCGCTCCTACAGGGTCTTTCGGGGTCAGGCTACCTTGCGGATCTCGCCGGACTTCAGGCGCGCCCAGTAGCTGTCGAGGTGCTTCTTCACCACCGGCATCAGCAGGTAGACGCCGATCAGGTTCGGGATGGCCATGATGAACAGCAGCGCGTCGGCGACGTCCACGATGCTCGCCAGCGGCATCGTGCAGCCGACCACCGCCATCGACAGGTAGAAGACCTTGAAGCCGTAGAGCGCGACCTTGGACTCGCGAAACAGGAAGCTGCAGGCCTTGGCGCCGTAGTAGGCCCAGGTGATGGTGGTGGAGAAGGCGAACAACAGCACCACCACCGCCAGCGCGTACGGGAACCAGGGCGCGACCGTGGCGAAGGCGTTGGACGTCAGCTGCACGCCGTCGGCGCCGCCGACAACATGCTGGTTGGTGATGATGATCACCAGCGCCGTCATGGTGCAGATCACCACGGTGTCGATGAACGGCTCCCAGAGCGCGACGAAGCCCTCGGTGACCGGCTCCCGGGTCTTGACCGCCGAGTGCGCGATCGCCGCCGAGCCCAGGCCGGCCTCGTTCGAGAACGCGGCGCGGCGGAAGCCCTGGATCAGCGCGCCCAGCACGCCGCCGGCCACGCCCTCGGCGGTGAATGCACCGTCGATGATGGCCATGAACGCACCCGGCACCTGCGGCAGGTTCACCAGGATCACGAACAGCGCGCCGATCAGGTAGAGGGCCGCCATGCCCGGCACCAGCCGGGCGGTGACGCTGCCGATGCGGGTGATGCCGCCGATCACGACCACGCCGCCCAGCACGGCGTAGAGCACGCCGAACCACAGCCCGCCGTTGGGGATGGCGTCCTGGGTGACGTTGGCGATCTGCGCATAGGCCTGGTTGGCCTGGAACATCGCGCCCGCGCCGATGGCGCCCAGCATCGTGCAGATGGCGAAGACGAAGGCCAGGAACGCACCGAAGCTGCGCAGGCGCGGATAGTTCTCGGCGATGCCGCGGCTGAGGTAGTACATCGGGCCGCCCGACACCGTGCCGTCGGGCTTCTCCAGCCGGTACATCACGCCCAGGGTGCACTCGACGAACTTCGTGCTCATGCCCAGCAGGCCGGCCAGGATCATCCAGAAGGTGGCACCGGGGCCGCCGATGGTGATGGCGACGGCGACGCCGGCGATGTTGCCCAGGCCGACCGTGCCGGACACCGCCGAGGTCAGCGCCCGGAAGTGGCTGACTTCGCCGGCATGGTCATTGTCGGCGGCGGTGTACTTGCCCCGGATCAGGTCCAGGCCGTGCTTGAAGCCGCGCACGTTGATGAAGCGGAAGTAGAAGGTGAACACCAGGCTGGCCAGGATCAGCCAGCCGACGATCAGCGGGAACATCACCGGTTCTTCGTCGGTGCCGGCGACCCGCACCGAATGGAAGATCGCGCCCGAGACCGCGTCGGCGACCGGGCGCACCGCGCCGTCGATCTGCTCCGCGATGGTCGGCGGCGTCGCGGCCTCGCCGCCGCTGGCCTCCTGCGCAATGGCCACGGTTCCGGCGGCCAGCCACAGCAGGGCGACCATCATCAGACGCATCAGCATGCTCAAGCTCCTCCCAAGCCAGCCCGAAGCCTAACCCGAGCGCCCGGGGCCTGCCCACCCACGTGGCGTGAAGGCCGGCTCAGCCCAGCAGGGCCGACAAGGCGGCCGTGCCGCCCATCGCCAGGAAGGCGAAATACACGATGGTGGCCACCTGGGCCAGGTGCCCGGCCAGCACCGCGCCGCCATCGCGCTGGATGAAGCCGATCGCGTAGAACAAAAGCGCGATGGCCGGCAGCGTGTTGCTGAAAGGGATCAGCCCCAGCGGCGCCATCAGCAGGGCGGCGGCGCTGGTGAAGGCCAGGTTGCCGGTCAGCAGCCAGCCACGGCGTTCGACCAGCCAGGCCAGGCGATGCGGCTTGCTGATGCGCTCGAAGCGGCGCGCCCAGGCGAGGCCTGTCTCGAGCGCGGCGCGCACCCTGGTGCCGGGCAGTTCGCGCTCGCGCAGTTTCCCCGGCAGCCAGAGCGGCCGGCCGCGCAGGCGGCTCAGGCCCACCAGCAGGATCGCGCCGCCGAACACCGTGCTCACGCCCGGGATCGACACCGGCACCAGGAACACCAGCACCATCAGGGCGGTGAGCAGCAGCAGGCCTTCGTCGCCGAATATGGCCACCACTTCGCCCAGGCGCATCGGGCCCTCGGGCAGGCGGTCGATGGCGGCGCGCAGTTGCTCGCCGAGCGAGTCGCCCGGCGGCGGGAGGACGGGTTGCTCGCCCATCAGCGTCGCACCGGGGCCGTCTGCAGGAAAAGGGAAGCAGGCATGCCCGTCAGTCTGAAGGCAGCCGCGGAACCTGTCGACCCGCCCTAGCCTGCCTCGTCGCCGTCATCGCCGGCATTGGCCGCCAGCGACGGCGGCAGCCGCTTGGACGGTGCGACGCCGAGCTTGCGCAGCATTTCGGCCTGGCGCACCAGGTTGCCGCGACCGCTGGAGAGCTTGCCCAGGGCGTCCTGGTGGGCCTTCTGGGCCCGGTCGAGCGCCTCGCCCACCTTGCCCAGGTCCTCGGCGAAGCCGACGAACTTGTCGTACAGCGCCGCACCGCGTTCGGCGATGGCCCTGGCATTGCTGTTCTGGGCCTCGGTGCGCCAGATCTGGGCCACCAGCCGCAGCGAGGCCAGCAGGTTGCTGGGACCGACCAGGATGATCTTGCGGTCGAAGGCGTAGTCGTAAAGGCTGGTGTCGCGGCGCAGGGCCTCGAGGAAGGCGGCCTCCACCGGCACGAACATCAGCACCAGGTCGGGGCTGGTCAGCCCGGGCAGGCGGCTGTAGTCCTTGTCGCCCAGCTCGCGCACGTGGTTCTTCAGGGCTGCGGTGTGCTGGCCCAGGAAACGCTCGCGCTCCTCGTCGTCGTCGGTGCCGCAGGCGCGCTGGTAGTCGAGCAGCACCACCTTGGCGTCGATGATGATCCTGCGGTCCTCGGGCAGCAGCAGCAGGGCATCGGGGCGGTAGCTGGCGCCGTGCTCGTCCTTGAAGGTTTCCTGCGTCAGGTATTGCTGGCCCTTCTCCAGCCCGGCCATCTCGAGCAGGCGCTCGAGCTTGAGCTCGCCCCAGTAGCCCTGCGTGCGGTTGTCGGCGGTGAGCGCGCGGGTGAGGTGGCCGGCCTCGTCGCTGAGCTGGCGGTTGAGCTCGAGCAGCTGCTTGAGTTCGGCCTGCAGCGTGGTGCGCTCGCGGCCTTCCTTCTCGTAGGCGTCGGCCACGGCCTTGCGGAAGTCGCCGAGCTGTTCGCGCAGCGGGGTGAGCAGCTGGCCCAGCTGGGCCACGTTCTGCTCGCCGAAGCGGCGCGACTTGTCTTCGAGGATTTCGGCGGCCAGGGCCTGGAACTCGGCCTTCAGGCGCTCCCGGCTGCCTTCGAGGTCGCGCAGGCGCTGGTCGGCGGCAGCCTGCTCGGCCTCCAGCCGCGCCTCGAGCGCAGCGGCCCGGGCCTCGGCGGCGGCGGCACGCTGCTCGGCCGCCTGGCGGGCGGACCGGGCCTCGGCCAGCTCGGCCGCGAGCGCCTGGCGCGGGCCGCGCGACAGCCAGGCCACGACCAGCGCGGCGACCGCGGCGCCGGCCAGCACGCCCAGCAGCAGGAAGGTGGTTTCAGTGGCGGACAAGAGGAATCCCCGGCATCGTCGATACCGGGGATTCTAGCCGGCAGGCTGTCTCAGGGGCCGAGACCGGCCCCGGGGGAGGGATCAGCCCGCCTTCTTGGCCCAGGCGCTGCACCAGGCCTCGGCCGGGACGGAGAAGCCCGGGAACAGGGTGCAGGCGCCGGTGGCGGCGGTGAAGAACTGGCAGTTGGCGCAGTTGCTGTCCGGCTTGAACGCCGGGTGCTGGACGGTCTTGTAGTCCAGCGCATAGGCCAGGGCCTTGGCCTGCGGGTTGTCCAGCGGCAGGGGCTTGAGCTCCTGGGCACGGGCCTGGCCGACCAGGGCCGGCGCGATGAACGGCACGGCCGAAAGCATGGCGGCCTTGACGAGGAAACCGCGGCGGGAGGTGTTCACGTGGCTCATGGCTTTTTCCTTGGCTACGGAGGGTTTTCCGATGGCTGGGCGCAGTCTAGCCCCTCGTTCGTAAACTTTGCGTTGATGCAGGTCAAGGCAGCCGCGGGGCAGCGGCTTCGTTAAACTGCGGCTCATGAATACCCTGCCCTACGACCCGGCCCGGCTGGCCCAGCGCGCCGCCGAGATCGTCGCCAACACCCGCGAGCTGTCCGCGCTGGGCTGGACCCCGGCCACGAGCAGCAATTTCTCCATGCGGCTGGACGAAAAGCATGCCGCCATCACGGTCTCCGGCCGCGACAAGGGCCGCCTGACCGAGGCCGACATCATGGTGGTGGACCTGGCCGGCAAGCCAGTCGCGACCGCCCACCGGCCCTCGGCCGAGACCCTGCTGCACACCCAGCTCTACGCCCGCTACCCGGACATCGGCTGCGTGCTGCACACCCACTCGCACGTGCAGACGGTGGCGTCGCGCCTGTACGCGCCCCAGGGCCACGTGCATCTGGAGGGCTACGAACTGCTCAAGGCCTTCGCCGGCAACCAGACCCACGAGATGGCCATGGACGTGCCGGTGCTGCCCAACACCCAGGACATGGACGAGCTGGCCGGATGGGTCGAGACCCTGCTCGACCAGCAGCCGATGTGGGGCTACCTGATCAACGGCCACGGCCTGTACGCCTGGGGCAAGGACATGGCCGAGGCCCGCCGCCACCTGGAAGCCTTCGAGTTCCTGCTCGCCTGCGAACTCGACCTGAGGAGACTGAACGCATGAGCCGCCTGCGCATCTTCAACGACACCGACCCGTCCACGCCGCTCTCGAGCACCGAGGACCAGGCCCTGATCGCCGGGCAGCTCAAGCCCATCGGCGTGCGCTTCGAGCAGTGGCAGGCCGCCGCGCCGGTGCAGCCGGGCGCCTCGCCCGAGGACGTGATGGCCGCCTACCGCGCCGACATCGACCGGCTGGTGGCCGAGAACGGCTTCAACAGCGTGGACGTGGTTTCGATCGCACCGGACAACCCGAACAAGGACGCGGCCCGCGCCAAGTTCCTCGACGAGCACTACCACAAGGAAGACGAGGTGCGCTTCTTCGTGGCCGGCTCGGGCCTGTTCTCGCTGCACGTGGGCGACAAGGTCTACGAACTGCGCTGCGAGGCCGGCGACCTGGTGGGCGTGCCCGACGGCACGACGCACTGGTTCGACATGGGCCCGGAGCCGAGCTTCGTGGCCATCCGCTTCTTCACCCACCCCGATGGCTGGGTCGGCCATTTCACCGGCACCGACATCGCCCGGCGTTTCCCCCGCTACGAGCCCGGACAGGCCGGATGAAGCACATCCTCACCGACATCGAAGGCACGACGAGCAGCATTTCGTTCGTGAAGGACGTGCTGTTCCCGTATGCGCGGCGGGCGTTGCCGGGCTTCGTGGCGGCGCATGGCCACGAGCCGGCCGTGCGGCGCTGGCTCGACCAGGTGGCGGCCGAGAACGGCGGACTGTGCCAGGACGAGATGATCGTCGAGACCCTGCAGGGCTGGATCGACGAGGACCGCAAGCACACCGCGCTCAAGGCGCTGCAGGGCATGGTGTGGAAGGACGGCTACGGGCGGGCGGATTTCACCGCGCACATGTATCCGGATGCGGTGGAGGCGCTGAAGGCCTGGCATGCGGCGGGTCAAGCGATCAGCGTGTATTCGTCGGGGTCGGTTCCCGCTCAACAGCTCTTCTTCGGACACTCTGACGGCGGTGACCTGACGCCACTGGTTTCGAATTGGTTCGATACCGAGGTCGGCGGCAAGCGCGAGGCGGCCAGCTACCGGCGCATCGTCGAAGCGCTGGGCGTTCCGGCCAGCGAGGTGCTGTTCCTTTCCGACGTGGTCGAGGAACTCGACGCCGCCCGCGACGCGGGCCTGGGCACGGTGCTGCTCGACCGCCGCGAGGATTACCCGCAGCCGCGCACCGGCGAGGCCACCCACGGCCACGCCCGCGCCGAGTCCTTCGCCGACATCCGGCCCTGAGGCCGCGCCTCAGGGCGCGACGCGCCCGAGGCGGTAGCTCACCGACGACCGCACCTCGCCGCGCCAGCGGTCGAAGGCGCGCACCTCCACCAGGTGTTCGCCCTCGGGCAGGTTCGTGGGCAGGCGCCCGCGCCACAGGTGCGTCGAGGCTTCGGCCTCCGGCAGGCGGTCGTAGCCGCGCAGGGTTTCGCTGGCGTCGTCGAGCAGGTTCTCCCGGCGCAGCGCCGGGTCGGGCTCGTCCACGCGGGCCATGGGCTGCCACTCGCCACCGGCCACGCGGTACTCCACCCGCGTGTCGGCCTCGCCCATGTAGACGTTGGCGTACACGCCCACGCCCGGGTACGCGCCCTGGCGCAGCAGCTTCGGCGCATGCAGGTGCAGGGCCTCGCCCTGGCCGCGGGCCACGTGCCAGCGCAGCGCGTAGCCGCCATCGGGGTCGAAGCGGGCCGTGGCGTAGCCATTGGGCGTGCCGTCGGACATGCGCGTGTCGGGAATGCCGGCGGCGTCGAGCGGCCCGCTCCAGTAGCCACCGCAGGCCGCGCCGACGTTGTACTCGTGCAGCGGCTCGCGCCCCTGCCAGCCCTCGGCGGGGCCATGGCGATGCTGGCGCTGCACGTGGCCGTGGCCGGTGAGCAGCAGCACCTTTTCGAACGGCGCCAGCAGCGCGAACAGGCGCTCGCGGTCGGCGCGGCGGAAGGTTTCCCGGCCGGGCTCGTCGAAGAACGGAATGTGCGCCGAGATGACGATGCGGCGATCACGCGGCTGGGTGGCCAGGTAGGCCCCGAGGAAGGCGAACTGCGACTCGCGCAGGCCGCCGATGTAGGCCGGCGACTGGCCCGGACGCCAGATGACGTCGTCGAGCACGATGAAGCTGGCCTGGGCTTCCTCCCAGGCGAACGTGTCGGGGCCGAAGCTGCGCCGGAAGCTGCGCAGCGAGTCTTCGTCGGTGGCCGCGTCGAAGTCCAGGTCGTGGTTGCCGGCCACGTGCAGCCAGGGCGTGCGCAGCCGCGCCGTGGCGCGGTTCATGGACGGGTACAGGGACAGGTCGTCGCTGACCACGTCGCCGAGCGTCAGCCCCAGGTCGGCGGCGCGCCGGCCGCGCGCGGCCTCGACGATCGGCCCGACGATGTCGCGCTCGTAGTAGCCGACGTCGCGCGCGGTCTTGGGCTGCGGGTCGGCGAACACCATCAGCTCCAGCGGGCCCTTGCGCGGCGCGACCCGGCGCAGCGGGAAATCGTGGCAGGCCACCGGCCCGGCCGGGATGCCGCCATATCGGAGCGCCGGCCCGGGCTGCGGCTGCACGTGGCGCCAGAACACCGGCAGGCCGTCGGCGCCGTTCGGGAAGGCGAAACCGGCCGGCTTGATGACGAACACGGTGTGGTCGCCCTCCAGCGGCAGCGACCAGCGCCCTTCACGGCCGGTGCGCACGATGCGCTCGCCGTCCGACACCAGCACGCCGGCGATGCCCGGCTCGCTGCGGTCGCGCCGGCCGTCGCCGTCGCGATCCTCGAACACGGTGCCGGCATTGCAGCCGGCCGGCCGCGCCTGGGCCGGCAGGCAGGCCAGCAGCATCAGGCACAGGAATAGAACACGCATGGCGGACTCCGCGGGACCCGCCGCGATTATCGCCGGGCGCGGCTCAGCGTGCAGCGGCGGCGTGGCGGTCGCGCAGAACGGCCTCGACGTCGGCCAGGCCCAGGCCGCGGGCACGCAGCAGCACCGTCAGGTGGAAGACCAGGTCGGCAGCCTCGTCCAGCAGGGCCACGTCGTCCTGGGCCACCGCCGCCAGCGCGGTCTCCACGCCCTCCTCGCCCACCTTCTGGGCGATGCGGCGCGTGCCGGCCTCGAACAGCTTCGTGCTGTAGCTGCCCTCGGGCCGCTCGCGCTCGCGGCGCGCCACCAGGGCGTCGAGCTCGGAGAGGAAGTCGCCAGGCGCCGACGGGAAACAGCTGGCGCGGCCCAGGTGGCAGGTGTTGCCGCGCGGGCGCGCCTGCACCAGCAGTGTGTCGGCGTCGCAGTCGGCTTCCAGCGAGACCAGCTGGAGGATGTCGCCGCTGCTTTCGCCCTTCATCCACAGGCGCTGCTTGCTGCGGCTGTAGAAGGTGACGCGGCCGGTGGCCAGGGTGGCTTCGAGCGCGGCGCGGTCCATGTAGCCGAGCATCAGCACGCGGTGGCTGCCGGCGTCCTGGACGATGGCGGGCAGCAGGCCCTGCTGCTTGTCCCAGGCCAGGGAGTCGATCTGCTCAGGCGACATCGCGCACCTCGATGCCCTGCGCGCGCAGGGCGGACTTGAGTTCGGGGATCCGGATCGTGCCGGAGTGGAAGACGCTGGCGGCCAGGGCCGCGTCCACGTCGGCCTCGAGGAAGGCGGCGGCGAAGTGCTCCGGCGCGCCGGCCCCGCCCGAGGCCACCAGCGGCACCCGGCAGGCCGCGCGCACGGCGCGCAGCTGTTCGAGGTCGTAGCCGGCGCGCACGCCGTCGGTGCCCATGCAGTTGAGGACGATCTCGCCGGCGCCAAGCGCCTGGACCTCCTCCACCCAGTCCAGGGTGCGCCGCGCCAGCGCCTGGGTGCGCCCGGGGTCGCCGGTGTAGGCCCGCACGCGCCACTCGCCGTCGGCGTCGCGCTGGCTGTCGATGCCCACCACCACGCACTGCACGCCGAAGGCCTCGGCCAGCTCGCGGACGAGCGCGGGGCGCTCGAGCGCCGGCGTGTTCACCGACACCTTGTCGGCGCCGGCGTGCAGCACCGCGCGCGCCTGTTCGACGTTGCGGATGCCGCCGGCCACGCAGAACGGAATATCGAGCAGGCGGGCCACCCGCTCCACCCAGGCCACGTCCACGCCGCGACCCTCCGGGCTGGCGGTGATGTCGTAGAACACCAGCTCGTCGGCGCCTTCGTCGCGATAGCGCAGGGCCAGGTCCTCGATCGCGCCCACCACCACGTGGTCGCGGAAACGAACGCCCTTGACCACCTGGCCGTCGCGCACGTCCAGGCAGGGAATGATGCGCCGGCTCAGCATGGGCGGGCTCCTGCGGCCAGCGCGTCGGCCAGGCCGAGCTGGCCGTCGAGCAGGGCCTTGCCCAGCACGATGCCGCCGCAGCCGGCCTCGCGCGCCGCCGCCACGTCGGCGACGTCGCGGGCGCCGCCCGAGGCCTGCACGGCCAGCTGCGGGAAACGCCCGCACAAATAGCGGTAGAGCTCTAGATTGGGACCCGAAAGCATGCCGTCGCGGGCGATGTCGGTGCACAGCAGGTGGCGCAGGCCAAGGTCGGCGTAGGCGGCTGCCAGGATGTCGAGTTCGCGGCCGCCCGCTTCGGTCCAGCCGTGCACGGGCAGGCGCCAGCGACCCTCGGCATCGCGCCGGGTGTCGAGCGCAAGCGTGATGCACCCGGCGTCCAGCCGCCCCATCAGGCCGGCCACGCGCGCCGGCTCGCGCACGGCCAGCGAGCCGATCACCACGCGGTCGGCGCCGGCTTCGAGCAGGGCCTGCACGTCGGCCTCGGAACGCACGCCACCGCCGGTCTGCACCTTCAGCCGGGTTTCGCGCTTGATGCGGCCCAGCAGCGGCGCCAGCGTGTAGCCACCCGCGCGGGCAGCGTCGAGGTCGACCAGGTGCAGCCACTTCGCGCCGGCCGCGGCGTACTGCTTCGCCAGCGCCAGCGGGTCGGCCGGATAGCGGGTTTCGGCGGCGTAGTCGCCCTGGCGCAGGCGCACCACGGCGCCGTCGCGCACGTCGATGGCCGGATAGACGATGAACTCGCTCATGCGACGCCAAACTCCAGGAAATTGGCCAGCAGCCGCGCGCCCACGGCGCCCGACCGCTCGGGGTGGAACTGCGCGCCGGCGACGTTGCCGCGCTGCACGAGCGCGGCCAACAGCTGGCCGTGCACGCTGCGCGCGACGCAGTTGTCGTCCACCGCCACGGCGTAACCGTGCACGAAGTACGCCTGCGCGCCGGGCGCGATGCCGCGCAGCAGCGGCGACTCGCGCAGCGGCTCGAGGCGGTTCCAGCCCATGTGCGGCACGCGCAGGCCCGGGCCGCCGACCATGCGCCGCACGCGGCCGGGCAGCAGGCCCAGGCAGGTCTCGTCGCCCTCGTCGGAGCCTTCGAACAGCAGCTGCATGCCCAGGCAAATGCCCAGCAGCGGCTGGCGCAGGCCGCGCAGCACGTCCACCAGGCCCAGCTCGCGCAGGCGCGCCATGCCGGGGCCGGCGGCGCCGACGCCGGGCAGGATCACCCGGTCGGCGGCCGTGATGACGGCCGCGTCGCCGCTGACCTCGGCGTTCACGCCCAGGCGCTCGAGCGCGTAACGCACGGAGCCGAGGTTGGCCCCGCCCGAATCGACCAGCACCGTCCTCACAGCACGCCCTTGGTGCTTGGCAGCTCGCGACCTTCGCGGCGGATGGCCTTGCGCAGCGCGCGCGCCACCGCCTTGAAGCAGGCCTCGACCTGGTGGTGGGTGTTCTCGCCCTGCACGCGCAGGTGCAGGCTCATGCGGCCCTCGTCGGCCAGCGAGCGGAAGAAGTGCGGCACGAGTTCGGTGGCGAGGCCGCCCACTTCTTCGCGACCGAACTTGCCTTCGAACACGAAGTACGGGCGGCCCGAGAGGTCCACCGCCGCGCCGGCGAGCGTTTCATCCATCGGCAGGGTGATGGCGCCGCGGCCGACCGAATCGCCGTAGCGCGCCACGCCGCGCTTGCTGCCCAGCGCCTCGCGCAGGGCCTGGCCGATGGCCAGGGCGCAGTCCTCGACGGTGTGGTGCTCGTCAACGCCCAGGTCGCCCTCGCACTGCAGCGACAGCCCGAAACCGCCGTGCTTGCCCAGCTGCTCGAGCATGTGGTCGAAGAAGCCGTGGCCGGTGCGCACGCGCGGCTCGGCCGGGCTGTCGAGGTCGACCTCGACCCGGATCTTCGTCTCCTTCGTCCTGCGCTCGACCACGGCGCGACGCGGCGCATCGGCCACCTCGTGGGCGATCTGCGCCCAGGTGGTGAAGCCCGGGCCGAGCCGGAAGCCGCGGCAACCGAGGTTGCGCGCCAGCTGCAGGTCGGTCTCGCGGTCGCCGACGACGATGGAGTTGGCCAGGTCGATCGAACGGTCGCGCAGGTAGTGCATCAACATGCCCAGGCCCGGCTTGCGGGTGGGTTTGCCCTCGTGCTCGAAGCTCTCGTCCACCAGCACTTCGCGGAAGACGATGCCCTGCGATTCGAGCAGCTGCAGCACCATCGCCTGCGGGCCTTCGAACTGCTCGCGCGGGAAGCTGGCCGTGCCCAGGCCGTCCTGGTTGGTGACCATGACGAACTCGAAGCCGGCGTCGCGCAGCCGCAGCAGCGCCGGGATCATGCCCTCGACGAAGCGGACCTTGGCGTAGCTGTCGACCTGGAAGTCGGACGGCTCCTCGATCAGGGTGCCGTCGCGGTCGAGGAAAGCGATGCGCGTGCCGCTCATGCCGCCGCCCTCCCCGCCTGCAGCGCCGCGAGCACGGCGTCGTTCTCCTCCGGACGGCCGATGCTGATGCGCAGCGCATCGCCCAGCTGCGGCGAGGCGCGCATGTCGCGCACCACCACGCTGGCCTCGAGCAGGCGCGCGAAGGCGGCGCCGGCGTCGTCGAAGCGCACCAGCAGGTAGTTGCCCTGCGACGGGTACACGCGACGCACGCCCGGCGCGTCGGCAAGCGCCACGCGCAGGCGTTCGCGCTCGGCGCGCACCGCCTGCACGCGCTCGCGGGTGGCGGCCAGCGCCGGCTCGGACAGGCCGGCCAGGGCCAGCTGCACGCAGGGCGTCGGCAGCGGATACGGCGCCTGGCAGTTGCGCAGCACCGCCACCAGCGCCGGATCGGCCAGCAGGCAGCCGATGCGGGCCGCGGCCAGCGCGTGCGCCTTCGACAGCGTGCGCAGCACGGCGAGGTTGGGCTGGCCGGCGATCTCGGCGGCCAGCGAGGGCTGGTCGCTGTATTCGCCGTAAGCCTCGTCCACCACGACCAGGGCGCGGCCGGCCAGGCGGCGCGCCAGCGCCAGCAGGTCGGCCACCGGGACGGCCTGGCCGGTCGGGTTGGCCGGCGAGCAGATGAAAACGAGCTTGGCGCCGCTGCTCACCGCGGCGCTGGCCATCGCCTCGAGGTCGCAGTCGAAGCCACCGGCACCGTCGCGCAGCGGCACCTCCACCAGCGGCGCGCCCTGCAGGCGGGCGCTCACCGCATACATGCCGAACACCGGCGGCGCGATGACCACGGCGTCCTGGCCCGGCCGGCACAGGGCGCGCACCAGCAGGTCGATGGCCTCGTCGCTGCCGCGGCCCACCAGCACCTCCTCCGGGCGCACACCGTAGAGCGTGGCCAGGCGCTGGCGCAGCACGGCCGGCTGCGGGTCGGGGTAACGGTTGGCGCCCAGGCCGGCATCGGCCGGGTTGCGCCAGGCGCTTTCGTTGGCGTTGAGCCAAATCGAGCCCGTGACACCCTCACGGCGCGCGGAGTTGTATCCCGCGAAGCCGCGGATGTCCGGGCGCACCAGTTCCATCAGCGGACTTTCGTTCGAGATGTTCATGCCGCATCCCCCAGGCGCCGCAGCACCGACTGCGCGTGCGCCTCCAGCCCTTCGGCGCGCGCCATCTCCACCGCGCACGGCCCGATCGCGGCCAGGCCTTCACGGCTGACCTGCTGGAAGCTGATGGCCTTCTGGAAGCTCGCCACGCCCACGCCGCTCCAGGCGCGCGCCGCGCCGTTGGTGGGCAGCACGTGGTTGGTGCCCGAGCAGTAATCGCCCAGGCCCTCGGGCGCGAAGTCGCCCAGGAACACCGAGCCGGCGCTGGTGACGCGGTCGAGCCAGGCGCGCGGCTCGCGCAGGGCCAGGATCAGGTGTTCGGGCGCGTATTCGTTGCTCAGCGCGAAGGCCTCGTCGAGCGTACCCACCTTCACCAGCCGGGCATGTTCCAGGGCCTGGCGGGCGATGCCGGCGCGCGGCAGCTCCGCCAGCTGGCGCTCGACCTCGGTGCGCACGGCCTCGATGAGCCCGGCCGAATCGGTGGCCAGCACCACCTGCGAGTCGGGGCCGTGTTCGGCCTGTGAGAGCAGGTCGGCGGCCACGTGCACCGGCGGCGCGCCGGCGTCGGCGATAACCAGCACTTCCGAAGGGCCGGCCGGCATATCGATGGCCGGGCCGCCGGCCGTCATCGCCGCGAGCTGCTTGGCCGCCGTGACATAGCGGTTGCCCGGGCCGAACAGCTTGTCGCAGCGCGGCACGCTGCCCGTGCCCAGCGCCATCGCGGCGATCGCCTGGGCGCCGCCGAGCTTGAAGACGCGGCGGATGCCGCACAGGGCCGCCGCCACCAGCACCGCCGGGTCGGCGCGACCGTCGGCGCGCGGCGGCGTGCACAGCACCACGTCCGGGCAGCCGGCCACTTCCGCCGGCACGCCCAGCATCAGCGCGGTGGACGGCAGCGGCGCGCTGCCCGCAGGCACGTACAGGCCCACGCGCGCGATCGGGCGCAGCACGCGCCCGCAGCTCACGCCCGGTGCGGTCTCGATCTCGAAGCCCTGGCCGGCGCCGGCGCGGTGCCAGGCGAGCAGGCGCCCGCGCGCCTCGACCATCGCCGCGCGCAGGGCCGGCGTGACCGCGGCCTCGGCTTCGGCGAACTCCTCGGCGGTGACTTCGAATGCGCCGAGTTCGACGCCGTCGAAGCGGCGAGTGAGCGCGCGCAGGGCGGTGTCGCCGTCGGCCTGCACCTGTTCGAACACCCGCTTCACCGCCGCCTCGATGCCGGCCTGGTCCTCGCCACCCGGCCGGGCCAGGGCGGCGGCGCGTGCACCGGCATCAAGCGCGCTCCAGTCGATCGTCTTCATGCCAGCATCTGCTCCACCGGCAGCACCAGCAGGCCCGTGGCCCCGGCGCGCTTCATGTCTTCCAGCCGCTGCCAGGTCATCGCGCTGCGGCACAGGGCCTGCAGGGCGACCTGGTCGCGCTGGCCTTCGATGGCCATCACGGTCGGGGGTTCCGCGTCGGGCAGCAGCTTGAGCAGGTCCGGCACCGCGTCGCGCGCGGCCTGGAACAGCACCAGCTTGCTGGCGCGCACGCTCAGCACCGCGTCGAGGCGGCGCAGCAGCATGGCCGCCAGCTCGGCGCGGGCATCGCCGAAGGGCGTGGCCGGCGCGGCCAGCACGGCCTGGCTCTCGAACACCACCGCGGCCTCCTTGAGCTGGTTGGCCATCAGCGTGGCGCCGGTGGAAACGAGGTCGCAGATCGCCTCGGCCTTGCCCAGGCGCGGCGCGATCTCCACCGAACCCGACAGCACCACCGGTTCGGCCGCCACGCCCTGGTTGCGCAGCCAGCGCGCCAGCAGCTGCGGGTAGCTGGTGGCGATGCGCAGGCCGGCCAGGCGATCCGGTCCGGGCCACTCCCACTCGTTGGGCACGGCCACCGACAGGCGGCAGCGGCCGAAGCCCAGGTCGCGGATGGCGCGGTAGGCCTCGGGCTTGCCTTCGGCGGCGCGTTCGAGCGCCTGCTCCTCGAGCACGTTCTGGCCGACGACGCCGAGGTCACAGGTGCCTTCGGCGATCAGGCCGGGGATGTCGTCGTCGCGTACGAGCAACAGGTCGATGGGCAGCGATTCGCCATAACAGAACAGCCGGTCGCGGCTTTCGCGGAAGGCCAGGCCGGCGCGCGCGAGCAGGTCGCGGGCGGGGTCGGACAGGCGTCCGGATTTCTGGATGGCAATGCGCAGGCGGTCGTGCGTCCTCATGACGCCCTCCTGGTTCCTGAAAGGTGGATTCAATGCGCCGATTCGGGCGACGCGGGGAAGCCGGCGCGCTGGGCCGCCAGCCTGTAGCCGCCGGCACCGCGCTCGAGACAGCGGGCGACGCGGCCGATGGTGGTGACGCTGACGCCGGTGCGGTCGTGGATCTCGCGGTAGGGCACGCCCGCCTGCAGAAGGGGGATCACCCGCCAGCGGTCGCACAGGGCCTCGAGTTCGGCCGGGGTGCACAGGTCGTCCAGGAAGGCCCGAAGCTCCGCCGGCTCGCGCAGGCTCAGCAGGGCCTCGACGAGGGCGTCGAGGTCGGCTTGGTCCGGGCGGGTGGCGGGGTCGCGGCGCTTCATGGCGTGAGAATGTAATAGCGCGTTATTACATTGTCAACCGAACCCAGCGTTCCATCCGTCTGGCCAAGCCCTGCCCTGCGGTCTAGAGTGGCGGCGGATAAGGGGAATCCGTTCACTGATGGGCATTTTCGCTAGGCTCCTGGCGCTGCTGCTGGCCCTTTGCGTCCTGGACGCGCGGGCCCAGCCCGCCCTGCTCGACGAGGGTACGGAGCAGCTCCGGCTGGCGCCCCACCTGCAGTACGCCGTGGACCCGGAGGGCCGGGCCGACGCCACCACCATGCTGGCGCGGGTCGGCCGCGGCGAGTTCGCCCCCCTGCCCGACGGCAACACCACCCTGGGCTTCTCCGAGGGCGCCTACTGGTTCCATGCCGAGCTGTTCAACAGCCGCGCCAACCTGCAGCGCTGGCTGCTGGTGCTGCACTACCCGCTGCTGGACAACGTCGACATCTACCTGCGCTATCCCGACGGCCGCGTGGAGCATTTCGCCTCGGGCGACAGCGTGCCCTTCTCGGCGCGCTCGATCCGCTACCGCCACCCCAACTTCTGGGTCGACCTGCCCACCCGCACGCGCGTGGAGCTGCTGGTGCGCGTCTCGAGCCGCAGCTCGCTGCAGGTGCCGCTGGCGCTCTACTCGCCCACCGCCTTCGCCGAGCTCGAGCGCGACTCGCAGCTGGGCATCGGCATCTTCTACGGCATCCTGGTGGCGCTGTTCTTCTACAACCTGGTGCTCTGGCTGAGCCTGCGCGACGCCAGCCACTTCTGGTACATGCTGCACGTCAGCGCCTTCGGCCTGGTGATGCTCTGCCTCAACGGCCTGGCCTTCGAATACCTGTGGCCCAACTCGCCCTGGCTGGCCAACCACGCCATCCCGCTGTCGATGGCGCTCTCGCAGGTGGCGATGCACCAGTTCTGCCGCGTCTTCCTCGAGCTGCCCGAGCGCCAGCCCCGCGCCAACGTGGCCTCGCTGGCGATCATCGCCTTCTACCTGCTGATGGGCGTGGCCTCGCTGATCGTCGAATACCGCACGGTGGTCAAGCCGCTGACCCTGGCGGTGTTCCCGGGCGCGCTGTTCATCGTCTTCATCACCGTCACCGCCATCCGCCGCGGCTACACGCCGGCCAAGGTGTTCCTGGCCGCCTGGGGCTTCCTGCTGGCGGGCACGGCGCTATACGCCTCGGTGAGCTTCGGCCTGCTGCAGAAGGGCTTCCTGACCGAGTACGGCATCCAGATCGGCTCGGCGCTGGAGATGATCCTGCTCTCCTTCGCCCTCGCCTACCGCTACGCGAGGCTGCGCGGCGAGAACGAGAGGCTGGTGCGCGAGCACAACGAGCAGCTCGAACGCCACGTGGCGCGCCGCACGTCGGAACTGAGCATGGCGCTCGAGCAGCTGGCCGAAGCCAACCAGCGCCTGCGCGAGTCGAACCGCCGCGACGCGCTGACCGGGCTGTTCAACCGCCGCCACTTCCGCGACGTCTTCGAACACCAGATGCACCACGCGGCCGAGCACCGGCAGCCGCTGGGCGTGCTGCTGATCGACCTGGACCACTTCAAGCTGGTCAACGACACCCACGGCCACCTGGCCGGTGACGAGTGCCTGCGCTGGCTGGGGCGGGTGCTCACCGAGAGCCTGTCGGTGCACGGGGCGCTGCTGGCGCGCTTCGGCGGCGAAGAGTTCGTGGCGGTGGTGCCCGACACCGAGGGTGAGCGCCTGATGCAGCTGGCCGAGCAGCTGCGCGTGCGCATCTGCAGCGAGCCGGTACGTTACGCCGGCAACAACATCGGCATCAGCGCCAGCATCGGCACCTTCGTGATGCGCCCGGGCACCGGCATCGGCGTGGACGACGCCCTGCACCGCGCCGACGACGCCCTGTACGCCGCCAAGGGCGGCGGCCGCAACCGCGTGCACGCCGCCGCCGACTGAACCGGATCGTGTAGGAGCGCCTTCAGGCGCGAATCTTTTGACTTTGCCGTCGGCAAAGAGAGGATTCGCGCCTGAAGGCGCTCCTGCAGGTGCGTTACAGGGCCTGGCGGGCGGCGGTGAGGAGCTTGCCGGAGCGCACGAGGGCCACGGCCGTGGCGACGTCGCCGTCCATGGCGCGGTCGCGGGCCATGAACGGAATGACTTCGCGCAGGGCGGCCCAGGCGGCGCGCACGGCCACGCCCGGTTCGAACTCGGGCGCCGCGGCCAGTTCCTGGCGCAGGCCTTCGACCTCCTCCAGGAACCTGGCGCGGTCGGCATGGCCGGGCATCGGCGCACCCTGCACCTTGGCGGCCAGGCCCTCGGCGTCCGAGGAGCGCGCCAGCGCGCGGGCGGCGCTGATCATGTCGCGACGGTAGTCCAGCGCCTGCGCGGCGGTGTAGAGCTCCAGCGCCAGCACGTGGCCCAGGTCCTCCACCATCTCCAGCACGTGCCGGCCCTCGTTGGCGCCCATGGACACGTGGTCTTCGGCATTCGCGCTGGTCGGGATCGAGTACACGCTGGCCGGATGCGCCCGGCTGGCCAGGTCGTTCACCAGCGCGGCGGCGGTGTACTGCACGATCATGAAGCCGCTTTCGGTGCCGTCCTCGTTGCCGATCAGGAAGGCCGGCAGGCCGTCGTTGGTGGCCGGGTCGACCAGCTTGTTGAGCCGGCGCTCGGAGATCGAGGCCAGCACCGGGATGGCCGCCTTGAGGTAGCTCATCGCCAGCGCCAGCGGCATGCCGTGGAAGTGGCCGGCCGACACCACCTGGTCCTCGATCTCCCGCGCGCCCTCGAGGTCGGGGAACAGCAGCGGATTGTCGGTGACGGCGTTGAGTTCCACGTCCACCACCCGCTTGGCCTGCTCGAGCGCGTCGCGCACGGCGCCATGCACCTGCGGGATGCAGCGCAGCGAGTAGCTGTCCTGCGGCTGGTGCTTCTTGCCGCCGCGGAAGGGGCGGAAGCGCTGGTAGAAGCGCTCGCGGCCGTGGCGCTGGTTCAGCGGCACCCAGTCCCAGCCGATGTCGAAGGCCAGGGCCTGCTGCTCCGGCGCGGTCCAGCTCTCGGGCTGCCACTGCCGGAAGCGCGGCACCAGGTGGTAGGCGATGTCCGACAGCGTCGAGCCCGCCAGCAGCGTGCGCAGGCGCGCGGCCACGTGCACCTGGCCCGGGTGCGGACGCAGCGCGTGCACGTGCGGGTCGAAGGCGCGCAGGCGGCCGGCGAAGGCGTCGAGCGTCATCGCCGCGGCCAGGTCGGCGGTGTCGAGCAGGTCCTCGAGCTTCTCGATCGCCAGCACGGCCGTAGCCAGCATCTGCGCCGTGCCGTTGTTGAGCGCCAGGCCTTCCTTGTGCGAGAGCGACACCGGCTGCAGGCCGGCGCGGGCCAGGGCGACTGCGCCGGGCAGGCGCTCGCCGTCATAGAAGGCTTCGCCGCCGCCGAGCAGCACGATGGCCAGGTGCGAAAGCGGCGCCAGGTCGCCGCTGGCGCCGACGCTGCCCTTGCGCGGCACCACCGGCACGATGCCGGCGTTGAGCAGGTCGGCCAGCGACTGCAGCACCTGCGGGCGGATGCCGGAGTGGCCCATCATCAAGGTGTTGATGCGGATGGCCAGCATGGCGCGCACTACGTCGGCCGGGAACGGCTCGCCCACGCAGACCGCGTGGGTGACGATCAGGTTGCGCTGCAGCTCTTCGAGCACGCTCTCGCCGGTGTCGGCGGCGCCGGGCAGGCCCTCGCGCACGCGGCGCGAGCCCAGCAGTTTGTCGGCATTCGAGCCGAAGCCGGTGGAGACGCCGTAAATCGGCTCCTGCTTCTTGACCTGGTCGGCCAGGAAGTCGGCGGCGCGCTGCACCGCCTGCAGCTTGCCCGGGTCGAGCCGGACCGGCGCACCGTGGGCGATCTCGGCCACCTGGGCGCGGCTGAGGCTGCGGCCGTCGAGGGTGATCGGCTGCATGTCAGTGGCTCCCCATGGCGCGCTGTTGTTCGAGTTCGACCCGGAGCGTGGCGGCGAGCTCGGCCCGCGGCACTTCGAACTGCTCCTTGGCGCGCAGGTCCTTCACCGTGACCACGCCGCGCGCGGCTTCGTCCTCGCCGTAAAGGGCGACGAAGCGGATGCCGGCCTTGTCGGCATAGTGGAATTGCCTGGCGAGCTTGCGGGCCTCCATCTGCACCTCGGTATTGATGCCGGCGGCGCGCAGCTGGCGAGCGATGTCGAGCGAGTCGCCCAGGCGGGACTCGTCCATCAGGCCCACCATCACGTCCACCGAGCTTTCGGCCGATTCGATGATGCCGGCCTCGCGCAGCTGCCAGAAAAGGCGGGTGGCGCCGATGGAGATGCCGACGCCGGGCAGCTTCGACTTGGTGTAGTGGCTGGCCAGGTCCTCGTAGCGGCCGCCGGAACAGACCGAGCCGATTTGCGGGTGGTCGTCGAGCGTGGTCTCGTAGACGGTGCCGGTGTAGTAGTCCAGACCACGGGCGATGGAGAAGTTCACCGCGTAGTCCGATTCCGGCACGCCCTGGGCCTTGAGCAGCTCGACCACCTCGCGCAGCTCGGCCACGCCCTCGGCCAGGGTGGCGTTGCCGCTGCCCAGCGCGTCGAGGCGGGCCAGGGCGTCGGCGTGCGAGTTCGAGCGCACCTGCACGAAGGCCATGATCCTGTCGGCGACGTCCTCGGCCAGCCCGAAGTCCGGGCCGGTGAGCGTGGCGCGCACGGCCTCGGCGCCGCGCTTGTCGAGCTTGTCGATCTCGCGCAGCACCAGCGCCTGGCGCTCGCCGTCGGCGATGCCCAGGCCTTCGAAGAAGCCGCGCAGCAGCTTGCGGTTGTTGAGCTGGATGGTGAACGGGCCCACCCCCAGCTCGGAGAACACGGCGTGGATCACCGCCGGCATCTCGGCGTCGTGGCGCACGCCCAGCGTGTCCTTGCCGATCACGTCGATGTCGCACTGGTAGAACTCGCGGAAGCGGCCGCGCTGGGCGCGCTCGCCGCGGTACACGCGCTGGATCTGGTAGCGCCGGAACGGGAAGGCCAGGTCGTGCTCGTGCTGGGCCACGTAGCGGGCCAGCGGCACGGTGAGGTCGAAGCGCAGGGCCAGCTCGGGCTGGCCGCCCTGCCCGAGGGCGCCGGTGGACTGCACGAAGTAGACCTGCCGCTCGGTTTCGCCGCCGGTCTTGGTCAGCAGCACTTCGGACAGCTCGAACACCGGCGTTTCCACCGGCAGGAAGCCGAAGCGCTCGTAGTTGCGGCGGATGACGTCCAGCATGCGCTGGAAGGCAATCTGGTCACGGGGCAGCAGCTCCATGACGCCGGGCGTGGTGCGGGGCTTGATCAAGGCGGGCACTCCAGTGCGAACCCCGGCATTCTAGCGGCTGCCGCCGCCCCGGCGCGTCGCGGCCCCGTGTACGCGCACCGGCGCACTTGCCGAAAGCCGCCTGAGCCCCTAGAATTATCGGCTCGATCCCTCGGGGTGTAGCTCAGCCTGGTAGAGCGCTACGTTCGGGACGTAGAAGTCGCAGGTTCAAATCCTGTCTCCCCGACCAGTTCCATCAAGACGCCGCCCACCCGGGCGGCGTTTTGTTTTGGGGCCCGCCGCCGCCCGCGGCTTCGTTACACTCGGCATTCAAAGGCGAGTGGGGACTTGGATGGCCTGGATCCTGGGGATCATTGGCGCCCTCTTGGGCGCGTTGTTCGGCTTGGCGGTGATGGACCTGGACCATGACGTGTTCGGGTTCCTGGCCGGCGGAGCCACCGGCCTGCTGCTGGGCTGGGTGCTGGCCCTGCAGCTGGACCTGCGGCGCACCCAGCGCGACCTGCTGGCGCTGCGCCAGTTCGTGGCCCGGGGCGCAACGGCGGCGGCCCCCGGGGCCGCCCCGCCCGTGGCGGCCTCGCCCCTGCCCTCGCGGGCCGAGCCCGCCCCGGCGCCTTCGGTCGCCAGCGCCCCCC